>DASTAE010000219.1:0-12459 GCA_035712985.1 Actinospica sp.
CCTCGAACTCGATGCCCTCGCAGGAGACCACACCGGCGCGGCCGCAGGTCCCCTGACCCGCGTGGCTAGCGGACGCGCCCCCGTGCCTTGAGCGGCACCCCGGGCAGCGGGGGCGCGTCGAGGCGGTCGCCCTCGTAGCCGTGCACCGCGCCGAAGCGCCGATCGGCGGCCTGCCACGCCTCGCGGTAGGCCGCCACCTCCTCGCCGGTGCGGCCGATGAAGTTCCACCACATGACGATCTCCTCCTCGAAGGGCTCGCCGCCGAGGATCATCACCGCTCCCCCGGCGTCGCTGCGCAACGTCAGTTCGCGGCGGCCGCAGCCGAGGTAGAGCATCGTGCCCGGCTCGATCGGCACGCCGTCCACCTCGACGCGGCCTTCCATCGCCAGCGCCGCGTATTCGAAGTCGAGCACGAGCGGGAGCGCTCCGATCGCGCCGGCCCGCAGGTCCACGTCGAGTCCGACCAGCGGCGAGTACGCGGTGCCCGGCGAGACGGCGCCGTCGAAGCGGCCGAGCATCAGCCGCGCGCGCAGGCCGCCCATCGTGGTGGCGAGCGGCAGCTCGTCGGCGGTGTGGTGCTGGAACGCGGGGGCGGTCTCGCGGGAGGCGTCGGGCAGCGCGATCCACAGCTGCGCGCCGTGCAGCAGCCGCGGGTGCCCGACCGGGGACTGCTCCGCATGGGCGATGCCGTGGCCGGCCGTCATCAGGCCCAGCTCGTACGGCCGGATCGTCGCGACGCTGCCCACGCTGTCCCGGTGCAGCACCTCGCCCTCGTGCAGCCAGCTCAGCGTCTGCAGGCCGGTGTGCGGATGCGGCGCCACCTGCATGCCGGAGCCGTCCGCGATATCGTCGGGACCGTAGTGGTCCACGAAGCACCAGGCGCCCACCATCCTGCGGTGGATGTTCGGGAGCAATCGCCTGACCTGCGTGCTCTCGCCGAGCTGGACGGTCCGCGCGGTCAGCACCTCGTGCACCGGGGCTGCGGACACGCGCTGCAGCCCGCCGCGGACGGTGACGACGGGGGCCTGGTCCAGATTGCTCACGACGCTCCTGACGGATCATGGTGTCGGATGCTCCTGTCATGATTGTGGTACACGGATCGAACGAGGGCGAGGCGGACTGATGAGCGAACAGGGTGCCGCGGAGACGATCGAGGTCGTCGACCATCCCGATGCCGAGCGGTACGAGGTGAAGGTGGACGGCGCGCTCGCGGGCCGCGCGGAGTACGTGCGCGGCCCCGGCCAGATCTCCTTCACGCACACGGAGGTGGATCCGGCCTACGGCGGGCGCGGCCTGGCCGGGAGGCTGGCGCAGAAGGCGCTGGACGACGCGCAGGCCTCCGGTCTCGAGGTGCTGCCGTTCTGCCCCTTCTTCCGGGACTGGATCTCGAAGCACCCGGACTACGCCGCGCTGGTCCCGGCGAACCGGCGCGCCGAGTTCGGGCTCTGATCGATGGCGCGCAGCGTCTACGCGGCCGGGATCGGCCGGGGCGACGGCCGGCAGGTCGTCGAGCTCGGCCTGATGGAGCTGCTCTCCCGGCGCTCCGACCGGGTCGGGGTGTTCCGGCCCCTGGCGCACGGCTCCACCGACCACCTCGTCGAGTTGCTGCGCGCGCGGTACCGCGTCCCGCTGGCGCCGGAACTTCTCTACGGCATGGACTACGAGGCCGCGGCGGCGCTGCGCGCGGAGCGCGGCGAGGAGGAGCTGATCGGCACGCTGCTCGACCGCTTCCACGCGGTCGAGCGGGAGTGCGAGACGGTGCTCGTGCTCGGCACGGACTTCGCCGAGACGAACATCCCGGACGAGCTGGCGCTGAACGCCCGGCTGGCCAACGAGTTCGGCTCGCTCGTGCTCCCGGTCGTCGGCGGCGCCCGACAGAGCGCTGAGACGGTCGTCGCCGAGGTGCGCAACGCCGAGCGCGCCTACTCCGCGCTCGGCTGCAACCTGCTCGCGCTGATCGCTAACCGGGTCCCCGCCGAGGAGGCCGGGCGGGTCGCCGCGCAGTTCGCGGGGTATTCGAACGTCCCGGTGTACGTCGTGCCCGAGGATCCGGCGCTGGCCGCGCCGACCGTCGGCGAGGTGGTGGCCGCGACCGGCGGCCGGGTGCTGCTCGGGGATGCGGCCGGGCTCGACCGCGACGTGCGCGGATACGTGTTCGGCGGCGCGATGCTGCCGCGCTTCCTCGAGGCGCTGCAGCCCGGCTCGCTGGTCATCGCGCCGGGCGACCGCGCGGACCTGCTGATCGGCGCGCTGGCCGCGCACTCGGCCGGCGCCCCGGCGATCGCGGGCGTCGTGCTGACCATGGGCGAGGAGCCGAACAAGCAGGTGATGGAGCTGGCCGCGCGGCTGGCCCCGGGCACGCCGGTGGTGGTGGTGCCCGAGCTGAGCTTCGCCACCGCGCAGCGGCTGGCCCCGCTGGAGGGGCGGATCTCGGCGACCGGTCCGCGCAAGGTGGAGAGCGCGCTCGGCCTGTTCGATCTGCACGTGGACGCCGCGGAGCTGACCGGCCGGATCGAGCTGGAGCGGCCGCAGCGGGTCACGCCGCTGATGTTCGAGCACGAACTGCTGGAGCGGGCCCGCTCCCCGCGGCTGGCCGAGATCGTGCTCGCCGAGGGCGCCGAGGAGCGCATCCTGCGCGCCGCCGACCTGTTGCTGCGCCGCAACGTCTGCAATCTGACGCTGCTCGGCGAGGTCGAGTCCGTCCGCCGCCGGATCGCCGAGCTGGGCCTCAGCATCGACGGGGACGCGGGCACCGGCCGCGCCCGCGCGCGCATCCTCGATCCCGCCGATCCGACCAGCGGGCTGCGCGAGAAGTTCGCCGCGACCTACGTCGAGCTGCGCAGGCACAAGGGCGTGACGCTGGAGCAGGCCCTCGACTCGGTCCTGGACGTGAACTACTTCGGCACGCTGATGGTGCATCACGGGCTCGCCGACGGCATGGTCAGCGGCGCGGTGCACTCGACCGCGGCGACGATGCGCCCCGCACTGGAGATCATCAAGACGGCGCCCGGCGCCTCGCTGGTGTCCTCGTCCTTCTTCATGTGCCTGCCGGACCACGTGCTCGTCTACGGCGACTGCGCGATCAACCCGGATCCGAACGCGGAGCAGTTGGCCGACATCGCGATCCAGTGCGCGCGCACGGCCGCGGATTTCGGCGTCCCGCCGCGGGTCGCGATGCTCTCGTACTCGACCGGGACCTCGGGGCACGGCGTGGACGTGGACAAGGTCAGGCGCGCGGTGGAGCTCGTGCGCGAGACGCGGCCCGACATCCCGGTCGAGGGTCCGATCCAGTACGACGCGGCCGTCGAGCCCGCGGTCGCCGCGACGAAGCTGCCCGGCTCCCCGGTCGCCGGGCGCGCCACGGTCTTCGTCTTCCCCGACCTGAACACCGGGAACAACACCTACAAGGCCGTCCAGCGCACGGCGGGCACCCTGGCGATCGGCCCGGTGCTGCAGGGCCTGCGCAAGCCGATCAACGACCTGTCACGCGGCGCGACGGTGCCCGACATTGTGACGACCGTGGCGATCACGGCGATCCAGGCGCATCAACTCGCTGCGAACCAGACGGAGAACTAGATACTGAAGGAGAGGATCTCCATCTCGCGGTATACGGTCTCGACGTACTCCACGGGGTGGCCTTCGGCGTCCACGCGCAGGGATACGGCCGCGAGCACCGGATCGTCCGCGTCGGTGCCCATCAGCCGCGCCTCGCGCTCGCTCGCGCGGCGGGCGGTCAGGTGCGTCTGCGCGCCGGAGCCGAACTCGACCCCTGCCTCGGCCAGCGCCGCGACCGTGCCCTGCATGATCGGCTCGGCGACCAGCAGCGCGGGCACGAGCTCGACGATCCTCGGCGGATGCCAGGACACCGTCAGCGAGATCAGCCGCTTGCGCTGGTAGATCACGTACTCGCGGCGGGCGAGCATGACGTCCTGCGGCAACTTGAGCACGTCATACACGTCCTGATGCACATGCTTGACGTGCCAGTCCTCCGTGTCGACCTCGGGGCCCGCCCAACCCGCGTAGGTGATCTGCGCGCGCTCCATCGGACGCAGCGCGCCGGCGCCGAGCAGCGTGCGCTCGAGCCGTTCCGCGGGGGTCGGGATCGACTGGAAGGGCGAGACGATCGTGCCGCCCCGATAGGAACGCACCAGGCCACGGGCCTGCAGTTCGCGGATCGCGGCGTGCGCCGTCTTCGCGGAGACCTCGTAGCGGGCGGCGAGGTCGCGCACCGAGGGAAGCTTGCTGCCCTGTTCGAGCTCCTGCTGCAGGATCTCCTCAGCCATCAGATCGGCGATGTCACGGTACGAGGTCATGCGTAGATCCTTCTGCCGCTCTTGCTTCTGAGTGTAGGTCTCTTCGGTCAAGATTCGGCCAAGACGGACCACCATTGTGGTACCACAACCGAATCGGCGGTACACCTGTAGTACTACACATTCTGCGATCGGACCGCACCGCGGAGGCCTGATGAGCGCAGCCGTATGGAACGAGCCGCACGAGCCGGAGCCCCGTTGTAGGGACGCGCGCCGGCCCACCGGCGCGTCCCGAGAGAACAGTGTCCTGACATCATCCAGGCTCGCCGTGCCCGCCCCCAGACCGCCCGCCGACCACGACCCACGGGTCGCCGGGACGACGGTCCGACGGTGACGATGACGATGCGCATGACGGCTTTACCACCCACACCCCGCTCCTCGTCATCGTCCGCCGCATCCGAACCCGCCGGCGACGGCGCCGCGCCGGTCTACGACTGGACCGCGCTCGCCCTGCCGGCCTCCCCGCAGGCCGCGGGCCGCTTCCGCCGCCACGCCACCAGCGCGACCCGCCGCTGGGGACTGCACGTCGAGTCCGGCGAGACCGTCGAGGCCTGCGTCAGCGAGCTGGTGACCAACGCCATCGTGCACGGCGTCGGCCGCGATGTGCTGATGATGATGTACTACACCGGAAACAGCGTGCTGACCGAGGTGTTCGGCCACGCCGTCCACGAACCCGCCATCCCCGCGACCGCCCGCTCGGACCACGCCGAGAGCGGTCGCGGACTGCTGATAGTCGACACTCTCGCGAAGGACTGGGGCAGCGAGCACACCGGGCGCGGCCTGCTGCGCGTCTGGGCCTCGATAGCGGTGCTCGGCAGCGAGTAAGCGCTCTCAGTCGAGGTCGGCGGGCGACGAACTACTGGACGAATCGCGTCGGCAGCCGCGAGCCCCAGAGTCGCAGCGCCGAACGGGAGACCGAGCCACACCGACCCGGCATCGCGCTCTCAGTCGAGGTCGGCGGCGGGCTGGTGGACGCGCGCGTCGAGCAGGCCGCGGAGCAGTTGCTCGTCGTGGTCGCCGAGATCCTCGACGAAGCGGGAGAGCACCGCGCGCCGGTCCGGTGCCGCGTCCAGCATCGCGGCCAGCCGGCGCGCGGCGAGACCGGCCTCGTCGGCGACCGGCGCGTAGCGGTAGGCGCGGCCCTCGCGCTCCCGGGAGAGCGCGCCCTTGTCGTGCAGCCGGGTCAGGATGGTGACGACGGTGGTGTACGCGAGTTCGCCCTCGCCCGCGGCCACACCCCCGGCGCCGGGATCTTGCCCGGCCAGCCGTTCGCGGACCTCGCCGGGGTTCAGCGGCCCTCCCGCGTCCCAGAGGATCGCGAGCACGGCCGACTCCAGGGTGCCGTGGGCGCGGCGCGTGGCGCGCGCGGTCTCGGCGTCGCGGGCCTTGCGCAGCGGGGCCATCGCGCTCCTCTTCTCCGGTCGGTCGGCGGGCAGGGTCCGACTATGTCAGGGCTGCCGCCCGCTTGTCATCACGGAGTCGGCGCCGCCGGTCGCGAGCGCGGCGCCCTCCCGCGGGGCGCTGGTGAGCAGCGGGCGCAGCGGCGTGCGCTCGAGCGCGCCGAGCAGCGCGGCGAGCGGCCGGTTCATCAGGATCCAGCCGGCGACCATGAGCACGGTGCTCAGCACGATGGCGGCGAGCACGTCGTGCGGGTAGTGCTGGCCGAGGTAGACGCGGGAGAAGCCCTCGGTGAGCGCGAGGACGGCGGCGACGATCCCGAGCCTGCGGCTGAAGATCCACAGTCCGACCGCGAGGGCCACGGCGACGGTGGTGTGGTCGGAGGGGAAGGAGTAGTCCGTCGGCCCGGGGCAGGCCTGGACCGTGGCGACGTGGATCGCGAGGCAGGGGCGCGACTCCTGGAACACCTGCTTGAGCCCGAGCCCGCAGGCGACGCAGACCAGCGTCCCGATCCCGGTCCACAGCACGGCCGTGAGCGCCGCCAGGTCGGCCCGCGCCCGCGCCGACCACCAGGCATAGAGCGCCAACAGCACCAGCACTGCGAACACCCCCTCCGTGTAGAGGCTCATCGCGCCGTGCAGCCAGCCGGTGTGCTGCGCGAACGAGGTGACGTCCCGGTACCAGCCGTCGTCGGCGGTGGTCACGGTGGAGACGGCGGGTGCTGCGAGGGTGAGTGCCATGGGCGGAGGGCCGTTTCTACTCGCGGAGCATCTACAAACTTGTAGAAGTCATGAGCGAGTGTAGACGCTTCGCCCCTGCCGCGTGAACCCGAGCCGTCATCCAGGTGAATGGAACTGTCCAGGCCCCCCGATCGTTAACTACTACACTAGCGTAGAACCATGACGGAGTCGGAGCAGACGGGACCGTGACGTGACCGAACGAACCAGCGGGTCCCGGGCTCGACCTCGGACCCGGGCCCGGGACCCGCGTCCGGCAACGCAGCGGCAGAACGCGCCCTCGTCGCAGAACCCCCTCATAGCCGCCGGCCAGATTCTGCTCGGCGTCGCCCTGTCCTGCCTCGGCGGCGCGATCCTCCTCGGGCTGCTGGGCGGCCTCGTGCTCGGGATCCTCTACCTCAGCAGGTAACCGCCGGCCAGATTCTGCTCGGCGAACGGCGAGGTGCGGCGTCACGGGCGCCGGAGCGCGGCAAGTTCCTTGGCGGCGGTCTCCAGGTCCTTGGCCGTGTCGATCGCGCGCCAGTAGACGCCCTCCGGGATCAGGTACCCGGCCAGCTTGCGGTCGTGCGCGAGCGCGGGGAAGGTCGTGCGCTCGTGGTCGCCGAGATCGGGTAGCAGCGGGGTGAATTCGGGGGCGAAGACGTACACGCCCGCGTTGACCGGCCACGGAGTGAGCGGCGACTCGACGAAGTCGGCGATCAGGCCGCCGCCCTCGACCGGCGCGCTCTCATCGAGCTCGATGACGCCCCACGGGATGCGCGGCCGCGCGAGGGCGAGCGTGCCGAGGACGCCGGCGCCCGCGTGCACCGCGGCCATCTCGCGCAGCGGGAAGCGGGTCCAGATGTCGGCGTTCAGCGCGTACCAGTGCTCGTCGGGGCGCGGCAGCCCGCGGGCGGCGAACTTCAGGCCGCCGCCGCGGCCGAGTTCGGTCTTCTCGACGGCCGTGGTCACCCGGACCGGCAGTTCGGTGTCCGCGATCCACTGCTCCAGCACTTCGGCGAGATGCCCGCAGGAGAGCACCACGTCGGTCACGCCCTCCTCGGCCAGCCAGTCCAGCTGGTGCTCGAGGATGGTGCGCCCGGTGCCGGGGATCTCGATGAGCGTCTTCGGGCGCGTGTCGGTGTACGGGCGCAGGCGCGAGCCCTTGCCGCCGGCCAGCACGATCGCCTGGGTGACGGGGCCCGACTGCGTACTCTGGTTCGCCATCTCCGCAGGATAGCGCCCCCCTAGCCGCCGCTGACCGCGGCGATGATGTGCACGGTCGCGCCGGGGACGATGACCGTGCCGACCCCGGCCAGCTCGCGGATGTCCGTGCCGTCCACGTAGATGTTGACGTGCCCGCGGACCCGGCCGCGCTCGTCCCTGATCCGCCGCTCCAGCGCGGGGACCTCGCGCCGGAGCTGGTCGAGCACGGCGGTCAGCGCGGAGCGCGGCCCCTCGATCGTGCCCTGCGCCAGCGGCACCATGATGTGCGAGCGGCCGCCCGCGAAGGCGGCGAGGGCGCTCGGCACCACGACCGTGGCCGCGGCGAAGTCGGCGCCGGTTCCGGTCTGCTCCTGCTGCGTCACGCCCTCAGCCCTCCTCAGTCGATGACCGTCGCGCGGACCGACAGGACGTCGGGCAGGCCGGTGGCCACCGTGGTCCAGCGGTCCTCGGCGCAGGCGTAGAGCTCGCCGGAGCGGGTGCCGAAGTAGGCCCCGGCCGGATCGCCGTCGTCGGTGCACAGCGCGTCGCGCAGCACCAGGCCGTAGAACTCCTCGGCGGGCAGGCCCTCGCTGACGCTCTGCCAGGCCTCGCCGCCGTCGTCCGTCCGGTAGACCCGGCGGCGGAACTCGGGGGCGAAGCGGTACATGTCGCTGGTCAGCGGGAAGAGGTACGCGCTGCCCGGCTTGCGCTTGTCCGCCGCGACGGTGAAGCCGAACTCGCCGGGCAGGCCCTTCGCCGCCTCGGTCCAGGTCTCGCCCCAGTCCTGGGTGCGGTAGACGCCGTTGTGGTTCTGCAGGTAGAGCTTGTCCGGATCGCCCGCGTCGGGCGCGACCTTGTGCACGCACTGGCCGAACTCGGGATACTGCTCCCCCTCCGGCAGGAAGGTGCACTTGATCCCGGAGTTCGCCGCGTTCCAGCTGCGGCCGCCGTCCACGGTCCGGTAGACGCCGCCGGTGGACATGGCCACCAGCATCCGGTCCGGCTGCCCCGGATACGGCACGATCGTGTGCAGCGCCTGGCCGCCGTAGCCGGGCGCCCACTCCGGGCGGTGCGGGTGGTCCCACAGCGCCTCGTTGAACTCGAAGCTCTTGCCGCCGTCCTCCGAGCGGAACAGCGCGGTCGGCTCGACGCCCGCGTAGACCACTCCCGGCTGGTCCTCCGGCCCCGGCTGGATCTGCCAGACCCGGGCGAGGGCGGTCCCGGTGCGCTCAGGGAAGGACACCGGCGCGTGGTCCGGCTCCTGCCAGCTGCGGCCGAGATCGTCCGAGTGCAGGACGGTCGGCCCCCAATGCTCGCTCGTCGCCCCGGCGAAAAGGCGCGGCGTACTGCTCCGCGTGTCGATGCCCACGGCGTAGATCGCCTGCATCGGCAGCTGGAGCGACTCGGTCTCCCAACTCCCGGCGCGCTTGCGGGCCAGGAAGAGGCCCTTGCGCGTACCGGCCAATAGCAGTGTTTCGGCCATGAACCAGACTCTAGACCCGGGGTCGGACATTTTCCTGGGATACGGCGTTCACCCGCCGCTTCGGTACGGCGGCTAGGCTGCGCGCGTGAATGACGCACGCGCGCGACGCGTACTGGTGGTCGGGATCGACGGCGTGCGCCTCGATCTGCTCGAGGGCCTGCGGACCCCGCGCCTCGACACGGTCCGGGACGCGGGCTTCCTGGCTCCGGTGCTGGTGGACGAGCAGACGCCGACCATGTCCGGACCCTGCTGGGCGACGATCGTGACCGGCGTGCACGTGGCCAAGCACGGCATCTGGAACAACGACCTCGCCGGCCACCGGCTCGGCGTCTTCCCCGACTTCGCCACCCGGCTCGCGCGCGTCCTCGGCCGCAGGACCTTCGTCGCGGCCGGCTGGGACCCGCTGGTGCTGGCGCGCGACGGCGGCCCGCTGTTCACCGCGCCGACCCGGCTGCACTACGTCGCCCCGCAGGCGCACACGGCCGAGGCCTGGGAGGTGGTGGACGAGGAGATCACCGTGGACGCGGAGGTCGTGCTGCGCCGCGACCCGATCGACGCCTCGTTCGTCTACCTCGGCGCCGCCGACGAGACCGCGCACCTGCACGGCTGCGGGCAGCGCTACCTGGACTCGATCGAGAACGCCGACGCGCGGCTCGGACGGCTGCTCGACGCGGTGCGCGGCCGGGCCGAATACGAGCGCGAAGACTGGACCGTCATCGTCGTCACCGACCACGGCCACGTGCAGGAGGGCGGCCACGGCGGACGCTCCACGCTCGAGCGCACGGCCTGGATCGCGGCCTGCGGCCCCGACATCGCGCCCGGCGTCGCCCCGGAGCGCGAACTGCGGCACACGGACGTCGCCGCGCACGCGTTCGCGGCCCTCGGCATCGAGCCGGACCGGCACTGGACGCTCGACGGCCGGCCGTTCCGCACGGTCAAGGACGCGGAGTAAGCGCTGGGAGCGTTCACAGCTCATTTCCTCTAGAGTGCTCGGGTGGATCGATCGACCGAGACCCCGGATCTGTTCGGCAGGACCGCGACGATCGCGGCCTGCGCGGGCTTCGTACTGCTCGGCGCGATCTCGGCGTACTTCGGTCCGTCGATCCCGGCCTTCCGCGCGCGCTTCGGCCTGTCCCCCTCGGCGGCCGGCCTCGCCCTGAGCATGTACTTCGGCGGCGCCTGCGCGGGGGTGGTCGTCGGCGGGACGCTGCATCGGCGGCTGCGCAACGGACGCCTGCTGCTCCTCTCCTTCCTGCTGATGGGCGCGGGTTCGCTCGGTTTCGCACTCGCCTCGACGTGGCCCCTGGCGCTGTCCGCGAGCCTGCTGCTCGGATTCGGCGCGGGCGGCATGGACTACGGGCTGAACCAGATGTTCTCGGTCGGCTTCGGCCGCCGCAGTCCGGCGATGCTGAGCATCCTGAACGCGCACTACGGCGTCGGCGCGGTGCTCGGTCCGCTGCTGATCAGCCTGCTCGGCGGGCACAACTACCCGTACGCGTTCGCGGGGACATCGGTACTGCTCGTACTCGTCGCGTTCGTGCTGCGCAGGGTCGGTGACGGCGCATCAGCGCACGAGGCCTCCGCCGAACGCGGCCCCGAGGGCACAGGCGCGGCGCGCATCGTCGTCCCGATCATCGTCGCCTTCCTCGCGCTCTACGCGCTCCAGGTGGCCGTCGAGACCGGGGTCGGCGCGTGGGAGCCGACGTACCTTCAGCTCTTCGGCCGGGGCGCGGACTACGCGGCGAACGCGACCTCCGTGTACTGGCTGATGCTGACCGTCGGCCGCTTCCTGGTGGCGCCGCTGACGCTGCGGTGGAGCGAGCCGACGATCGTCTGTGTGAGTTGCATCGGAACCACGGCCTGCCTGGCGCTGGCCGCGATCCCCGCGCTCGCGCCCTACGCGTTGGCCGGAGTCGGGCTCTTCAACGCGCCGGTCTTCCCGGCGGGACTACCCTGGCTCAACCGGGCGGTGCCGGGGGTGCGCTGGGCCGCGACGGGGGCCATCCTCGCCGCGAATCTCGGCGGCGTGGCGGCGGGACCGCTGCTGGGCCTGGCGATCGAGGTCTTCGGCGGCGGCTCGATCGCCTGGGCGCTGACGATCACGTCAGGAGTCTGCGTCGCGCTGGCGCTCCGGCTGCGCTTCGCCACGGCGCGGGACCGGGCGCCCGCGAGCATTCCGGTCACCGCCGCTTAACCGAACCCATACGCTCCCGTACGGCGCGCCTGCGACACAAAGCGACGCCGACGGGCATACTCGCCGTCATGGAGCTCATGGTGCAGACGGGCGGTGGCGAGGTCTGGGTCCGGGACAGCGGCGGCGAGGGCGTGCCGGTCGTCCTGCTGCATCCCGGCTGGGGCGACTCAGGGATCTGGGACGAGATAGCCCGCCGGCTCGAGGACGAGGTGCGGGTCGTGCGCTACGACTCGCTCGGCTACGGCGAGTCCTCGGCCCCGACCCGGCGCTACACGGCGCTCGACGAGCTGCGGGCGGTGCTCGACCGGCTCGACGTGCGGCGCGCCGTGCTCACCGGGCACAGCGGCGGCGCCGGGACCGCGCTCAGCCTCGCGGTCGCGGAGCCGGAGCGGGTCGCGGAGCTGCTGCTGCTCGCCCCCGGCGTGTCCGGCTATCCGTGGCCGGCCGACGATCCGTTCATGACCGACATCTCGGCGGCCGCGCAGGCGCGGGACGTGGAAGGCGCGGTCGAGATAGGGCTGCGCACCTGGGCGCGGGCCGGGGCCGGCGAGGCGGTCGAGACGCAGATCCGCAGCGCCGTGGCCGGAATGGAGCGGCAGGCCCCGTACCTCGACGAGGATCCCCCGGTCTTCGAGCGGCTCGGCGAGGTCGAGACGCCGGTCACGCTGTTCGTCGGAGACCTCGAATACCCGATGGTCGCCGACTGCTGCCGGGCGATCGCCGAGCGGCTGCCCTCCTGCCGGGTGCTCACGATCCCGGGCTCGGACCACATGGTCCCGCTGCGCGCGCCGGGCGCCGTCGCCGAGCTCGCGCTGATGGCGGTCAACGCGGCCGAGACCCCCGCCTAGGCCGCGTCTTCGAAGTATCGCCGGGGCCGCGACGTCTGCCACGCACGCTCGCGACGTTGCAGGAGCGGTTGCAGACGACCGAGTATGCGCCCGCCCCTGCGCCTTGCGAGCGCACGCGTCAGACGCCGCGGCCTGATCCGACGCCACTTCGAAGACACGGCCCAGTCCCGGCGATAAGCATTTATATAAGCCGTCCGAGGGACCTGACGCCCCGTCTTTCCGGAACACCGGAAATCCGATGGCATGATCCGTTGGCATGTCGGGTCTACGCAAAGCGCTGCAGGGTACGGCCTCCATCACCGGC
>DASTAE010000220.1:0-8336 GCA_035712985.1 Actinospica sp.
AGCAGCGGCGCGGCGGCACCGGGCTCGAGACCTGGCCGCCCGAGGACGCCGAGCCGGTCGACGTCGACCCGCTGTACGGCGACGCATCGGGCCCCTACCACTACGGCCCGGCGTTCCGCGGCCTGCGCCGCGTCTGGCGGCGCGGCCGGGACGAGGTCTTCGCCGAGATCTCGCTCCCCGACGGCGCCCGGCAGGACGCGGGCCGGTTCGGCCTGCACCCCGCCCTGCTGGACGCGGCCCTGCGCGCGGCCGGCGGCGGGCTCGTCGCGGAAGGGCAGGTGTGGCTGCCGTTCGCCTGGAACGGTTTCGAGCTGCTGGCGGCCGGGGCGGCGGACCTGCGGGTGCGGCTCGCGTCGGCCGGACCGAACACGATCACGATGACGCTCGCCGACGGAGCGGGGGACCTCGTCGCCGAACTCGACTCGCTCGTCCTGCGTCCGGCCCCGACCGCGGCCGGCGAGGCGGCGGCGCGGCCCGAGAAGGCACGCAGGGCGCCCCGTCGCCGCCAACGCCCCACGGCCTCGGCGGCGGACACCGGTCCCGATCTCTCCGAGCTGGATCTGCTCTCCGACGCCGAGCGCGCGCAGGCGTACGCCGACCTCGTCCGCGCGCACGTCGCCGAGGTGCTGCGCTTCGCCTCGCCCGGCGCCGTGGCCATGGACCGCGGCTTCCTGGATCAGGGCATGGACTCACTGACGGCGGTCGAGCTGCGCAACCAGCTCGGCACCACGCTCGGCGAGCGGCTGCCCGCCACGCTGATCTTCGACTACCCGACGCCCGACGCCCTCGCCGCCTATCTGGCCGGCCGCGCGTCGGGCGGGAGCGACCGCCGCCCGAAGACGCCGACGCGCCGTCGTGGCACGGCCGCGGCCGACGAGCCGATCGCGATCGTCGGGATGGCCTGCCGCTTCCCCGGCGGCGCGAACACCCCGGAGGCGCTCTGGAGGCTCGTGCTCGCCGGGACCGACGCGATCGGCCCGCTGCCCACCGACCGCGGCTGGGACCTGGACGCGCTCTACGATCCCGAGCCGGGAAAGCCCGGCAAGTGCTACGTGCGCGAGGGCGGTTTCATCGCGGACCCGGCCGGGTTCGACGCGGAGTTCTTCGGCATCTCGCCCCGCGAGGCGCTGGCCATGGACCCGCAGCAGCGCGTCCTGCTGGAGCTGTCCTGGGAGGCCTTGGAGCATGCCGGCCTGGACGTCCCGGAGCTCCGCGGCAGCCGCACCGGCGTGTTCGTCGGCGCGCTGACCTCGGATTACGTACCGGACCTGAACCGCGAGCCGCGCGCCGCCGAGGGCTTCGCGATGATCGGCAACGCGTTCAGCGTGATCTCGGGCCGTATCTCGTACCTGTTCGGCTTCGAGGGCCCCGCCTTCACGCTCGACACCGCGTGCTCCTCGTCCCTGGTCGCGCTCCATCAGGCCACGCACGCGCTCAGGAACGGCGAATGCGAGCTCGCCGTCGTCGGCGGCGCGACCGTGTTCTCCAGCCCGGCGGTCCTGCTGGGCCTGGCCCGGCAGCAGGCGCTCGCGCCCGACGGCCGCTGCAAGGCCTTCGCCGCGGGCGCCGACGGGCTCAGCACCGCCGAGGGCGCGGGCGTGATAGCGGTCGAGCGGCTCTCCGACGCCCGCCGGCTCGGCCACCGGGTGCTGGCCGTGGTGCGCGGCTCGGCGGTGAATCAGGACGGTGCGAGCAGCGGGCTGACCGCGCCGAACGGCCCGTCCCAGCAGCGCGTCATCGAGCAGGCCCTGGCCGCGGCCCGCCTCGCGCCCGCCGACATCGACGCCGTCGAGGCGCACGGCACCGGCACCGCGCTCGGCGACCCGATCGAGGCCCAGGCGCTGCTGAGCACGTACGGCCAGGACCGGCCCGCCGACCGCCCGCTCCGGCTCGGCTCGGTCAAGTCGAACATCGGGCACACGCAGGCGGCCGCGGGCATGGCCGGCATCATCAAGACGGTCATGGCGTTGCGGGACGGCGTGCTGCCGCGGAGCCTGCACATCGATCAGCCGACGGACGTCGTCGACTGGGACAGCGGAGCGGTCAGCCTGCTGACGGAGACCGTCGAGTGGCCGGACCACGGCCACGCGCGTCGCGTCGGCGTATCGGCCTTCGGTATCTCGGGGACGAACGCGCACGTCATCCTGGAGCAGGCACCGTCCGACGACTCGCCCGAAACGGATGGCGCAAGCGAAGACGGCCCGATCTTCTGGCCGGTATCCGCACGTGGCGAGGCTGCTCTGCGCGGCAACGCTGGGCGCCTGGCCGAGTTCGTCGCCGCCGATCCGGATGTCGACGCACGCGAGATCGGCGCCGCGCTCATCCGTCGCAGCCCTCTTGCTCACCGCGCGGTGCTCGTCGGCCAGGACGCCGTCGAGCTCTCCGCCGGCCTGAGTGCGCTCGCCCAGGGCCGTGAGGCGCCGAACCTCGTGTCGGGCCAGATCAGCGGCTCAAGCCGGAAGCGCGGACCGGTGTTCGTGTTCCCCGGACAGGGCGCGCAGTGGGCGGGGATGGCGACCGATCTGCTCGATGCAGAGCCCGTATTCAGGGCCCAGATGGAGCGGTGCGCGGCCGCCCTCGCGAAGCACATCCCGGCTGAGGACGGCTGGTCGCTGATCGACGTGATCCGGCAGGCGCCCGACGCGCCGTCGCTGGACCGGGTGGACGTCGTGCAGCCGGTGCTCTGGGCGGTGATGGTCTCGCTCGCGGAGCTCTGGCGCGCGTCAGGGATCGAACCGGCGGCCGTGGTGGGCCACAGCCAGGGTGAGATCGCTGCCGCCTGCGTCGCGGGCGCGCTGTCGCTCGAAGACGGGGCACGCATCGTGGCCCAGCGTTCGCGGGCGATCGTGGCGCTGGAGGGCGGTGGCGCGATGGCCGCGCTGACGTTCCCGCTCGCGAAGGTGAAGGAACGGATCGCGCCGTGGGGCGAGGCGATCTCGATCGCGGTCTACAACGGGCCGTCGTCCGTGGTCGTGGCCGGAGAGCCGGAAGCGCTGCGCGAGCTCGTCGCCCGATGCCAGGAGGACGAGCTGCGTGCCCGGCTCATCGACGTGACCTACGCGTCCCACTCGCCGCAGGTCGAGCAGATTCGCAGTGAGCTGATCTCGGCGCTCGACGGCGTCGGCTCGGACGCGGGCTCCGTGCCGATGTTCTCGACGGTCACCTGCGAGTGGCTCGAGACCGAGCAGCTGGACGCCGAGTACTGGTACACCAACCTGCGTCAGCCGATCCGCTTCGAGGAGAGCGTCCGACATCTCATCGACGCCGGGTACGACTGCTTTATCGAGGTCAGCCCGCATCCGGTGCTCACGCCCGCGATCCAGGACACCGCCGAGGGCGCCACGGTGATCAGCACTCTGCAACGGGACCGGCCGGGACCGCGGCAGTTCGCTCTCAACCGGGCTCGTGCCTGGACCGTGGGCCTGCCCGCGCTCGCCGCGCCGACGGGAGGTCGTCCGACGGTGGATCTGCCGCCCTACGACTTCCAGCATCAGCGCTACTGGCTGACCCAGGACGCCGCGGCCGACCCCGGTGAGGGCGGTAGCGACCACGCCGTCCTGCGCACGGTCACCCACGTGGCCGACACGGGCAGCGTCGTGCTCGCCGGCCGTCTCAGCGTGCATACGCACCCCTGGCTGCTCGACCACCGCGTGACCGACCTGACCCTGTTCCCCGGCACGGGGTTCCTCGACCTCGCGATCCACGCCGCGGACCAGGCCGGCGGTCGCGGGGTGGAGGAGCTGACGCTGGAGAGCCCGCTCGTCTTCCCGGAGCGTGGCGGAGCCGTCCACGTGCAGGTCATGGCGGGTGCGGCCGACGAGCAGGGGCGTCGGAGCGTGTCGGTTCACTCGCGGGCCACGTCGGATGACCCGTGGACGAGGCACGCGTCGGGCCGGATCGCCGACCAGGCGGCCGACGCTGCACCCGACGACTTCACCAGTTGGCCGCCGAAGGGCGCGGAGCCGGTGTCCATCGAAGGGCTCTACGACCGGTTGGCCGAAAGCGGATACCACTACGGTCCGATCTTCCAGGGGCTCACGGCCGTGTGGCGCGCCGGGGACGGCACGGCGACGTACGCCGAGATCACGCTGCCGGACAGCGCCACTCAGGACGCCGCGCGGTTCACCATCCACCCGGCGCTCCTCGATGCCGCGCTGCACGCCGCGGCCGTCACCCGCCCCGAAGCGCAGACGCTGCTGCCGTATTCGTGGTCTGACGTCACGCTGCACGCGAGCGGCGCGACCCGGCTTCGCGTGCGGATCGAAGCCGACACACCCGAGTTGCTGACGATCAGAGCCGCCGATCCGAGCGGCGGGCCCGTTCTCACCGGCACGCTCGCGCTGCGCCCCTTCGTGCCCGACGCGGCGGCGACGAGCGGCGTCGCGAACTCGCTCTTCCACATCGGCTGGTCGGCGATGCCCACACAGAGTGCCGACGCTCCGACGGATTGGGGGCTGCTCGGCGACGACCCGTTCGGACTCGCCGATGCGCTGAAGCTGCGGCGGTTCAGCGAGGTGGGCGACGTGTGCGACGCGCCGGTCGTCCTGGTCTGTGTCGCAGGGGACGCAGAGTCCGATCTCGCCGCGTCGGTGACCGAGAAGCTCGACGATCTGCTCGGCACGCTGCAGACCTGGCTCGCCGATCCGCGCCTCGAGGCGGCCAAGCTCGTGGTCGTCACGCGGGGCGCGGTCTCGACGGAGCCCGGTGAGGACATCCCCGATCTCGTGGCGGCGCCCGCGTGGGGCATGGTCCGCAGCGCGCAGTCCGAGCAGCCCGGGCGTTTCGTGCTGCTGGACGTCGACCACGAGCCGAACGCCGCGCTGATCGGCGCCGGGCTGGCGATGGACGAGCCGCAGCTCGCCGTCCGCTACGGCAGGCTGCTGGCGCCGCGACTCGCACGTGCGGACGCGAAGGCCGCGCTCGCTCTGCCCGACGACCCGGCTCCGTGGAAGCTGGAGCCCTCGGCGGACGGCACGCTCGACGGCCTCACCTGCGTCCCCAACCCGGCCGCCGCCGCGCCGCTGCGCTCGGGCGAGGTGCGGATCGCGCTGCGGGCCTGCGGGCTGAACTTCCGGGACGTCGTCGTCGGGCTCGGGATGCTGCCGGGACGCTCGGACATCGGCGGCGAGGCGTCGGGCATCGTCGTCGAGGCCGCGGACGACGTGCACGACCTCGCGCCCGGCGACCGCGTCATGGGGCTGATTCCGGACGCGTTCTCGCCGCGCGCCGTCGTGGACCGCAGACTGGTCACCCGCATGCCGGACCGGATGGGTTTCACGCAGGCCGCCACCATCCCAGTCGCCCACACAACCGTCTACGAGGCGCTGACCGAGGTCGCCGCCCTCAAGCCCGGCGAGCGGCTGCTCGTTCACGCGGCGACCGGCGGCGTCGGGATGGCGGCGATCCAGCTGGCCCGGCACATGGGCGCCGAGGTCTTCGCCACTGCCCACCCGAACAAGTGGCACGCGCTGCGCCGGCTCGGCATCGAGCCGGACCACATCGCCAACTCGCGCAACACCGAGTACCGGGACAGGTTCCCCGGCGTCGACGTCGTCCTCAACAGCCTGACCGGCGCGCACATCGACGTCTCGATGAACCTGCTGCGCACCGGCGGCCGGTTCGTCGAACTCGGCAAGACCGACCACCGCGACCCGGCCACCCTGCCCGCACACGTCAAGTACCTGATCTTCGACCTCTCCGACACCGATCCGGACCGCGCGCACCGCCTGCTCGACGCGGTCGGCGGACTGCTGGCCTCCGGCCACATCGACGCGCTGCCCACGCGCACGTTCCCGATCGCGCGGGTCCAGCAGGCGATGCGGTTCATGCAGCAGGCGCACCACGTCGGCAAGATCACCCTGTCGCTCCCCGAGCCGGACCGACCTGCGGGCACGACCCTGATCACGGGTGGAACCGGTGCGCTGGCCGGCCACCTGGCCGAGCACCTGCTGGCCACCGGCCAGGCGGGCGACCTGATCCTCGCGTCGCGCGGCGGCGGCACCGACGAGGCCGCGCGGTCGCGGCTGGAGCGCCTGGCCGCGGCGTATCCGGATTCGAGTATCAGAGCCGTGGCCTGCGACACGGCCGACGCGGTGCGGCTGGCCGAGCTGATCGCCGAGGTCCCCGCGGATCGGCCGCTGACCGACGTCGTGCACATGGCGGCGACCCTGAGCGACGCGACCATCCCCAAGCTGACGTCCGAGGATCTCGCGAGCGTGCTGCGCACGAAGGTCGCCACCGCGGCCCACCTGGCCGAGCTCGCCCCGGACGCGCACCACGTCTACTACTCGTCCGCGGCCGCCACGCTCGGCAGCCCCGGCCAGGCCAACTACGCGGCCGCCAACGCCTTCCTCGACGCGCTGGCCGTCCAGCGGCACACGCGCGGCCGGCCGAGCGTGTCGATCGCCTGGGGCCTGTGGGAGGAGTCCGGCGGGCTGATCGGCCACCTGGACGCCGGGGACCTGGCCCGCCTGGCCCGCGGCGGCGTCACGCCGCTGAGCACCGAGGACGGCGTCGCGCTCTACGACGCGGCGAACGCGGCCGACCACGGAGCCGTCGTCGCCGCCCGGTTCAGCATCCCGCGCCTGCGCGAACAGGCCGACGCGGGCACGCTGCACCCGCTGTGGCGCGGGCTCGTCCGGGCGACGCAGCGGCGGGCCACGGCGGGGGCCGGACCGTCCGGCGGCGCGTTGCTCGGCCAGTTGGGCGCCGCGTCCCCGGCCGAGCGGGACCGGCTGCTGCGCGAGCTCGTGCGCGGGCACGTCGCCACTGTGCTCGGGCACGCGTCGGCTGCCACCGTCGAGACCGACCGCGGCTTCGTGGACCTCGGCTTCGACTCGCTCACCGCCGTCGAGCTGCGCAACCGGCTCGGCGCGGCCACCGGCCTGCGGCTGCCCGCCACGCTGATCTTCGACTACCCGAACCCCGTCGCCCTCGCCGGATACCTGCGCGCCGAGCTGGTTCCGGAGGAGCGGCGGGAGCCTGACGGGACGCCGGAGGAGCCCGAGACCGGCCCCGCGATCGACATCGACGGCATGGCGCTGGACGACCTGCTCCAGCTCGCCTACGCGAACGACCCCGAACACGAACTCCAGGAGGGACTGCGATGAGCGAGTCCGCACCGCCGCAGATCGTCGACGCCCTGCGCGTGTCGCTGAAGGAGACCGACCGGCTGCGCCGGGAGAACCGGCGGCTGCGCGACGCGGCCCGCGAGCCGATCGCGATCGTCGGGATGGCCTGCCGCTTCCCCGGCGGCGCCGACACGCCGGACGCGCTGTGGCGGCTGCTGGCCGACGGGGTCGACGCGGCGGGTCCGATGCCCGAGGACCGCGGCTGGGACCTCGCGGCGCTCTACCACCCGGACGCCGAGCACTCGGGCACGACCTACGTGCGCGAGGGCGGGTTCATCGCCGACCCGGGCGGGTTCGACGCCGAGTTCTTCGGGATCTCTCCCCGCGAGGCGCTGGCCATGGACCCGCAGCAGCGCCTGCTCCTGGAGGCCGCCTGGGAGGCGCTGGAGCACGCCGGGCTCGACGCGAACGCGCTGCGCGGCAGCCGGACCGGCGTGTTCGTCGGCGCCGCGACCTCGGAGTACGTCCAGAACCTGGCCAACCCGCCGCGCGAGATCGAGGGGCACGCGCTGACCGGCAACACGCTGAGCGTGGCGTCGGGGCGCATCTCGTACGTGTTCGGGTTCGAGGGCCCGGCGGTGACCATCGACACCGCGTGCTCCTCTTCGCTGGTCGCGCTGCACCTGGCCGCGCAGGCTCTGCGCTCCGGCGAGTGCGCCCTGGCGCTGGCCGGCGGCGTGAGTGTGTACGCGAGCCCCGCGGCGTTCATCGAGCTGGCCCGGCAGCGGGCGCTCTCGCCGGACGGCCGCTGCAAGGCCTTCTCCGCGAACGCCGACGGCTTCGGGCCCGCGGAGGGCGTCGGCCTCGTCGCCGTCGAGAAGCTCTCGGACGCGCGTCGGCTCGGGCACCGGGTACTGGCCGTCATCCGCGGTTCGGCGGTCAACCAGGACGGCGCCAGCAGCGGCCTGACCGCGCCGAACGGCCCCTCCCAGCAGCGCGTGATCCGGCAGGCTCTGGCCGAGGCCGCGGTGTCCTCCGGCGAGGTGGACGTGGTCGAGGCGCACGGCACCGGCACCGCGCTCGGCGACCAGGTCGAACTGGGTGTCCTCGCGGAGATCTACGGCGCCGGACGCGCGGCCGACCGCCCGCTGACCGTCGGCGCGATCAAGGCGGTGCTCGGACACGCAGACGCGGCGGCGGGCATCGCCGGGCTCATCAAGACGATCAGTGTGCTGCGATCGGGCCGCGTGCCGGCCCAGCCGAACC
>DASTAE010000221.1:0-22793 GCA_035712985.1 Actinospica sp.
ACCGAAGGCCGCTTGGATCACCGAAGGCAGCGACGGACTGGCCTTCGCCAGGTAAGGGAACTCGTCGATCACCACCGTCACGGGGCGTTCCTCGCCGAGACGAAGCAGTCCGTCGATCACCTCGTGCCAATCCGCAGGACGTGGCGGGAAGGCTGCGGCCGTGAACTGCCCGAGCTCTGCGCCGATCCGCATCAACGATTCCGGATCCGCTGCCTCGGTCGCTTCGAAGAAGAATCCGCCGCTCTCCTTGCACAACGCATCGAGCAGGAACGTCTTTCCTTGACGGCGGCGCCCCGAGACCACCCCCAGGCTCGCCCCCGGACGCTCATCAGCCGCGAAACGCGCCAGCGCGGCCCACTCCGCGTCCCGATCGAACATGTCCTGCGGCTTCGCAAACACCGGGCCTCTATTAGGAGCGTAATACTAATAATCGTACTCCTAACTATACATGCCGTCGCTTGACGGCCCACGAGGACTCGCGGACGGGCCGGCATAAGCGAGCAGGCCACTTGCCTCCCATGGGCGGGGACCGGTGGGAGGGACGCGAACGATCACACCGGATGCCGGATGGGAGGCCCGTGGGAGGGACCCGCTCGTGACGTGCAGCGAAATGGAACGGCACGTCGCGGGCGACGTCAACGGCAAGTCGGGACAGCCCGGCACGGAACGGCACGCGTAACAACGTATTGGTCACCTCTGCCAGAGCGCCGATCAAAGCGGCTGAAAGCCGACAACTCTGCCGCGTGCGACATAGCCGTCCTTGCTCCCAGAACCGCATGACGGCCGCCGGTGACGTGATCAGCACGGACGCCGTGCTCGACGGGCTCGAGGCCGTACACGGCATCGACATCACCGGCGCGTCGAATACGGTCGTCACGTCCAACACGATCGAGTATCTGCCGGCCAGCGCGAACGCGATCAGCGTGTCGGGCGGCTCGACGGGGACCACCATTGAGAACAACATCGTGACGTACCCGCAGGCGACCACTGCCACGGCAGCGCCGGCCGTCGCCGTCGATGCGTCGTCGGCGGCGGGAACGACGCTCGACTACAACGTCGTCTACGGCGGGACGGCGCAGACCGATTACTCGTGGGCTGGAACCGGCTACCAGACCGCGGCAGCACTCTTCGCCGCCAGCGGACAGGGCGCGCACGATGTGAACGCGGATCCTCTTCTCTACTATTCCGGAACGACCTTCCTCACCAATTCCGCGCCGGAGATCAACTCCGCGAACGCGTCGGCTCCGGGGATGCTGTCCACCGACTTCTTCGGCCTCGCATGCTCGGGTGATCCACTCGTCGCCATCACGGGGGCCGGTACGCCCGCCGATTGCGCACGTGGCGCGATCCAGCAGACGTACTCGCCCAGTGTCACCGCGGCCGCGACCGCGCAGGGTGGCCGCGGCGTCAGCTTGGCCACCACCATGGCCGAGACCGCCGCAACCGGCGGCGGACCGCCACGCAATGTCTACCTGGGCACGACGGCCGCCGTCTCTTACACGATCAACTGGGGTGACGGGCACACTCAGACGGCACAGGCTTCGAGCACCGCGGCCCAGACGAGCACGCCGCACACCTACGCCAAGCCCGGGACATACACGATCACAGACACGGCGAGCCTGACCACCGGCGGAACCGTGTCGACCACGACGTCCTTCACCACGGCCGGTTCCAGCTTCACGGCGATGAAGCCGACGCGGATCTTCGACACGCGTAACGGCACCGGCACGCTGCAACAACCCCTCGACAACGGCAACTGCACCTCCGCGCAGGTGACCGGCGTCGACGGCATCCCCGCCGGTATCACGGCCGTCGCGGTCAATCTCACGGTGACCAACACCGTGGGCAACGGACTGTTCGTGCTCGGCTCCGGCAACGCCTCGAACCTGAACTACAGCGCCGGTCAGACTGTGGCCAACAGCGCGATCGTGCCGCTGCCGGCGGACGGTCGTTTCGACGTGTGCGTCAACGGAAACGTCGGCACGCATGCCGACGCGATCATCGACGTGGCCGGGTACTTCTCCCAGAGCACCGGCGCGGGCTTCCAGCCGACGGCGCCGGACCGGGCTCTCGACACTCGCGTCGGGACGGGCGCGGCTAAGGCCGAGATCGGCGCGAAGTCCAGCGTCTCCGTGCCGATCGTCGGCGTGGACTCAATCCCGGCGGATGTGACCGCGGTGGCCGTGCACGTGACCGAGACGAACGCGACCGGCGGCGGGTTCATCGCGGCCGAGCCGGACGGCGCCGGGGTACCCACGACGTCCAGCCTGAACTACGGCCCCGGACAGACGATCTCGAACACCGTGATCGTCCCGATCGCCGCAGACGGCAAGATCGAGCTCTACAACGGCGCCCTCACCGGCTCCGTGGACCTGATCGCCGACGTATCCGGATACTTCTCGCCCACAGCACCGGACGCATTCATGCCGGTCACCCCGTACCGCGCGGTCGACACGCGTCTGACGACGGGCTCTTCGCTCGCGAGTGACAGCACGGAGTCCTTCGCCCTGGGTGCGACGACGTCCGGGACGCTCCAGTCGATCCCGGCGGGCGCGACGATGGCCGCGAACGTGACGGCCACGGACGAGACGGCGGGCGGTTCGCTGATCGTTGACGCGGGCGGTACCCCGAGGCCGGACACCTCGGCGCTGAACTTCGGCAAGGGGCAGAACATCGCCGGGTTCGGGCTGTTCGCGACGACGGGAAGCGGGGACTCGATCTCCGTATACGACGACTCGCCGGGTTCGACCGACCTGGTGGCCGACGTGTTCGGGTACTTCGCCGCGAGCTAGTCCTGCGGTACTCCTGACGGCGGGTCGGTAGCGCGCGTTGGAAAAACGACTAAGGCCCGACGCCTCTGGGAGGCGTCGGGCCTTAGTCGTTTCTGGATGGAGTAATGGCGGGTGGGTCGGCCGAGCGGGGGCTACCCGGGCCAGCCGAGCAGGCCAGGCGCGCCGGGCCGGGCCGCTCCCCGTCAGTCTTTCTGGTAGAAGCCGAAGATGTCGACGATCAGGTCGAGGCTGGAGCTTCGGGCGCCGTTGTAGAAGTCGACCACGCCGTTGGTTCCGGGGGTGGCGAAGGTGAGGTTCGCCACCGTCGCGCCGGCGCCGAAGTTGAGGTTTGAGGCGTTGGGGACGAGCGGTTCGCCGTTGAGGCCGTCCGTGTTGTCCGGGAAGACCGTCAGGAAGCCGGTCCCGGTCACGTTCGTCACCGTGCTGTTCAGCACGAGCGAGGTCACGCCGGGCAGCACGTCGCCGCTGGAGTCCTGGTCGATCCCGAGCCCGTCGGCGTAGCCGGCGGGGAGCTTGCCGTTGGCGACCTTGCGGGAGTCGAACAGGCGGCTCGGGGTGACCGGCACGTACGCACCGGCGCCGTCGGGGCTGAAGTACCCGTCCACGTCCACGATCATCGCGACCCCGCCGGGGCCCTGCTTGGCCAGGTCGATGTAGCCGTCGGTCACCGGGACGATCGCCGCGTTCGCGATCGTCTGGCCGGCCGAGTAGTTCAGGTTCGAGGCGGTCGGCTGCGTGGACCCGTCCGGGTAGGCGACCACGTTGCCGTAGCCGGAGGCGCTGGTCAGGGTCAGGTTCACCGCGACGGCCGTGACGTTCGCCGGGATCGAGCCGTTGCCGGCGATCTTCAGCTTGATCGGGGCGGTGGAGGTGAGCGGCTGCGAGACGCCGCCGGTTCCGTCGCGGGTGTCCAGGATCCGGGTCGGGGAGCCCGCGGTGTACCCGGACGCGGCGGTCGGCGTGTAGTAGCCCGCGGCGTCCGCGATCACCGCGACCGCGCCGGGGCCCTGCTTGCTGAACGAGACGTAGCCGTCCTTGCCGACGGGCACGATGACCATGTTCGCCACGGTCTGGCCGGACCCGTAGTTCAGGTTCGAGGTGCCCGAGGGCGTGGCGCCGTCCGGGTTGACCGCGACGTTGCCGTATCCCGAGGCGTTGGTCACCGTCACGTTCATGGCGACCGCGGTGACGTTCGCCGGGATCGAGCCGTTGCCCGCGACCTTCAGCCTGATCGGCGCGGCGGACGTCAGCGGTGAGGAGACGCCGCCGGTACCGCTGCGAGTGTCGAGTAGCCGCACCGGACCATACGCCGTGTAGTCGGAGCCCGCGGTCGTTATGGTGACGCTCGTGGTCGCCGAGTCGGCGTGCGCGTCGATGGCCGTGAGGGTGACGGTATAGGTCCCGGGTGAGGCGTACGTGTGTGTGGCGGTCGACGCCCCGTTGGTCGTGACGGCGCCGTCGCCCCAGGCGTAGTCGTAGTTCGCCACGCCGTCGTCGCCTGTCGACGCCGTGCCACTCGCCGTGACGCCGTACGCGGAGGTGTCGCTGACCGACAGGTTCGCCACCATGTGGTCGTCCGGCGCCGTGGAGAACGACTCCGTGACGGAGGCCGAGTCCCCCATGTCATCGGTCACTGTCAGCGTGATCTGGTAGGTCCCACGAGCCGCGTAGTCGTGCGTTTCGACGTACCCGTCTCCGCCGACGCCGGTGACCGTGCCGTCGCCCCAATTGATCGAGTACCCACTGAGATCGATCGGGAAGTCACCAGTCGATTCGCTGACACTCGCCTCGATGCCCGTCGCGGACACATCGGCGAGGATGAGCTTCGGCTTGAGGTGGTCGTCGGTGAACGCGACCGCGCCGCAGTCGGTATACGGGCTCACGCCGTACAGGTCGGTGCTGAGCGCGCCGGGCGCGTTCGGGTTGGCCGCGCCGATACCCGTCGAGCCGCTCAACAGAATCGCGGGGACGACGCTGTAGTGCAGCGTGCTGGTGCTGATGGTGCGCGGCTCTTTCGTTTCGAGCATGTCGTGCGGGTCCACGCCGGTCTTCTGCATCGCGGCGATCGTTCCGAAGACGGTGCCGCCCCACGCGTACGGCGCGGTGGAGCCGCTGAACAGGAAGTCGTTGTAGTCGCTGGTGGTGGCCGCCGCCGTATCAGCAGTGACCGTCACGGAGGGGGCCCACGCCAGGCCGTCCTGCGTGCAGGTGGCCTCGTCGCCGTTCACGTTGTACGCGACCGCGGAGTTGTCGTCCTCCAGCAGGTTGTTCTCGATCGAGACGCCGGTGGACGCGCCGCCGACGGAGATCGCACCCGCGCACGACCGCTGAATCGTGTCTCCGACGACATCGAGACCTGCGACGCCGTTGGCGACGACGCCTCCCGCGCCGAAGGTCGCGATGACGTCAGAGGCCAGATCGACATTCGAGGCCCCTGACGCGATCACGATGCCCTCCGCACCGGCAGACCAGCCCCGCTGCGAGACGATCGAGCGGCTGACGGTGATTCCACTGGATGCCCCGTCGATGGCGATCGCCCCGGTGGTCGACGATCCTTCGGTGGCGACGTCCATGGTGTCCAGGACCACGTCGTGCGAGCCGACGACCTGCACGACGGAGGATCCGGGTGAGGTCACGGTGAAGTTCGAGACGGTGACGCCGGTGACCCCGCTGAGCACGAGGCCGGCGCCTGCGGAGTTCGCGATCGTCGAGCCGTTGCCCTGGATCGTGATGCCCGATGTCGAGACGGTCACCGCGGGATAGACGTACGGGTACTGCTGGAACGCCACGGAGATCGTGTCGCCGGAGGACGCGGCGTCGACCGCTGTCTGCAGCGAGCAGTACGGATCCGCCGCGGTGCCGGTGCCCGGGCTCGCGGAACAGTCCTTGAATTGCCCGCCGTTCACGTAGATCGTCGTGCCCGCCGCCGCGGCCGCGGACTTCGAGGACGAACTCGTGAAGGTCTTCAGGGCCGGCGAGGTGCCCTTGGCCACAGCGTTGCCCTGCGCGGCCGACACGCGGTGCACGGCAGCCGAGACCCCCGCCTTACTCGCGGCGGCGAAGGCCGAGCCCGGTAAACACAATGCGGCGCCCGCGGCGGCGGTCACGACCACCGACACGGTGAAGCGGCGGCGTTGAGACACCGATTCCCCCATCGAAGACGAACAGCTGCCGCCCGAGAGGCGGCCTTGGTCAGCAGGCAATTATCCGGACCGCGGGGAGACACTGAGACAAGGCTTTGTCACAAGCGCGCTACAGCGTCCCGAGCGCCGCGGTATGCGCACAAAGCCGCAGTTCAAGCAGTGGGTGTCACCCGCATGGCGGATAGATCACGGGCGAGGTCGCGCGGCGGCCGGGCGAGCATACAAGGCTTGAGGTGCGTGAGTGTCCAGCATCCGAGAGCTTGCAGGGGAGACGGACATGACGACTCGAGGCGACCCTCCTGCTCCACCATCCCGTCGGCGGATCGTCGCCGTGGCGCTGGTCGGGCTGTCCATCGCGGCGGCGGGCTGCGCCTCCAGAGGCGTATCCACCACGGCCGCGCACGTGTCGTCATCCGGGGCGCCGACGGCTTCGACCCAGAAGGCCGGCGTCGGCGACACCATCGATCTCTCGGACGGAGCGAACGGGACGAACATCGCCGTGACCGTCGTCCGGGTCGTCGATCCGGACTCCTCCGCCAACCAGTTCGAAACGCCGTCGCCGGGCGACAGGTTCGAGTCCGTCCAGTTCCGGATCTCGAACACGGGCACGCGGTCGTACCAGGACGATCCGCTCGCGGAGGTCAGCGCGAAGGACTCATCCGGGCAGAACATGCAGCAGGCGATCGTGACGTCGACGGCCGCCGGGGCGCAGATGCCGTCCGCCGTCAATCTCGCTCCCGGCGATGTGGCCCTCGGTTATGTCACCTTCGACGTCCCGTCCGGAGACAAGATCACACAGGCGCAGTATTCGCTCAATGCGGGGTTGGTCGGCACCACCGGCGAATGGCAGATCGAGAACGCCCAATCGCCGACCGCCGCGGCACCGGCCTCCCCCTCGAACAGCCCGGTGGCCTCGGCATCCAACGGCTCGGGCAGCGCCGAGGCAGTCGTCGAGCAGTACTTCGCAGCGATCAACGATGGCAACTATGCGGCCGCATGGTTGCTCGGAGGCAAGAACATCGAACAGGGGTCGTACGACTCGTTCGTGCAGGGATTCGCGGGGACGACCGCTGATGACGTCACCGTCCTCTCGGTGTCCGGTAACACAGTGACCGTGCAGCTCGACGCCACCCAGACCGACGGAACCCACAAGTACTTCGCCGGCACCTACACCGTGGAGAACGGCGTCATCGTTTCGGCCGACATTCACTGACCGCTGGGCCGATGAGATGGTTTCCATGCGGCGGCCTGCGTGGCGGGGAGGGGTGCGGGCTGGGGGTTTCCAGCTTGGGCGCATGGAGATGCGTAAAGGGCTTGTCGTGCTGACCGCTGTGGCGTGCGCGGGGTTAGGGGCGTCGGCAGCCGGTGCCGTTGCCTCCGTGGCGGGCGGTGGCGGCGGGCGGCGGTCGGGAATCCGATGGCGGGGACCCTCGGGTTCGGGACGATCGTGGAGCATGACGCGTTGCTGGGGAGCACGGAGACGGAGGGGACCGTCGCGGTCGGGGGCGATCTGAGCTTCGGGCCGGGGTACAACGTGATGATCCATCAGACGGGGACGTACGTCGCGGGAACGCGCTGCCGCAGCAGACGGGGTTCGGGGGCGGCACGCAGGCTTATGTGACGCTGACTCCCGGGAAGGCGAACGTGCTGCATCTGACCGGCGCGGATGTCAATAAGCTGTCGGAGCTCGGCTTCCGGACGCAGCCGAGTGCGACTACGCCGTTCGTCGTCGTGATTGATCCGACGGACACGCCTTACCTCTGGCACGTGTCGAATCTTCCGGGGGTCTCGGGCACGCAGGCTCCGTACATGCTGTGGGACTTTCCGGAGGCCACCTCGATCGCCATCACCGGCGGGGACTCGCTGGAGGGGACGATCTACGCCCCGAACGCGCATCTGGTGGATCTCGATCCGTCGAACGTCGAGGGCGATATCGCGGTGAAGGCCTTCGAAGCGGGGCCGGCCAACGGAATCGGGGGGTACCCGAACGCGGGCGAGATCCACAACTTCCCGTTCGCGGCGGAGTTGGATTGTTCGGGGGCGACGGGAACGCCGACCACGGGGACACCGACCACGGGAGCGCCCACCACGGCGATGCCCACGGAGAGCACGGCCGCCTTGAGAACCCGAGCGCGGCGGCACTAGACCCCGGCCGCCGGCGGAGCCTCGTACGAGTGCGAATACACCGTCAGCACCGCGCCGTCGATCTCGACGCGGCGGGTGCGGGCGGTGTCGCCTGCCCGCAGGCGGTCCAGGCACCTGAGGAACAGCTGCATCTCCTCGGCGTCGAGGACCGCGGCGGCGAGGTCCAGGACGGGGCCCAGGCTCTCGTCGGTCAGTTCGGCCGGGAGTTCACCCGACAGGAGGACGACCGACTCCCCCTCGCGGCCCCGGACCACGGCGGTGGTGGGCCCCCCTTGCACGACAAGCACGTGACTCCTTGGTGCGTTGCGCCGGAGAACCGTGGACGCAGGTCAGGCCTGCGCATCGGTTCACGAGACGTTAACGTGCGCGGACGTCTCTTGGCGGAGTCTTGACCGAAATGCTCGCCGCAATACGTGGCGCCACGGCAGCGCCACCGGGGGCGTGCGCCGCGCGCCGGATTCGCTCAATCGTGCGGTTTGGGCTCGGGACCCGCGGTGTCGGCGTCGTCGGGCTGCTTGCCGCGCACGAGGAGGGACTCGACGAGGGCGGCCACATGCCGACGGTCCGTTGCGGAAAGCTGCTGGAGGCTCGCGATCAGCACGTCCACCTCGGGATCGGGCGCCGCCTCGTACACGTGGATCCCGCAGGACTCGGCCGCCGCCCTGCGCACCGCGTCCAACGGCAGTTCGAGTCCGAGCGCCAGGCCCTCGAGCGTCGCCGGCTGCGGCATCCGCACCAGGCGCTCCACGGTGGCCAGGTGGTGCACGGTGGATCGCGGGATTCCGCCGCGTCGGGCCACGTCGCCGTAGGACCAGCCCTGGCGCTCCAGTCGCTCGCGCACCAGATCCTGCAAGGCGTTGGACGCCGCGTTCGTCACTTTGGACACCTGCATCTGCGCTAGCCGGGACTCGGGGAGAGGTGCTGCGGCGTCGATTCTAGGGGGAACGGGCGGATTGTGAATCAAGCCCTCGCTACGCCAGGGCGCACCCACGGCACCCGACCAGCCGATTTCGCAGCGTTACGAGTCCGTTGCCATCAGTTTCCGAGAATCGCTTGCGCGCCCTTCCGGAGACCGACTACTGTCCAATCTCGTTGGACAGAACGTCCGACACGATTGGACGAACCGGAGGGATCCGACATGAGCATGGACCTGCACGAGCTTGAGGCCGAGTCCGCTGAGCTGCTGCCGGGCCGTGAGGCGCTGGGCAAGCTCTCGTTCAGCTTCACCAAGACGACCACCGTGCACAAGGCGATCGTGAACGCCCAGAACACCTCGAACGTCGGCAACTGGTGCTCGCCGGGCGCCGTCGCCGAGGGCGAGGCCGTCCAGAGCATCTCGATCAGCCAGTAACACCCGACGCACCGTCAACCACCGATAAGACACAGGGAGAACACCATGAGCATGGACATGAACGAGCTGCAGGCCGAGTCCGCCGAGCTGCTGCCGGGCCGCGAGGCGCTGGGCAAGCTCTCCTTCAGCTTCACCAAGACCGTGGGCGTGACCAAGACCGTCCACGCGGCCACCGTGAACGCGGCCAACACCTCCAACGTCGGCAACTTCGACTCGTGGGGCGCCGCCGCCCAGGGCGAGGCCGCGCAGAGCATCTCGATCGCCCAGTAGCAGGTCCGCGCCGAGGCACGGGGGTGTCGCGGGCCGCCACCCGCGACGCCCGTCCGTCTTCGAGAAACGTCGAGGAAATGACAGTCGCTGCGAAGACGAAGACGCAGGCGTTCGTGCCCGGTCCGGGCGGGTTCGCCGTCTCCGTGCCGATGGCCGAACCGGTGGTCCCGCCCGGCCGCTCCTTCCCCGTCCCCCGGCCGAGCGCGGGGCTGCGGTTGCACGGCGAGTACCTGGGGTCCGGGTTCACCGAGCCCAAGTACATCGCCCGGCGCGGCGACGGCCAGGTGCTGCAGCTGTCCCGGCTGCTGCACCTGGTCGCCGACGCGGTCGACGGGCGCCGCGACACGGAGGGGATCTCCCATCGGGTCAGCGCCCGGCACGGCCGCGAGGTCAGCGAGGAGAACATCAGGTTCCTGCTGGACCAGAAGCTGATCCCGCTGGGCGTCGTCGTGCCCTGGGACCAGGAGGGCGACGAGGTCGAGGCTCCGGGCTCCGACCTGCTGCTCGCGCTCAAGGGGCACCGGGTGCTGTTCAGCGAGGAGCGGGTCAACCGGATCGGCAAGGCGCTGTCCTGGCTGCACCGGCCGCCGATCGTCGGTCTCGTGCTGTTCGCGGCAGTCGTGATGGACGTGTGGCTGTTCGGCTTCTACGGCGCGATGGGCCCGGTGCTCGGCGTGCTCAACCAGCCGGTCCTGATGCTCGCGGTGTTCGGGCTGACCGTCGCGTCGCTGGTGTTCCACGAATTCGGGCACGCGTCGGCGTGCCGGTACGGAGGGGCCCGCCCGGGATGCATCGGGTGCGGCCTCTATCTCGTCTGGCCCTCGATGTACACCGAGGTCACGGACGTCTACCGGATCGACAGGACCGGCCGGATCCGCACCGACCTCGGCGGGGTCTACTTCAACGTCGTGTTCATGCTCGGACTGACCGGCCTGTATCTGCTGACCGGCCAGCCCTTCCTGCTGAGCGCCGTGTACCTCGGCCACTTCGAGGTGCTCGAGCAGCTCATGCCGGCGGTGCGGCTCGACGGCTACTACATCCTCGGCGACCTGGCCGGGGTGCCCGACCTGTTCGGCAAGATCAAGCCGATCCTGCGCAGCATGGTCCCCGGCCGGCCGATGCCGTCCGAGGTCAGGGACCTGAAGCGCTCGGCGCGCGTCATCGTCACGGTGTGGGTGCTCGCGATGGTGCCGCTGATCCTCGGCGACCTGGGCTACGCGCTGTGGAACCTGCCGCGGATCCTGACCACCGGGGCGCGTTCGCTGACCGAGCAGGTGGAGGGCACCGGTTCGGCGTTCGTGCACGGCCAGATCGCGGCGGGCCTGGTGGGCGTGATCGGCAGCCTGATGCTGATCTGCCCGCTGGCCGGGATGGTCTACCTGTCGGTGCGGCTGACAGGACGACTGCTGCGCACGCTGCGCCGGGCCAGCGAGGGCAACACGGGCCTGCAGGTGGGGATCATGGCGACGGGCGCGGTCCTGGTCGGCGGGCTCTGCTTCGCCTGGGTCGTCGGCCTGACGCCGAAACCGCTGCCGCCGACGCCGCCGATGGTGCCGGTGCTGCAGCCGGGCGTGCCGACCGCGGTCGCGGCGCCGACGTCGGGCGGTTCGGCCACCACGAGCCCGACCACCTCAAGCCGGCCGTCGCCGAGCGCGGTGCCGGGCGTGCACCACAGCGCGACGGCCTCCGCGGGCGCCGTGAAGTCGAGCGCCTCCGCCGCGGCCCCGGCCGCGTCGACCGCTCCGGCCACCTCGGCCCCCGCGGCCTCGCCGAGCGCGAGCAGCGCGGCGCACAGCCCGTCCGCCTCCGCGACCCCGTCGTCCGGCGGCACCTCGACCACGGCCACGCCCTCGTCGAGCGCCACCCCGACAGGCTCGGCGACCGCTTCGACCACGTCCGCGACGCCCAGCGGATCACCAACCTAGGGAGAGAAATGACATCCTCGCACCGAAGAAAGGCCCGCCACATAACGGCGACGCGGCGCATGGTCCGCCTCGGCGTGCTGGCCACGGCGGCGCTCGGCACGGTGGGCACCATCGGCAGCATCGCGCAGGCCGTGACGCTCGGCGACGGGTTCTCCTCGGACACCGGCGGCACCGCTGTTGCGAACAACTACACCTTCGCGCTCAGCAACGCCGGAGACCAGACCTCGTTCAAGGACTCGTTCACCGTCCACCAGTACGGCTCGGTGAACGCCGCGTACCTGCGCAACCAGGCGATCGCGGAGTCGGTGTCCTGCTCGCCGGACGCCCCGTGCCGCTCGGTCTCGCTGTCCTTCCAGATCGCCACGATGGCCGGCACGGACATCCACCTCGACGCGGTGAACCTCAGCGACGCGCAGAACGTGCACTGCGCGGGCTGCCAGACGGTGGCCGGCGCCTACCAGTTCGTCGTCTCCACGCCGGGGGCGTTCACGCTGAACGCCACGGCGCGGGCGCAGCTCGACAGGATCCACCACGAGCTCAACGCGCTGAGCAACTCCAAGCTGTCCGCCGACCAGGTGCAGTCCGCGGCCGACGCGCTGGCCATGCAGGTGGCCTCGATCCTGAAGACCGCGGCCGCGACCTCGCCGGAGGGCCCGGTCGAGCACGCGCTGACCGGCTCCTTCAGCCCCAAGGTCACCGTGTACCGCGATTTCCAGCAGCACTGAGGCCGGGTGCGACGCTAGCCTGCTCCCGTGACCGTTCAGGGGGCGACACAGATGCCGGAGGGCGAAGTCCTGCTCTCCGGCATCGTCGGGTCCACGGCCTACGGGCTCGCGGGGCCCGGCTCCGACGTGGACCGGTTGGGGATGTTCGCGGCGCCGACGCTGGATCTGCTGCGGCTCGATCCGCCGCGGGACAGCCGCGTCACCACGCATCCCGACGTGACGTATCACGAGGCGGGGAAGGCGCTGCGCCTCTTCCTGGTGGGCAATCCGACGGCGAGCGAGCTGCTGTGGCTGCCGGACGATCTCTACGAGACGCGCACGGAGCTGGGAGACGAGGCGATCGCGCTGCGGACGTCGTTCCTCTCGGCCAAGCGCACCAAGGACGCGTACCTCGGCTACGCGAATCAGCAGTTCCGCAAGCTGATGCTGCGCGATCAGGGTTCGTCGGCATCGTCCCCGGCGCGGCTCGCGAAGCATGCTCGGCATCTCATGCGGCTCGTCGAGCAGGGCTACGAGCTCTATACGTCGGGACACGTGCGGGTGCGGCTCGAGGAGCCGGAGCTGTACCGGGCGTTCGGTGAGCGGGTCGCGGCCGATGCGCAGGCGGCGGCTCCTTATATGGCAGAGGCCGAGGAGCGCTTCGCGAAGGCGCGGACCGTGCTGCCGGACGAGCCCGACTACCGAGTGGCGGAGGACTGGCTGCTGCGCGTGCGACGCGCGTACTGGGCCGCCCGATGACAGACTGACCGCGTGGACCTGCTACCTGCGCTGATCGCGAGCTATCGGGCCGCAGCGGACGAGGAGCGCGCGGCGGCTCAGCGTGCCTATATGCGTGACCAGTTCTCGTATCTCGGGATCGCGACGCCGGAGCGGCGGCGTCTGTCCAAGGCCGTCTTGAAGGCGGCGGGCAAGGTGCGGCCGACGACGGCTGACTGCGCCGCGCTGGCGATGAGCTGCTGGGAGCTGCCAGAGCGCGAGTTCCGATACTTCGCGATCGACCACCTCATCGCGAACGTGAAGTACTGCGACAGCTCCCTGCTGACGACTATCCGGACACTGCTCACGACGGACTCGTGGTGGGACACGGTCGACCCGCTGGCGACGCGCGTCGTCGGGCCGCTCGTGACCGCGGACCCGAAGCTCGTCGCCGAGATGGACGCGTGGGTGCGTGACGAGAACCTGTGGATCGCGCGTACGGCGATCCTGCATCAGTTGCACTACAAGGCCCGGACCGACGAGAAGCGGTTGTTCGAGTACTGCACGCTGCAGGCCGGGCACCCGGACTTCTTCATCCGCAAGGCGATCGGCTGGGCGCTGCGGGAGTACGCGTACACGGCGCCGGACGCGGTGCGCGCGTTCCTGAAGCGGCAGGAGCTCTCGCCGCTGTCCGTGCGCGAGGCGTCCAAGCACCTCTAGCGCGGCGCGCCGAACTTGGCGAGGTAGTGCCAGACGTATTTGAGCTGCTGCGGGTCGTGCCGGCCGGTCGCGGCCGCGGCGCCGAGGATCCGCGGGTCCAGCCAGCCGTCGACGGCGATCTCCTGGCCCAGCCGGACGATCTCCGGGCTGCGGAAGGCGGGGTTCGCGGCCAGGGTCTCGGCGCGCAGCAGGAAACCGCGGTGCCATTCGACGGGGCACGGCAGCAGTTCGGCGGCGACCTCGACGTCCGTGCCCTGGTAGCAGGGATCGAGGACGAGCGCCTCCACGTCGCTCTCGACGCGCACCGGGCCGTGGACGTGCGCCTCGATGTAGTCGTCGAGGTTCTGCCGGTCGCGGTCCCTCGAGGCCAGCTCTATCAGCCCCATGCGCCGGGCTGTGCCGAAGTCCGCGGGGTCCTCGGCGCTGTCGGGGAAGCAGAACGTGGTGCGCGCCGCGGCCTCGGCGGTCAGCCGGAAGTGCGCGGAGCCGAAGCGCGGCGCGGCGCCGACCGAGCGCCTGCGGAAGTTCAGGGCGCCGTAGACGGGACGGTGGCCGGGTTCCGCCTCGTCGTACGCGCCGCCGAAGATGCGGCTCTCCCAGTTCCAGCGGTCGCCGCCGGGATGCGCGGTCAGGCCGCCGTTGCTCGTGCCGGTGACGAACTGGGAGCTGTAGACGCGCTCCCGGCCGAGCGCGGCCAGGATCGGCACGCCCGCGGTCACCCGGTCCGGATGGAAGTTGAGGGTGACCCGCAGGGCAGGGTCGAGCGCCGGTCCCGACGAACGGGACTCGACGTGGGCGATGGCCCGGGCGAAGACGGTCACCGGCTCAGATCAGCAGCGCCAGGCCGAGACCGGCCGCGGCCGCGAGGAGTCCGGACGCGATGCCGGCGGCGAGGTTGCCGAAGGCGCCGGCGAGCGAGCCGTCCTCGGTCAGCCGGATCGTCTCGAAGTTGAAGGTGGAGAAGGTCGTGTAGCCGCCGCAGACTCCGGTGCCCAGGACGCTGACGACGTGCGGGTCCAGCCCGTGGTGCAGGGAGAATCCGGTGATCAGGCCCAGGACGAAGGAGCCTGAGACGTTGATGGCATAGGTGCCCCACGGATAGGGCGACTCCCATTTCCGGGCGACGGCCTGGTCCAGCACGTACCGCGCGACGGCGCCGAGCGCCGCGGCGAGACCGACGAGGATGGCGAGCGGCATCAGGGGTTCCGCCCCACGTACCGGCTGACCTCGACGTCGTCGATGATCACCAGGCCCTCCGTCACCAGCTCGTCGAGCTGCGGAAGGAACGCGTCGATCCTCTCGCGCTCGTCCACGACGATGATCGCGACCGGCAGGTCCTGCGAGAGGCTGAGGAAGCGCGTCGTGTGGATGTGGCTGCTCGCGCCGAAGCCCTCGATGCCGCGCAGCACGGTCGCCCCGGCGAGCCCGGCGCGGTGGGCGCGCTGCACGATCTCCGTGTACAGCGGGTGGTGGTGGTACTGGTCGCTCTCGCCGAGGAAGATCGTCAGTCGGCGCGCGGGACCGGTGAGCCTCATCGCAGGGCCTCCGATTCGCTCGGCTCGGAGTGCTGTTCGGGGAGGGAGGCGGCCACGGCGCGGCGCCTGCGGTAGGTCACGAGCGCGCGGCCGAGGGCCAGGCCGAGGGTGGTGGCGGCGAGCCCGGCGAACAGCGAACCGAAGATGTTGGCGGCCGCGATCGCGTAGCGGCCGGCCGAGACGAGCCGGTCGGTGTCCACCATCCAGGTGGAGAAGGTCGTGTACGCGCCGCAGAAGCCGGTGGCCAGCAGGGGCCTGAGGTACTTCGTGGGCGGCCAGACCTCGAGGATCAGCACCAGCAGCAGCGCCAGGATGAACGAGCCCGAGACGTTGATCGCGAAGATCGTCGCCGGGAAGGTGCCGTGCGCTGTGGGGAAAGCGAGGCCGAGCAGATACCGCGCCTCGCCGCCGAGGAAGCCGCCGGCCGCGACGGCGCCGAGCACGCGCGGATCCTGCCGCCGCCGGCGCGGCCGGGCGGCGAACGGGTGTCCTTCGGCTTCGGAGGGCATAGCGACAGCGTATAGGCTCAACGACCGTGAAGATTCTGGTCATCGGCGGCGGCGGCCGCGAGCACGCGATCTGCGTGGCCCTGAGCAAGGACGAGTCCGTCACCGCCCTGCACTGCGCCCCGGGCAATCCCGGCATCGCGCAGGTCGCCGAGCTGCACCCGGTGGACGCGCTGAACCCGGGCGCGGTGGCCGCGCTGGCCGTGGAGCTCGGCGTCGACCTGGTCGTGGTCGGCCCCGAGGCGCCGCTGGTGGCCGGGGTGGCCGACGCGGTGCGCGCGGTCGGGATCGCCTGCTTCGGGCCGTCCCGCGAGGCGGCGCAGCTCGAGGGCTCGAAGGCCTTCTCCAAGGACGTCATGGCCGAAGCCGGGGTGCCGACCGCCGAGTCCTTCGTCTGCACGACCCTCGAGGAGGCCGAGCACGCGCTCGACGCCTTCGGCCCGACCTACGTGGTGAAGGACGACGCGCTGGCCGCGGGCAAGGGCGTCGTGGTCACCGACGACCGGGACGCGGCGCTGGCGCACGTGCGCGACTGCGTGGACCGTCCCGGCCGCGGACGCGTCGTCATCGAGGCCTTCCTGGACGGCCCCGAGGTCTCGCTCTTCGCGATCACCGACGGCACGACCGTGCTGCCGCTGCAGCCCGCGCAGGACTTCAAGCGGATCGGCGACGGCGACTCCGGGCCGAACACCGGCGGCATGGGCGCCTACTCGCCGCTCGACTGGGTCCCGGCGGGGCTGGTCGGCGAGGTCATGGAGCGGGTGCTCCAGCCGACCGTGGACGAGCTGCGCCGTCGCGGCACCCCCTTCGCCGGACTGCTCTACGCCGGGCTCGCGCTGACCAGCCGCGGGACCCGCGTCATCGAGTTCAACGCGCGCTTCGGCGACCCGGAGACCCAGGTCGTGCTGCCGCTGCTCAAGACGCCGCTGGCCTCGGTGCTGCTGCGCGCCGCGACCGGGACGCTGGCCGACCAGGAGCCGCTGACCTGGCACGAGGGCGCGGCGGTCACCGTCGTGCTGGCCTCCGCGGGCTACCCGGCGAGCTCGCGCAGCGGCGACGTGATCCGCGGGGTGCGCGCGGCCGAGATGCTCTCCGCGCCGACCGGCGGCTCGGTGACGGTCTATCACGCGGGCACCGCGCTCGACGGCGCCGCGGAGCTGGTGACCGCGGGCGGCCGGGTGCTCGCCGTGACCGGGCGCGGCCGGGATCTGGCCGGCGCGCGCAAGCTGGCGTACGCCGGGATCGGCGAGATCGCCTTCGACGGCGCGCAGCACCGTACCGACATCGCGTCGGCGGCGCTCGCGGGCAAGGTGCGCGCGGCGGACGCGTAGCGACGCGCAGTCCCACGCGGCGCTTCGCATAACCAAATCACTCATACGAGCGCATCCTGAGCCCTCCCGGGTGCCGGGCCGCACGGACCGGCGCTACAGTCCGGAATTGAAGGGATTCTCTTTCCGGTCCCTTCCGTGATGAGCATTCGGGAGCGGGTGAACGCCGGTGGGCGGCGTCGCGGACCAGCCGGTGCGGCTGGCCAGGGCGATCCTGCGGATCGGGGCCTTGGCCGTCGCCTGCTGGGGGCTGCTGGCGCTCGGTCTCGCGGTGCTCGCCGGCTGGCTGCTGCCCGGCTACGCGGCGGCCGTCGGCGTGCCGGCGGTGCTGACCTTCGCCGCGGTCCCGGTCTGGCGCTTCCACCGGATAACCCCGCCCGCCTCGCCGACCGTCGCCCTGGAGAACGCGGACCGCAGCGAGCTCGCGCTGATCGTCCGGCAGATCTCGGCGGCGCTCGGGGTGCCGACCCCCGCGGCGATAGAACTCTCCCCGGACTGCGACGCCTGGCTCGAGCCGAGGGCGGGCGGTCCTGTCCTGGTGGTCGGGACGCCCTTCCTGTGGTGGCTGCGGGTCAGCGAGCTGCGCGGACTGCTGGCACCGGTGATCGCGGGCCTGGAGGCGGCGCACGATCCGGCCGTCGTCCGGGCCCGACGCGTCGTGCGGCGGCTGGACTGCGCGCAGCGGGAGGGCTGCCTGCCCTGGCCGCGCTGCGCGGTGGCCTGGGTCGCCGAGGGCTGCCGGGCCAGGGCCGAGGGGATGGAGCGGGTGATCGCGGCGCACGCCTCGCAGCGGGCCAGGATCGTCGAGCCCGCGGGCCGGGTGTACGCGCACGAGCAGGTGGGGCTGGTCGCGGCGGCCTGGGAGCGGCTGCTGACCCGGCTGGCCTCCCCGGCCTGGGACGCGGGCTACACGCCGAACGCGCTGAACGCCGCGCTGGTCTCCGCCCTGGTCGAGCTCGGCGAGCGGGACCGGGTGGGTGTGGGGCTGGCCGACCGGCTCAGCGAGCGGCCCGGCTGCGATCTGCTGGACGAGCCGGGGGAGGTGGACCGGGCCGTGTCCGCGGTCGTCCCCCTGGTCTACCTGGGCGAGGGGGTCAAGCGGGCGCTGGACTGGGAGGACTACACCCGCCTGGTGGCCGAGCCGCTGCTGCGCGAGGCGGCGGCCGCCGCGCCGGACCACCCCCTCGTCGCGAAGACCAGGGCCCTGCTGCTCGCCCCCGCCCCCAGTACGACCATCACACCGATCCCCGACGCCGGCGACGGCGAGCTCCCGGCCGGGCTGCGCGCCGTGCTGCAGTGCGGCCTGGTGGACCTGGACTGCGCGAGCTTCGCCGTGGACTGGCTGGACGGGGTCGTGCTGCGGGACAGGGCCGGGCTCACCGTGCCGGTGGACGAGATCGTGCACGCCCTCGTGGACTACTCGGACTTCACCCCGCTGCGGGACTGGCTGTCCTACGCCGCCCGGCTCTGACCGCGCCGGTTAGGATCGTAGGCGGCGGGCCAGGTCTGTCCCGCTGAAATCCTCCCCGAAGGAGCGATCCGCCGTGATCGGACGGTACACACTTCCGGAGATGGGCCGCGTGTGGAGCGAGGCCCACAAGTACGAGCTCTGGTGCCAGGTAGAAACCCTGGTCATGGAGGCGCACGCGGAGGCCGGGGTCGTCCCCGCCGACGCGCTCGAGGCGGTGCGCAAGGCGCCCGCCCCCACCCCCGAGGCGGTCGCCGAGATCGAGGCCGTCACCCAGCACGACGTCATCGCGTTCCTCAGCGCCTGGGCCGACAACACCGAGCCCCGCGAGGCCGCGGCCTACGTGCACTTCGGCATGACGTCCTCCGATCTGCTGGACACGGCGCTCGCGCTGCAGCTGGTCGAGGCCACGGACATCCTGCTGGAGAAGGCGGACCGGCTGGTCGCCGTGCTCCGCGACCACGCCCTCGCGCACCGGAACACCCTGCGCGTCGGTCGTACCCACGGCATCCACGGCGAGCCCGACGTCTGGGGACACCGGGTCGCCGACTTCGCTTTCGGTGTGGCGCGCTCGCGGGATCGGATCCGACGCGCCCGCGAGGCCGTCGGCGTGATGGCGATCTCGGGTGCGGTGGGCACGTACTCGAACATCGACCCGGCCGTCGAGGCCTATGTCGCACGGCAGCTGGACCTGAAGGCGGCGGACGTCTCCACCCAGGTCGTGCTGCGCGACGGGATCTCCGAGTGGGTCAGCGCGCTGGCCATCATGGCGACGGTCCTCGAGGCGATCGCGCTCGAGGTGCGGCACGGGCAGCGGACCGAGGTCAGGGAGCTGTCCGAGGCCTTCGGCAAGGGGCAGAAGGGCTCCTCCGCCATGCCGCACAAGAAGAACCCGATCATCTCGGAGCGGATCGCCGGGATGGCCAGGATCGTGCGCGGGCAGATCGTGCCGGTGATGGAGGGCATTCCGCTGTGGCACGAGCGGGACATCTCGCACTCCTCCACCGAGCGGATCGCGCTGCCGGACGCCTCGATCGGCCTGGACTACCTGCTGAACCTGACCGTCCGGCTGGTCTCCGGCCTGGTGGTGGACACGGACCGGATGAAGGCCAACCTGGAGTCCTCGGGCGGCCTGATCTACACCTCGACCGTGCTGCTCGAGCTCATCGAGATGGGCCTGGAGCGGGACACCCAGGCCTACCCGCTGACCCAGCGCGCCGCGATGAAGACCTGGGAGACCGGCCGGCCCTTCCGCGAGACGCTGCGCGAGGAGGCGGCCGAGGCCGGGCTCGAGATCGATGAGAAGCGGCTGGACGAGGTCTGCCGACCCGAGCGCTTCGTCGAGCGGCTCGACGGGATGTTCGCGAAGCTGGCGGAACTCTCGTGACCGCCGCGATCGCCGAACTGCCCGGCGTGCGCCACCTCGGCTCCGGCAAGGTCCGGGAGCTCTACGCGGTGGACGGGAAGCTGCTGCTGGTCGCCTCGGACCGGATCTCCGCCTTCGACTACGTGCTCGAGACGCCGATCCCGGACAAGGGCCGGATCCTCACCCAGCTGAGCCTCTGGTGGTTCGAGCAGCTGGCCGACCTGGTGCCGAACCACCTGGTCACGACCGATCCGGCGATGTTTCCCGTGGAACTTCGCGATCACAATGTCTTACTACAGGGCCGTTCGATGCTCTGCGAGCGGCTCGCGATGATCGAGATCGAGTGCGTGGCCCGGGGCTACCTGACCGGCTCCGGCCTCGCCGAGTACCAGGAGCACGGGACCGCGTGCGGCATCGCGCTGCCGCCCGGACTCGTGGACGGCTCCCGGCTCGCCGACCCGATCTTCACACCGGCGGCCAAGGCGGCCGTCGGCGAACACGACGAGAACATCGACTTCGCCGAGACCGAGCGCCGGGTCGGCGCCGAGCTCGCCGCGGAGATCCGCGACCTGACGATCGCGATCTACCGGCGGGCGCACGCGATCGCCGCCGAGCGCGGCATCATCCTGGCCGACACCAAGTTCGAGTTCGGCCGTCGCCCCGACGGCACGGTCGTGCTGGCGGACGAGGTGCTGACGCCGGACTCGTCCCGCTTCTGGCCCGCCGACCTCTGGGAGCCCGGCCACGCCCAGTCCTCGTACGACAAGCAGTTCGTCCGGGACTGGCTCACCTCCCCGGAGTCCGGCTGGGACCGCAGGTCCGGCGAGGCCCCGCCCCCGCTGCCGGCCGAGGTCGTCGAGCGGACTCGTGCGCGGTATGTGGAGGCGTACGAGCGGCTGACCGGGACCACGTTCGCGTAGCCGCAGCTCACGGGCGCCCGGGCGGGGGCACTGCTCCCGCCCGGGTAGGCTAAGGCGTACCGCCAACAGCGATCGCACGCGGACGTGTGCGGTCACGACATCGGGAGCGCTCATGGCACGCGTCGTGGTAGACGTCATGCTGAAGCCGGAGATCCTCGACCCGCAGGGGCAGGCAGTCAATCGCGCGTTGCCGCGCCTGGGCTTCGACGGGGTCGTCGACGTCCGCCAGGGCAAGCGTTTCGAGGTGGAGCTGACCGGGCCGGCCGACGAGGCCGCGCTCGCCAGGGTTCGCGAGATGGCCGAGAAGCTGCTCGCCAACACCGTGATCGAGGAGTATCGCGTGCGGGTGGAGGACTGATGCCGGCCCGTATCGGCGTCGTCACCTTCCCCGGCACCCAGGACGACACGGACGCGCTGCGCGCCGCCCGGGTGGTCGGGGCCGAGCCCGTGGCGCTCTGGCACCGCGACCCCTCGCTGCACGACGTGGACGCCGTCATCCTGCCGGGCGGCTTCTCCTACGGCGACTACCTGCGCTGCGGCGCGATCGCCCGCTTCTCCCCGGTGATGGAGACGCTGATCGCCGCGGCCCGCGAGGGCCTGCCGGTGCTCGGCATCTGCAACGGCTTCCAGGTGCTGTGCGAATCGCACCTGCTGCCCGGCGCGCTGATCCGCAACGCGGGGATGCACTTCATCAACCGGGACGTGCGGCTGCGCGTCGGATCGACCTCGACCGCCTGGACCTCGGACTACACCCCCGGCCAGGAGATCGTGATCCCGATCAAGAACGGCGAGGGCAAGTTCACCGCGGACGAGCGCACCCTGGACGAGCTCGAGGCCGAGGGCCGCGTGATCGCCCGCTACCTCGACAACCCCAACGGCTCGGCCCGCGACATCGCGGGCGTCGCGAACGCCGCGGGCAACGTCGTCGGCCTGATGCCGCACCCCGAGCACGCCATCGAGGAGCTGACCGGGCCCTATCCCGGCCCGGCCACCGACGGCCTGCCCTTCTTCACCTCCGTCCTGAAGCAGCTGGTGAACGCCTGATGAGCGAGAACACGTACCAGGTGGACACCGTCGAGCGGGCCGCCGGCACCCCCGAGGTCGAGCAGCCCTTCGCGGCGCTCGGCGTCAAGGACGACGAGTACGCGCGGATCCGGGAGATCCTGGGCCGCCGCCCGACCTCCTCCGAGCTGGCCATGTACTCGGTGATGTGGTCGGAGCACTGCTCCTACAAGTCCTCGAAGGTGCACCTCAAGCAGTTCGGCGACAAGGCCCCGGCGGTGGACTTCCTGCTCGTCGGACCCGGCGAGAACGCGGGCGTCGTGGACGTCGGCGAGGACCTGGCCGTCACCTTCAAGATCGAGTCGCACAACCACCCGTCCTACGTGGAGCCCTACCAGGGCGCCGCGACCGGCGTCGGCGGCATCGTGCGCGACATCCTCACCATGGGCGCCCGCCCGATCGCGGTGCTCGACCCGCTGCGCTTCGGCCCGGCGGACGCCGCCGACACGCACCGGGTGCTGCCCGGCGTGGTGCGCGGCATCGGCGGCTACGGCAACTCGCTCGGCCTGCCGAACATCGGCGGCGAGGTCGTCTTCGACGCCTGCTACTCGGGCAACCCGCTGGTGAACGCCCTGTCCATCGGCGTGCTCAAGAAGAGCGAGATCAAGCTGGCCCGCGCCGACGGACCCGGCAACCGGGTCGTGCTCTTCGGCGCGCGCACCGGCGGCGACGGGATCGGCGGCGCCTCGGTGCTGGCCAGCGCCACCTTCGACGAGGACAAGCCCTCCAAGCGGCCGAGCGTCCAGGTGGGCGACCCGTTCATGGAGAAGGTCCTGATCGAGTGCTGCCTGGAGATCTACGCCGAGGACCTGGTCACCGGCATCCAGGACCTCGGCGCCGC
>DASTAE010000222.1:0-20791 GCA_035712985.1 Actinospica sp.
TGGTGTCCGGGTGCGAAACACTCAGGTGGCGGACACCAGGGATGTCCGCCACCTGAGTCAACTCCGCGGCGCGTTAGGCCTTACGGGTCTTGATGATCTGCGGTACCTGGGCGAACGTGATGCCCGCCAGCGTGATCAGCAGCATCGAGGAGCCGATGACGTCGATCTGCGCCGGGACCGAGTGCTGGAACGAGGCGTAGACGTACATCGGGAACGTCACCTCGTTGCCCGCGGTCAGGACCGTGATGATGTAGTCGTCGATCGACAGCGCGAACGAGAGCAGCGCGGCGGCCAGGATGCCGGGCATCACCAGCGGCAGCGTCACGCGCCGGAAGGTCTCCAGCGGCGTCGCGTACAGGTCGGCCGCCGCATTCTCCAGCGTCGGGTCCATGCCCGCGAGCCGCGCCTTGACCGTCACGACCACGTAGCTCAGCGAGAACATGACGTGCGCGATGATGATCGTGGTGAAGCCGAGCGAGTTGCTGCCGGTCGTGTTGTAGAAGAAGGTCATCAGGGTGATGCCCATGGTGACCTCGGGCGCGGCCATCGGCAGGAAGAGCAGCACGTTGAGGAACGTGCGGCCCTTGAAGCGGTAGCGCATCATCGCGAACGCGACCATCGTGCCGAGCACCGTCGCCACGATCATCGTGATGACGGCGATGGTGATCGACAGCTTGATCGACGTGCACATGTCCGCGCTGGCGCACGGGTTCTTCCACGCGTTCAGCGAGAACTTGTGCCAGACGAAGTTGTACTTGTTCGCCGGCTGGTTGAACGAGAAGAGCAGCATGACCGCGTTCGGCGCGATCAGGAAGATGAAGATCAGGACAGAGACGAACAGCAGGGTGTGCGCCTTGATCCAGTCGAAGGTCTTGGTGATCACAGCAGGTCCTCCGATCCGGCCTTCTTGACGTACCCGAGCACGATCAGCAGCGTGCCGAAGGTGAGAATGACGCCCATCGCGGACGCGATCGGGTAGCCGAACACGTCGCGCAGCGCCTCGTTCTCGATGACCTGCCCGATCACCTGCGTGTTCGGGCTGCCCAGCATGTAGGCGTTGATGTAGTCGCCGACCGCCGGGATGAAGGTGAGCAGCGTGCCCGCGATCACGCCGGGCAGCGAGAGCGGCCAGGTGACGTAGCGCCAGGTCCGGTAGCCCGAGCAGTAGAGGTCGCGGCCCGCCTCGTGCAGCCGCGGGTCGATCTTCTCCAGCGAGGTGTACAGCGGCAGCACCGTGAACGGCAGGAAGTTGTAGACCATGCCGAAGACCACGGAGAACGGGCTGTTCAGCACGTGGTTCCCGGTGATCAGGCCGAGGTGGTCCATCAGGTTCGTGATCCGCAGGTCGGTCATGACCCGGACCACGGTGCCGTGGTCGGACAGGATCGTCTCCCAGGCGATCGTGCGGATCAGGAAGCTGGTGAACGCGGGCGCGATCACGAGCGCCATCAGCAGGTTCTTCCACTTCCCGCCGCGGAAGGCGATGAAGTAGGCCAGCGGATAGCCGAGCGCGAGGCAGATCACCGTGCACGCGATCGAGTAGATCAGCGAGTGGATGATCTCGGTGTTGTAGGTACTGAAGGTGGACGAGTAGTTCGCCCAGTTCCAGGTGACCTTGAAGCCCATGTCCAGGCTGCCGGTCTGGATCGAGGCGGAGACGGCCGTGATGATCGGGATCAGGAAGAAGACGACCAGCCACAGCACGCCCGGCGCGAGCAGGATGTACGGCAGCAGGTTGCGCCGCTTCCTCGGCTCACCGAGCACGGCTGAGGCCTTGGGGGCCTCGGTCAGCGTGGTCATTTGGCCGCCTCGTCGTCGATCTCGGCGCCCGCCTCGATGTCCTGGCTGCCGTCGAGGCCGAAGGTCTGGCTCGCGTCCCAGTGCAGCACGACCTCGGTGCCCGGCCGGAAGATCTCCTTGCCGGTGTTCTGCTCGAAGACCGAGAGCTCCTGGCCCCAGGGCATCTTCACCAGGTACTGCGTGGACACGCCGATGAAGGAGGCGTCGGTGACCACGCCGCCGGGCAGCGCGTTGCGGCCCGCCTCGACCTGCGCGTCCGCCGCCGCGAGCTCCACCTTCTCCGGCCGCACGCCGACGATCACCGCGCCGGACTCGACGCGCGAGCGCGACTCCGGCAGCGCGATCCGCTGTCCGTGCGCGTCGACCGTGACCACGCCGTCCTCCTTGCCGGTCACGGTGCCGGCGACCAGGTTGGACTGGCCGAGGAAGTTGGCGACGAAGGTGGTGGCCGGGTTCTCGTAGAGCTCTTCGGGCGAGCCGAGCTGCTCGATCCGTCCGGCGCTCATCACCGCGATCGTGTCGGCCATCGTCATGGCCTCCTCCTGGTCGTGCGTGACGTGCACGAAGGTGAGGCCGACCTCGGTCTGGATCCGCTTGAGCTCGATCTGCATCTGCCGGCGCAGCTTCAGGTCCAGCGCGCCGAGCGGCTCGTCGAGCAGCAGCACCTGCGGCTGGTTGATCAGCGCGCGGGCCACGGCGACGCGCTGCTGCTGGCCGCCGGAGAGCTGGGTGGGCCTGCGCTTGGCCAGGTGGCCGAGCTCGACCAGCGCCAGGATGTCGTCGACCTGCTTGCGCACGTCCTTGACGCCGCGGCGGCGCAGGCCGAAGGCCACGTTGTCGTAGATGTTCAGGTGCGGGAAGAGCGCGTAGTTCTGGAAGACGGTGTTCACCGGCCGCTTGTACGGCTTGGTCGAGGTGACCTCGGTGTCGCCGATGAATATCCGGCCGGCCGACGGGTCCTCGAGCCCGGAGACCATCCGCAGCGTGGTGGTCTTGCCGCAGCCGGAGGCGCCGAGCAGCGCGAAGAAGGAGCCCTGCGGGATCGTCAGATCCAGGTCGTCCACCGCGGTGAACGAGCCGAAGCGCTTGGTCAGTCCGGTCAGCCGCAGATCGCCGACCGCGTCGAGAGTGTTCATGGTTCTGCCTTCGCTTAGCCGGAGATCTGCTGGAAACGGGTGGTGTACGCGTTGAGCTGGTCGACGTTGAGGTTCATGAACCCCTTCGCGCCGGCCCTCATCTTGTCCGTGGGCACGATCAGCGGGCTGGCGGCCGCCGTCGAGTCGAGGCTCTGCAGCGAGGCGACCGCGCCGTCCACGCAGGGGATGTAGTCGATGTAGTCGTCGAGCTGCGCCGCGATGTCCGGGTTGTAGTACCAGTTCATCAGCAGCTCGGCGTTCTTCTTGTGCCGCGCGTAGTTCGGGATGCACATGTTGTCGGACCAGGCGAGCATGCCCTCCGTGGGCAGGTTCACCGTCACCAGGTTGTCGATGCCGAGCTGCGCGACGTCGCCCGAGTAGGCCATCGTCGCGCCGATGTTCCCCTGGCTGAAGGAGCTGATGTAGTCCTGGCCCATGAACTGGCGCACCTGGCCGCGGGCGCGCGCGGCGGAGATGTAGTTGAGCGCGTCGGTGTACTGCGCGTCGGTGAAGTTCGAAGGGTCAAGGCCGAGGGCCAGCAGCGCGAAGGCGACGGTATCCTCCATCTCGGCGAAGAGCACCACCTGGCCGCGCAGGTCGGGCCGCTCGAACAGCTCCTTGATGGAGGTGACCGGCTCCTTCACGATCTTCGTGTTGTACGCGATCGTGGTGTATCCGTAGGCCCAGGGGAGGGTGAACTTGCGACCCGGGTCGATCGGGTCGTTGAGGATCTCCGGCAGCGTGTTCTTGTGGTTGGGCATCACCGAGAGGTCGAGCTTCTCGATGTAGTTGTAGTACCGGAGGATCGGGATCATGTAGTCCGAGAAGACCATCAGGTCCACGCCGGTGTCCTTGCCCGCTGACAGGTCCGGGTCGAGCTTCGTGTAGTACTCGTTGTTGTCCGTGATGTCCTCGACGTAGTTCACCTTGATGCCGTACTTCTTGGTGAACTGGTCGAGCGTCGGGTGGTCGCTGGTGTTCGTGTCCGACGCGATGTCGATGTACGAGCCCCAGTTGTGGAAGTTGACCACCTTCTCGGAGTCCGAGTAGTCCGTGCCCGTCCGCCCGGTGGATATCGACTCCGGGACGACCGGGAACTTCGGATCCACGCCGCAGGCGCTGAGCGCCCCGGCGCCTGCCACCGCCAGCGAGCCGAAGGCGCCCGCGCGCAGCAGCCTGCGGCGGCTGACGGCGCTGGAGTCCGTATAGGTGCGGCTGCCGCGGCGCATCGCGCCGGCCCGCGCGGCCCGGGCCATCAGGGAGCGCTGCTCTTGGACTTCGTCCGGGTCGCGGAACGGTATCGAGGGTGGCATAGACGACTCAGCCTTCTGGTGATCCGGGTACCCCCGGGGGTATGTATCGGTTCCTGGTGCTCCCGGCGGACACGGCCGGCCTCTGCGGTCAGGCGTCGAAGATGGTCCGGTGCCAGTCCTTGCGGACGGCTCCGGTGATGTCATGCATGACGTGCTTGACCTGGGTGTACTCCTCGAGCGAGTACGCCGACATGTCCTTTCCGTAGCCCGACTGCTTGTAGCCGCCGTGCGGCATCTCGCTGATGATCGGGATGTGGTCGTTGATCCACACGCAGCCGGCCTGGATCTCCCGGCTGGCCCGGTGCGCGCGGACCAGGTCCTTGGTCCACGCGGAGGCGGCGAGGCCGAACGGGGTGTCGTTGGCCATCCGCAGTGCTTCGTCGTCGGTGTCGAAGGGCAGCGCGACCAGCACCGGGCCGAACAGCTCCCGCTGCACGATCTCCGAGTCCTGGCTCACGCCGGTCACGAGGGTGGGACGGTAGTAGGCGCCGTGCTCGAACGCCGTGCCGCGCAGCTCGGACGGGATCTCGCCGCCGGCCACGATCTTGGCGCCGTAGCCGCGGGCGCGCTCGACGAATCCGGCCACGGAGTCGCGCTGCCGCAGGGAGCTGAGCGGGCCGAGGTCGGTCGACGGGTCGGCCGGGTCGCCGAGCCTGATCGCGGTGAACAGCTCCGCGACCCCCTCGACGAACTCGTCGAAACGCGAACGGTGCACGTAGGCGCGGGTGGCGGCGGTGCAGTCCTGGCCCGTGTTGATCAGCGAGCCGGCCACGGCGCCGTGGATCGCGGCCTGGATGTCGGCGTCCTCGAACACGACGAAGGGCGCCTTCCCGCCGAGCTCCAGGTGCACGCGCTTGACGGTCTGCGCGGCGATCTCGGCGATCCGCTTGCCGACCGGCGTGGAGCCGGTGAAGGAGACCATGCTGACGTCGGGGTGTCCGATCAGCGCCTCGCCCGCGATCGGGCCGCGCCCGGTCACGACGTTGACCACGCCGTTCGGGATCCCGGCCTCGGTGCACGCCTCGGCGAAGGCCAGCGCGGTGAGCGGGGTGATCTCGGCGGGCTTGAGCACGATCGTGTTGCCCGCGGCGATGGCCGGCAGGATCTTCCACGCGGCCATCTGCAGCGGATAGTTCCACGGCGCGATCGAGCCGACCACGCCGATCGGCTCGCGGCGGATCGAGGAGGCGTGCAGCCCGCTGTACTCGGCCTGCGCTCTGCCCTCGAGGTGGCGCGCGGCGCCCGCGAAGAACGCGACGTTGTCCACCGTGCCCGGCACGTCGAAGTTCGTGGTCAGCCGGATCGGCTTGCCGGTCTGCGAGGTCTCGAGCCTGGCGAGCTCCGCGGACCTCGCGTCCAGGATCGTCGCCAGCCTGTGCATCAGGGTGCTGCGCTCGCCGGGAGTGGCCCCGGCCCAGCCCGGCAGGGCCGCGCGCGCCGCGGCGACCGCGCGGTCCACGTCCGCCGGACCCGCGTGCACCGAGCTCGCGACGACCCGGCCGGTGGCCGGGTCGAGGACGGTCAGCGCCTCACCCTCCGTGCCGTCCGCGAGCCCTCCGTCGATGTACTGATGCATAGTGTCCGCTCCCGGAGCGTGTTCGGTTCGGTGGCGCTGACCGGCGCCCTTCAGACGCTTTGACGCCGAAGCTCGTCCGGCGTTGGCAGTGTGTCGGAAGACGGCGCTCGCGGCGTCCGCGACCACGCTGCCGCGCTGACCGAAGGATCGTGACATAAACCTCGGGCGTCCGACAAGGGATTCCGCAGGGAAACTTGGCCTGAACGACGGATTCTTGATGACTTTCCGATCACGATCGTCGGACTCCGTCGTTCCGGGCTTAGTTCTGCCACCTTGCCAGCGAAGCGTCCAGCTGTCACAGTGCCTGTTGTAGGCCCGTTCGAGCGACAACCTGTCGAAGCCTGGCGTGTCGCCCGGGTGAACAGCCGCTCACGGGCGTCCGACTCCCGATCCGAAGGCCTGACGACGATGTCGCTGTCTCCGACCGACCAGCCCGATCCACGGGCCCCGCTGCTGCCCGGCTATCCGACCGTCGCCGAGGTGCTCGCGCTCGACGCCGTGCGGCAGGGCAATCCGCGGGTGGTCGCGGGCACGGCCGGTCTCGACCGGCGGGTGCGCTGGGTGCACGTGACCGAGCTGACCGACGTCCGCGAGATCCTGCGCGGCGGCGAGCTGGTGCTCTCCACGGCGATCGCCTGGCCGGACGACCGCGAGTCGCTCGCGCGCTATATAGCCGACCTGGCCGGGCTCGGCGCCGCCGGCCTGGTCGTCGAGCTGGGCCGGCGCTATCCGCAGGCCCCGCCGAAGCCGCTGCTGCTCGCCGCCGAGAAGCACCGGCTGCCGGTGATCACGCTCGGCCGCGACACCCGTTTCGTGACGATTACCGAGGCGGTGCACGCGCGGATCATCGACGCGCAGCTCGCCGAGCTGCGGGCCTCCGAGGAGGTTCACCAAACCTTTACCGAACTCGCGGTCGAGGGAGCCGAGCCGGCCGAGGTCGTCCGCCAGATAGCGAAGATGGCCGGGCACCCCGTCGTGCTGGAGAACCTGGCGCACCAGGTCCTCGTCTACGACACCGCCACCACCACCGAAGAGTCGCTGCTGGACGGCTGGGAGGGCAGGTCGCGCGCCGTGCGCCCGCCGACCCGGACCGCCTACGACGAGCGCTCCGGCTGGCTGACCACGGTCGTCGGCGCGCGCGGCCAGGACTGGGGCCGCCTCGTGCTCGTCTGCGACGGCATCCCGGCGCCCGCCCCGAGCCGCCTGGTCATGCTGGCCGAGCGCGGCGCGGCGACCCTCGCGCTGAACCGCCTGATGCAGCGCGACCGCGAGTCGCTGGAGCGCCAGACCCACCGGACGCTGCTCACGGCCATCCTCAACCACGCGCACTCGTCCTCGGAGATATCCCTGCGGGCCCGCGCGATCGGCGTGCGCCTGGACGACAAGCGCCTGGTCGGCATCGTGCTCCGGCTGCGCGGCCACGCCTCGTCGCTCGAGCATCAGTCCCGCCTGCGCGAACTGACCGACAACGCCGCGGCCGCCGTCCGCGACAAGCGCCTCGCCGCCCTGATCGGCGCCGTCGACGAGCACTCCGTCGGCCTGCTGCTGGCCCTCGGCCCGCAGGACCGCGAGGACGCCGCGCTCGAGACCTTCGCCTCGTCCGTGCGGAAACTGGCCGGACCGGACGGCGGCGACTTCGCCATCGCCGTCGGCACCTCGGTCGGCGCCGTCCGCGACGCGCGCCGCTCGCTGCTGGAAGCGGTGCAGGTGGCCGACGCCGCGATCCGGCAGACCGGCGGCCCCTCCTACCACCGCCTCGTAGACGTGCGCCTTCGCGGTCTGCTGCACCTCCTGCGCGACGACGCGCGGCTGCAGACGTACGTGGAGCGCGAGCTCGGTCCGCTGCTCGCCTACGACACCGAGCGCGGCACCAACCTCGTCGCCATGCTCGGCATCTACCTCGACCAGGGCCGCAACAAGTCCGCCGCCGCCGACGCCGCGCACCTGTCGCGCCCCTCGTTCTACGAGCGCCTGCACCGCATCGAACGCGTCCTCGGCGTGGACCTCGACTCGGTGGAGTCCTGTCTGTCCCTGCACGTCGCGCTGCTCGCCCTGGAGGCCGTGCGCAACGTCTAGGGCTCGACGTCTAGGGCTCGACGGCTAGAGCTCGATGCGGGGAAACAGCGCGGAGCTCGGCGGCAGCGCTCCGTCGACCGGCGAGCACTGACGAAGGATCAGTTCGGCCGCCGACGGCAGAAACGGCGCAAGGCACGTCGCCAGGTCGACGCACGCACGGTGCAGCGCCGCCAACGCGACATCCAGTTCCTCGCCTTTCCCGGCCTTCGCCAGTTCCCAGGGCCGCGTCGCGTCGATCGCCCGATTCGCCTCGTCCACGATCCGCCACACCGCCGCCGTGGCCCGCCGGAAGTCGAAGTCCTCCAACGCGTCGTCAATCGCCGCAGGCGCTTCCTCGCACGCCTCATCGAGCGCTGCGATCCGACCGGTCGGGATCGGCACGACCCCTCCCCGGTACCGATGAATCATCGTCACGGTCCGATGCACGAGGTTCCCGAGTCCCCCGGCCAACTCGGCGTTGGCGCGCTCGACGAGCCGCTCCAGCGTGAAGTCCGCATCACCCACCCGCGGCACCTCGCGCAGCAGCCACCACCGCACCGCGTCCGTCCCGACCTGCTCCACCAACTGCGCCGGATCCGCCGTGACCCCGCTGGACTTACTGATCTTCCGCCCGTCGATGGTGAGGTAGTCGTGCACCAGGATCTCGGTCGGCAGCGGCAGCCCGGCCGACAGCAGCATCGCCGGCCAATACACGGCGTGAAAGCGGATCACACCCTTCCCGACCAGATGAATCCGCCGAGCGCTGTCGACCCACCACGTCTCATAGTCCGGCTGCGAATCGCCGAACCCGAGGCTGGTCACGTAGTTCCCCAGCGCGTCCCACCACACATAGACCACCTGCGACGGATCGCCTGGCACCGGAATCCCCCACCCCCGCGCCCGACCATGCGATCGCGAGACCGAGAAGTCGTGCAGCCCGCCCTCGATCAGCGCCAGCACCTCGTTGCGCCGCGCAGCGGGCTCGATCCGCAGCCGCCCGCTCGTGATCAGCTCCTTGAGCTCGTCGGTGTACCGCGAGAGCCGAAAGAACCAGTTCTCCTCCGTCACGACCTGCGGCTCGGTCCGGTGATCCGGGCACAGCCCGTCGACCAGGTCCGCCGGCGCGTAGAACTGCTCGCACCCGACGCAGTAGAGCCCCGAGTAGTGCCTGCGATACAGGTCCCCGCGCGCATCGCACAGCCCCCAGAGTCGCTCCACCCCACTCCGATGGCGCGGATCGCTGCTCGTGCGAATGAAGTCGTCGAAGGACAGATCCAGCGGCCCACGTAGCCCCTCGAACGCCCCCGCGTTCCGCGCCACAAGCTCGTGGACCGCCACCCCCTCGACCTCCGCCGCGAGCACGTTCTTCAGCGAGTTGTCATCCGTGCCCGTGACCGCCCGGACCTCCTCTCCCCGCTGCCGTCCACGCCGCGCCAACACGTCCGCCTGCACCAACTCCAGCGCGAACCCCAGGTGCGGCCGCGCGTTGACATAGGGAATCGTCGTCGTGATGTACGTCCGTCGAGCACTCATCTCGGTCTCCGTCTCGGTGAAAGGCGAGCCGGGACCCGGATACGCAAAAGGCCCCGAACTCGGGGCCTTGGATCGATCGTCGGTCGTCCGCGCGTCAGCAGCCCCGCGTGCGGGGCATCATCTGCGCGGACGACCGAATCATGCGTCGATGTTAACAAGCGGTCCGCGAATCAGCGGCATGGATTACCGGCTAGATCGCCGACATCACGTGCTTGACCCGCGTGTAGTCCTCGAAGCCGTACATCGACAGGTCCTTGCCGTAGCCCGAGTGGCCGAAACCGCCGTGCGGCATCTCGGCGACCAGCGGGATGTGGGTGTTGATCCACACGCAGCCGAAGTTGAGGTCGCGGCTGAAGGCGAGGGCGCGGGAGTGCGAGGTGGTCCAGACGGAGGACGCGAGACCGTACTCCACTCCGTTGGCCCATTCGAGGGCCTCGTCGTCGTCGGAGAACTTCTGGACGGTGATGACGGGGCCGAAGACCTCGTTCTGGATGATCTCGTCGTCCTGGTTCAGGTCGGCGACGACCGTGGGGGCGAAGAAGTAGCCGGTCTCGCCGACGCGGTGGCCGCCGGTCTTCAGGGCGGCGTGGGCGGGCAGCCGCTCGATGAAGCCCTGGACGCGCGCCAGCTGGTTGGCGTTGTTGAGGGGGCCGTAGAGGACGTCCTCGTCGTCCGGCCGGCCGGTCTTGGTCTCGGCGGCGGCCGCGGTCAGCTTCTCGACGAAGGCGCCGTAGACGCTCTCGTGCACGAGGACGCGGGTGGCCGCGGTGCAGTCCTGGCCGGCGTTGAAGTAGCCGCCGACGCTGATGCCCTCGACGGCCGCGTCGAGGTCGGCGTCCGCGAAGACGATGCAGGGGGCCTTGCCGCCGAGCTCGAGGTGCACGCGCTTGACGTCCTTGGCCGCGCTCGCCGCGACCTCCATGCCGGCACGCACCGAACCGGTGATGCTGGCCATGGCCGGGATCTTGCTCTCCACCAGCGCGCGGCCGGTGTCGCGGTCGCCGCACACGACGTTGAAGACGCCGGCCGGGAAGAACTCCTGGGCGACCTCGGCGAGCAGCAGGGTGGACATCGGCGTGGTGTCCGAGGGCTTGAGCACCACGGTGTTGCCGGCCGCGAGCGCGGGGGCGATCTTCCAGATCGCCATCAGCAGCGGGTAGTTCCACGGCGTGACCTGGGCGCACACGCCCACCGGCTCGCGCCGGATCGAGGAGGTGTGGCCCTCCATGTACTCGGCCGTCGCCCGGCCCTCGAGCAGCCGCGAGGCCCCGGCGAAGAAGCGCAGCTGGTCGATGATCGGGGTGAGCTCCTCCGAACGGGTGAGCCCCAGCGGCTTGCCGGTGTTCTGCGACTCCACGGCGGCGAACTCGTCGGCGCGCGCCTCCACGGCGTCAGCCAGCTTCAGCAGGGCGAGCTGGCGTACGGCGGGTGTGCTACGCCGCCATTCCTTGAACGCCTCCTTGGCTGTGCGCAGCGCGTTCTCGACATCTTCCGCGCTGGACACCGGCGCGAGGGCGATCACCTGCTCGGTGACGGGATCGATGATCTCGCTGGTCTTACCGCCAACGGTCTCGACGGGCTTGCCGCCGACGATGTTGCGCAGCACGCGGGGCTCCATACAGCTCTCCTGAAAAGTCGTCTAGGTGCTCTGGGACAGCACTCTAGTCCGAATATCGAGACTCGGCGAGACCTCGGAACCAATGGATTCCGTGGTGACAGGCGCCACGAAAAACGAAATCCATCGGATCGGCCTTGCCAAACGACGGGAATAGCAGACATGATGAGTGACGTGTCGATCGACGGCGCGGCCCGGCGCAGAAACCCGGGAGCGTCCTTGGATCCGGTATCCAAGGCGATCATCGAGCAGCTTCAGCAGGACGGTCGGCGACCCTACGCCACCATCGCCAAGGCCGTCGGCCTGTCCGAGGCGGCGGTGCGCCAGCGGGTGCAGCGTCTGCTGGACTCCGAGGTGATGCAGGTGGTGGCGGTCACCGATCCGCTCACCGTCGGCTTCAACCGGCAGGCGATGATCGGCATTCGGTGCGAAGGTGACATAGAGCCGGTCGCCGAAACGCTGTCCGCCATGGAGGAGGTGGCCTACGTGGTCGCCACCGCGGGCTCGTTCGACCTGATGGCCGAGGTGGTCGCGGAGGACGACGACCAGCTCCTGTTCATCATCAACAAGCGGATCCGGGCGATCCCGCAGGTGCGGAGCACCGAGAGTTTCGTCTACCTGAAACTGCACAAACAGACCTACACCTGGGGTACCCGATGACAGAAACCATCGACAGCCGCGCGTACGACCATCTCTGGATGCACTTCACCCGGATGTCCTCGTACAAGGACAACCCGGTCCCCACCATCGTCAAGGGCGACGGGGCCTACATCTGGGACGCCAACGGCCGCCGCTACCTGGACGGGCTCGCCGGCCTGTTCGTGGTCCAGGCGGGCCACGGCCGCGCCGAGCTGGCCGAGGCCGCCGCGAAGCAGGCCAAGGAGCTGGCCTTCTTCCCGGTCTGGTCCTACGCGCACCCCAGCGCCATCGACCTGGCCGACCGCCTCGCCGACCACGCCCCGGGCGACCTGAACAAGGTCTTCTTCACCACCGGCGGCGGCGAGGCCGTCGAGACCGCGTGGAAGCTGGCCAAGCAGTACTTCAAGCTGACCGGCAAGCCGATGAAGCACAAGGTGATCAGCCGCTCGATCGCCTACCACGGCACCCCGCAGGGCGCCCTGTCGATCACCGGCATCCCGGACGCCAAGAAGTACTTCGAGCCGCTCGTCCCGGGCGCGCACAAGGTGCCGAACACGAACTTCTACCGCGCCGCGGAGATCTCCGGCGTGCCGGAGCTCGGCGAGGACCTCGAGCGCTTCGGCCGCTGGGCCGCCGACCAGGTGGAGCAGGCGATCCTGGCCGAGGGACCGGACACCGTGGCCGCCGTGTTCGTCGAGCCGGTGCAGAACTCCGGCGGCTGCTTCCCGCCGCCGCCCGGGTACTTCCAGCGGCTGCGCGAGATCTGCGACCAGTACGACGTGCTGCTGGTCTCCGACGAGGTCATCTGCGCCTTCGGCCGGCTCGGCACCATGTTCGCCTGTGACAAGTTCGGCTACGTGCCGGACATCATCACCTGCGCCAAGGGCATGACCTCGGGCTACTCCCCGATCGGCGCCGCGATCATCTCCGACCGGATCGCCGCCCCGTTCTACCAGGGCGACAACTACTTCCCGCACGGCTACACCTTCGGCGGGCACCCGGTCTCGGCGGCCGTCGCGATGGCCAACCTGGACATCTTCGAGCGCGAGGGCCTCAACGAGCAGGTGCTCAAGAACGAGCTCGCGTTCCGGTCCACGCTGGAGAAGCTGAACGACCTGCCGATCGTCGGCGACGTGCGCGGCGACGGGTACTTCTACGGCATCGAGCTCGTCAAGGACAAGTCCACCAAGCTCACCTTCGACGACGACGAGTCGGAGCGGCTGCTGCGCGGCTTCCTGTCCACGGCGCTGTTCGACGCGGGCCTGTACTGCCGGGCCGACGACCGCGGCGACCCGGTCGTCCAGCTCGCCCCGCCGCTGATCTGCGGCCAGCAGCAGTTCGACGAGATCGAGCAGATCCTGCGTTCGGTGCTCACCGAGGCCTGGACGAGGCTGTAAACATCCGCATGGAGGCAATGCTCGCGAACCCGGGTTCCACCGAGCGGACCCGGGTTCGCCGTATCCCCGAGCTCGCCGTCACGGACCGGTCGACGCTGCATCAGGTCCTCGACGCCGGGCTGCTCGGCCATCTCGCGCTGGCGGACGAGACCCGTCAGCCGTACGTGCTGCCGGTCGCCTACGCGCGCGACGGCGAGTCGCTGCTGATGCACGGCTCGACCGCCAGCCGCCTGTTCCGGCTCTGCGCCGCGGGCACCCCGGTCTGCTTCTCGGTGACGCTGCTGGACGGTCTCGTCCTGGCGCGCTCGGCCTTCGAGTCCTCGATGAACTACCGCAGCGTCATGGTGCTCGGGCACTGCAACGTGCTGCACGGCAAGGAGAAGGACCGCGCGCTGCGGCGCATCACGGACCACCTGATGCCGGAGCGCTGGGCCGAGATCCGCAAGCCCTCCGCGCAGGAGCTCAAGGCCACGGCGGTGCTCGAACTCCCCCTCGAGGAATGCTCGGTGAAGATCAGCGCAGGCGGTCCGGACGACGGCGCCGAGGACGGCGCGCTGCCGGTCTGGGCCGGCCGGATACCGCTGGTGCGCCAGTGGGGCGACCCGGTGCCCGCCGCGGACCTCAAGCCCGAGTACGACCGTGTTCCCGACTATGTAGGGCGTTGGAGCCTCTCGTGACCGGCCCGAGCTTCTGGCTTGACTCCCTGCCGCGGCCCGTGGCCCCGCGCCCGGCGCTGCCCGGCGATCTGGAGGCCGACGTCGTCATCGTCGGCGCCGGGTACACCGGCCTGTGGACCGCGTACTACCTGAAGAAGGCCGACCCGGGCTGCCGCGTCGTCGTGCTCGAGGCCGAGTACGCGGGCTTCGGCGCCTCCGGTCGCAACGGCGGCTGGTGCTCCGCGATCTTCCCGTCCAGCCTGGGCAAGGTGGCGAAGGTCGCCGGGTCCCGCGATGCCGCGATCGCCCTGCAGCGCGCGCTGAACGAGACCGTGGACGAGGTCGGGGCCGTCACCCGGGCCGAGGGCATCGACTGCCACTATGCCAAGGGCGGCACGCTCGTCCTGGCGCGCACGCAGGTCCAGTGGGAGCGCGCCCGCGAGGAGATCGCCGAGTTCCGCGCCTTCGGCTTCGGCGAGGACGACCACCGCCTGCTGAGTGCCGAGGAGGCGAAGGCAGAGGTCCGCGCGACCGACGTGCTCGGTGCGACCTTCACCCCGCATTGCGCGGCCATCCAGCCCGCGCTGCTGGTCAGGGGTCTGGCGGACGTCGTCGAGCGGATGGGCGTGCGGATCTACGAGCAGACGCCGGTCACCTCGATCTGGAACGGCGAGGCCCGCACACCGCGCGGCACGGTCACCGCGGAGACCGTCGTGCGCGCGACCGAGGGCTACACGAGGACGATCTCGGGCTTCAAGCGCGCGCTCGCGCCCGTCTACTCCCTGATGGTGGCGACCGAGCCGCTGACCGGCGCGCAGTGGGCCGAGATCGGCCTGAGCGACCGTCAGACCTTCTCCGACGGCCGCCACCTGATCATCTACGGTCAGCGCACGGCCGACGGGCGCTTCGCCTTCGGCGGCCGCGGCGCGCCGTACCACTACGGCTCCTCGATCAAGCCGGAGTACGACAGCCACCCGCGCGTGCACGCCGAGCTCAAGCGCGTGCTCGACTCCATCTTCCCGAGCCTGCGCGAGGTGCCGGTGAGCCACTCCTGGGGCGGCGCGCTGGGCGTTCCGCGCGACTGGTTCGCCTCCGTGGGCATCGACCGCGCGGCCAAGCTGGCGTGGGCCGGCGGCTATGTGGGTGACGGCGTTGGCGCGGCTAACCTGGCCGGGCGTACGCTGGCCGACCTGATCCGCGGCAGGCGCACCGAGCTGACCGCGCTGCCCTGGGTCGGGCACCACTCGCCCAACTGGGAGTTCGAACCCTTCCGCTGGATCGGCGCCAATCTGGGCCTGCGCGTGATGGACGGCGCGGACTCCGAGGAGGCCCGCACCGGCCGCCCCTCGCGTCGCGCGGCGTTCTTCGGCAGATTCCTGGGAAGCTGAAGCCCCCCGAGTTTTTCCAGGCTGCAGATCGTCAGATCGGATGAATTCGGGGCGAATCGGCGAGAAGCGGGCGCCGTCTTCGCGCACACTGGGAGGGTGAGTCTTCCCTCGGACAATCCCGTACTCAACGCGGTCGGCCTGACCTTCCCGGCCGACGGCTCGGTGCTGCGCGGAGCGAATCTGGCCGTTGGGGAACGCGAGGCGGTGGCCGTGCTCGGCGAACCCGGCTCGGGCAAGTCGGCGCTGCTCGCGCTGCTCTGCGGCATGCTGGAGCCCGCCGCGGGCAGCCTGTGGGCCAACGGCCGGCCGCTGCACGTGCTCCCGGCCGACCAGCGGCAGACCTTCTTCCGGCGCCGCTTCGGCGTGCTCCCGCAGGACTGCCGGCTGCTTCCCGAGCTCACTGTCGCCGAGAACGTCGCGCTGCCGCTGCGGCTGGCCGGGATGAACCCGGCCCGGGCCATAGCGCGTTCGCGGATCTGGCTGGAGCGCTTCGAGATAGAGGATCACGCCTCGAGCCTCGCCGCGGGACTGACCAGGCCGGTGCTGCGCCGCGCCGCGCTGGCCCGCGCGCTGGTCGGCGACCCGGTGGTGCTGCTGGCCGACGAGCCGCTGGCCGACCTGGCCGTGCAGACGGCCGAGTCCACCGCGCGGATCCTGCGCTCCATCGCGGTCTCGCACGCCATAGCGATCGTGGTCTTCACCCGCGAGCCGATGACCGCCGCCTACTTCAACCGCACCGTCAAGCTCGCCGAGGGCCGCACCGACTCGATGCCGGCGACCCCGCCCCCGGCCGCCGTGCCGCTGCTGGCCGGCAGCGGCGAGAGCGTCGGCTTCGGACTGCCGCTGGGACCGGCCCGATGAGCCCGCAGAGCGCGCGGCCCGAAGAGGCGGCCGAGAGTTCGCGGCTGCCCACGCTGCTCTGGCTCGCGTGGCGCTTCCTGCCGCCGCTGGACCGCGACGATCAGCGCACGCTCACCTGGATCGCCGTCTCCTGCGGCTACCTCGCCGTGCCGCTGACCGTGGGCCTGGCCTCCGACGACGTGCCCGGCCTGACCCTGCTGAGCCTGCTGTTCCTCTCGGCGCCCGGCCTGCCGATCTGGTGGATGAGCGCGCTCCCGCTCGGCGCGCGCCGCCGCGAGACGGCCCTGGCGCTGCGTCAGGCGCGGATCAACACGCGCAGCGCGGCGGCGACCTCGATCAGCCGGCAGGTGGCGTACCCCACGCTCGGGGCGATCCTCGGCACGGTGCTGATCACGCTGCTGCACGGCCCCATCGGCGACGTACTGCCGAAGAAGGCGCCGCTCGCGATCGCCATCAGGCACTCGTCCGGGCACTGGCTGCTCGCCGGGCTGCTCTCGGTGGTCATCCTGGTCGCGCTCACCGCCGTGCTCAGCAGCGAGCGCTCGGCCGAGTGCTACGCGGCGCTCAGGCGTCTCGCGGCTAGGCTCGGCCGCCGTGAAGCAGCTCCACAGCCTCAGTGAGCGAATCCACCACCGGCACCCCGAGACCGGCGGCCTCCAGGTTCTTCCGACTGGACGAGCCGCCGGTGTAGAGCACGGCCGTCGCGCCCACCTCGAGCGCGGCCATCGCGTCGTCCACGCAGTCGCCGACCAGCGCGATCTGCTCGGCGGGCAGCTGAAGGCGGGCCAGGTGGGCGGCCAGGTACTTGGTCTTCGGCCCGTAGTCCAGCGCGGGCGGACGTCCGTCGACCCGGGCCAGCCGCGCGGCGAGGCCGAAGGAGTCCACCAGCGGGACCAGCTTGTCGTGGTCGTACATCGACAGCAGCGACTGCGAGCGCGGCGCCCACGCGTCGATCGCGGTGACCGCGTCGGGCGTCAGCTCGCAGGTGTGCAGGCCGTCGGCGTAGGTCCTGCTGAAGGCGTCCTCGACCAGCTCCCACTCCTCGACCGAGAACGCCCGCCCGACCATCGCGAGGTAGAAGTCCTGCAGCGGGCGCCGGTAGAGGTCCTGGTAGCGCTCGCCGCCGAGCGGCGGGAAGCCGACGGCGTTCAGCGAGGCGTTGGTCGAGTGCGTGACCAGCGGCTGATCGTCGAAGAGGGTGCCGTTCCAGTCCCAGACGATGTGGCGGATCTCCGTCGGCACCGGCGTCAGTCCTCGTGCGCGGCGAGCTGGCCGCAGGCGCCGTCGATCTCCCGGCCGCGGGTGTCGCGGACCGTCACGGGCACGCCGTGCGCCTCGAGGGTGCGCACGAAGGCGGCCTCGTCCTCGGGGCGGGAGGCGGTCCACTTCGAACCCGGGGTCGGGTTCAGCGGGATCAGGTTCACGTGCGCGAGCTTGCCCTTGAGCCGCTTGCCGAGCAGGTCGGCGCGCCAGGCCTGGTCGTTGATGTCCTTGATCAGCGCGTACTCGATGGAGACGCGGCGGCCGGTCCGGCCCGCGTAGTCCCAGGCGGCGCCGAGCACCTCGCCGACCTTCCAGCGCGTGTTCACCGGCACCAGCTCGTCGCGCAGCTCGTCGTCCGGGGCGTGCAGCGAGACGGCCAGCGTCACGTTCAGCTGCTCGGCCGTGAGCTTCTCGATCGCGGGGACCAGGCCGACCGTGGAGACCGTGATGTGCCGCTGCGAGAGGCCGAGGCCCTCCGGCGCCGGATCGACCAGCCGGCGCACGGCGGCGATCACGGCGTTGTAGTTGGCCAGCGGCTCGCCCATGCCCATGAACACGACGTTGGACACCCGGCCGGGACCACCGGGCACCTCGCCGCGGGCCAGCGAACGGGCTCCGGCGACGACCTGCTCGACGATCTCGGCGGTCGACATGTTCCTGGTCAGCCCGGCCTGTCCGGTGGCGCAGAAGGGGCAGTTCATGCCGCAGCCGGCCTGCGATGAGACGCACATCGTGGTGCGGTCCGGGTAGCGCATCAGCACGGACTCGACGAGCGCGCCGTCGTGCAGCTTCCAGAGCGTCTTGCGGGTCGTGCCCTTGTCCGCGGTCAGCTCGCGGACCGGGGTCATCAGCGTGGGCAGCATCGCCTTCTGCAGCTGCTCGCGCTGGGCCTGCGGGATGTCGGTCCAGCCCTGCGGGTCGTCCTCGAGCCGGTCGAAGTAGTGCTTGGACAGCTGCGCGGCGCGGAAGCCGGGCAGGCCCGCGTCGCCGAGGGCCTGCTTGCGCTCGGCGAGGGACAGGTCGGCGAGGTGACGCGGGGGCTTGCCCCGGCGCGGGGCCTCGAAGACCAGCACCCCCGGCTCTTGTGCGCTCATCCCTCTATTCTCCCACGAGGGACGGGATGGTCAGTTCTTCACGAAGACCGAGAGCAGCAGGTAGACGACCGGGGCCGTGGGCAGCAGCGAGTCGAGCCGGTCCATGATGCCGCCGTGGCCCGGCAGCAGGTGGCCCATGTCCTTGATGCCGAGGTCGCGCTTGATCATCGACTCGCACAGGTCGCCGAGGGTCGCGCTGGCCACCACCGCGACGCCGGTCACGGCGCCCTGCCAGTACTGGCCGTGCAGCATCAGGTTCATCCCGATCGCGCCCGCCGCGCCGGCCGCCACGACCGAGCCGAACAGCCCCTCCCAGGACTTCTTCGGCGAGATCTTCGGGGCCAGCGGGTGCCGGCCGATCAGCACGCCGGCCGCGTAGCCGCCGGTGTCGTTGCAGACCACCAGGATCAGGAAGAGCAGCACCCGCTGCGAGCCCTGGTGCTCGGCCGTCATCAGCGCCGCGAAGCCGGCCAGAAAGGGCACGTAGACGACGGCCAGGATGCCGGCCGTCGCGTCCCGCAGGTAGCCCTCGGCCCCGTCGGCCAGGCGCCACACCAGGATCGCGACGGCGGTCAGCGCCAGCACCGAGGCCAGCGCGCCCTCGCCGGAGAAGTAGGCGGCCGCGAGTATGCCGAGGCCGCCGACGCAGACCGGCACCAGCGGCAGCAGGATGCCGCGCTCCTTGAGCGCGTTGGCCAGCTCGCGCAGGGCGAACAGGACGGCGAGCGCGATGACGGCGAGGAAGGCCACCTTCTCGACCAGCAGCGAGGCCACGATGACGACACCGAGGCCGAGCCCGACGCCGATGGCCGCGGGCAGGTTGCGACCGGCCTTGCCCGTGGCCTTGGGCTCCGCCACGGGCTGCTCCCTCCGACCGCGAGTGGACTTCGACTCCGCCGCGGGCTGCTCCCCCTGCGCCCGTTCAACGGCATTCGTCATCGGCCCGCCCACTCTCTCTTTTCCACGCTCTCAGGCACAATCCTCGCTCGGGACTGCCGCCGCAGGAAGGCTACACGCCCTCCTGGGTCACACTTCGAGCAGTTCGGCTTCCTTGTGCTTGAGCAGCTCGTCGATCTTGCCCGTGTGCCTCGCGGTCAGGTCGTCGAGCTCCTTCTCCGCGCGCCGCCCGTCGTCCTCGCCGACCTCGCCGTCCTTGACCAGCTTGTCGATGGCCTCCTTGGCGTGCCGGCGGATGTTGCGCACCGAGACCTTCGCGTCCTCGCCCTTGGACTTGGCGAGCTTGATGTAGTCGCGGCGGCGCTCCTCGGTCAGCTGCGGGAAGACGACGCGGATGATGTTGCCGTCGTTCGACGGGTTCACGCCCAGGTCGGAGTCCCGGATCGCCTTCTCGACGGCGGCCAGCGAGCTCTTGTCGTAGACGGCGATCGTCGCCATCCGCGGCTCCGGCGCCTGGATCGTGGCCAGCTGCGGGATCGGCGTCATCGTGCCGTAGTAGTCCACCACGATCTTGTTGAACATCGCCGGGGTGGCCCGGCCGGTCCGGATGCCGGCGAAGTCCTCCTTGGCCACGGACACGGCCTTGTCCATCTTCTCCTCGGCCTCGAGGAGGGTCTCGTCGATCATCACGGCTCCCTACATCCGGGTTCTACATACAGGGCTAAGACTAGGCTGCTGCAGGGCACACGCTACTGCGCGTCGACGTCGTCGACACGGCACACCAGGGTACCGATCTTCTCCCCGGCCACGGCGCGCCCGATGTTGCCCTCGGTCTCCAACTCGAACGCCAGCAGCGGCAGCTTGTTGTCGCCGCAGAGCGAGACGGCCGCGGCGTCGATCACCTTCAGGCCGCGGACCAGGAACTCGCGCGGGTCGATCACGTCGAAGCGCTGCGCGTCCGGGTTCTTCTTGGGGTCCGAGTCGTAGATGCCGTCCACGCCCTGCTTGGCCATCAGCACCACTTCGGCGCCGATCTCCAGCGCGCGCTGGGCGGCGGTGGTGTCGGTGGTGAAGAACGGCATGCCGGCGCCGGCGCCGAAGATGACCACGCGGCCCTTCTCCAGGTGCCGGATGGCGCGCCGCGGGATATAGGGCTCGGCCACCTGGGACATGGTGATCGCGGTCTGCACCCGCGTCTCCACGCCCTGCTTCTCCAGGAAGTCCTGCAGGGCCAGGCAGTTCATCACCGTGCCGAGCATGCCCATGTAGTCGCCGCGGGCCTGGTCCATGCCGCGGTTCTTGAGCTCGGCGCCGCGGAAGAAGTTGCCGCCGCCGACGACCACGGCGATCTGCGTGCCGGTGGCACGCTGCGCCTCGGCGATCTGGCGGGCGATCGACTGCACCACGTCCGGGTCGACCCCGACCCGGCCGCCGCCGAAGACCTCCCCGGACAGCTTGAGCAGGACCCGCCGGTACGGGGACTTGCTGAATTCTTCCGGCACGCTGGACCTCCTGGCTCGGTTTTTCTTCCTTCTCGCACGGAAGGGCGGCTCCGTGTGGGTACCTGT
>DASTAE010000223.1:0-27498 GCA_035712985.1 Actinospica sp.
CAGCCTCAGCGTCGGGCTGCTCGAAGACGGTGCGCAGCAGGGTTGCCACCCACGGTTGGGCGGACTTTGGGACCTGGTTCGCCAGGTTGCGAGAGTAGTGCGCGCGACACCGCTGCCACGCCGCTCCCGGCAGCGCGGCGCCGACCGCCTCAACCAGGCCGCGGTGCGCATCGGAGATCACCAACTGCACCCCGGACAGGCCTCGTGCCGTGAGTGAGCGCAGGAAAGCGAGCCAGCCGGCGCCGTCCTCGGCCGAGGCCACGTCGATGCCGAGGATCTCCCGGGTGCCGTCCCCGTTGACCCCGACCGCCACCAAGGCGTGGACGTTAACGACCCGGCCGTTCTCGCGCACCTTCTGGGTCAGGGCGTCGACCCAGACCACCGGGTACGGGCCGGCGTCCAGAGGCCGGCTGCGGAAGGCCGCGACCTGCTCGTCGAGGTGCTTGGCCATCGCCGAGACCTGAGACTTCGACAACTGGCTCACCCCGAGTTCCGCGGCCAGCCGCTCGACCCGCCTCGTGGAGACCCCGAGCAGGTAGGCGGTGGCCACCACGCTCATCAGCGCCTGCTCCGCACGCCGCCGCCGCTCGAGTAGCCACTCCGGGAAGTACGAGCCCGACCTCAACTTCGGGATAGCCAGCTCGATGCTGCCCACTCTCGTATCCCAGGCCCGCGTCCGGTAGCCGTTGCGCGAGTTCGTCCGCTCCGGGCTAACCTGCCCGTATTCGGCGCCGCACGCCGCGTCGGCCTCGGCCGACATCAACGCCTCGGCGAACGACTTCACCATCAACCGCAACATGTCCGGGTCCGCTGCGGCGAGTTGCCGCTCGAACTCCTCACCTGCGGGCACACTGGATAAGACGGTCACCGCGTGTTCCTCCTTCAAGATCTTCAATCCATCTCGAAGGATCACCCGGTGACCGTCTCACGTACCGGAGATACGCCCATCAGAGCTACCCCGTACACCACGTCCCTGGACGTGACCATCTGTTGTCAAGCCCTTCCTAAACTTGGCTGAAGGTGCACCGGTCGAGCACCACCTTTTGGCATCCTGCTGAGATGGCCCGTGATTGACCTGCCAAGTAAGCTGCCCCCTGAGCGATCACATGTCCGGTGGTGCAGGGGAGAGCGCGCGGTGGACGATGATGCTGATGCGCAGCGGACCGCAGTGGTTCGTGAAGAAGCAGGTCCGGCAACTGCCGGGGAGAACCGACGGTGGCAGCCACGCCGCCGGTTAGTCGGAGGTCTCGCTGTGGCTGTCGCGACGGTCATAGGCGTGGTGGTCGCCTTCTCCGGACACCCGTGGTCGAAGAATTCCGCGTCGGCGACCAATATGGCAACGCAGGCGAGCCAAGGGCCGATCGCAGCCCCGTCCCTCGTGCCTCTTTCAGCGCTGGCCGCGAACGATCCGTGCCTTTCCGCGATCGCCACTATCGCGGCGCTGGAATATCAGCTGGGCAGTGATCTCGGTGATCCATCGAAGGCTGTGACCGATATCCAGCGAACGATCAGGACAATCCAGGATTACGCGAGCGCCGCGCGCACTCCGGCTCTCAAGCACGCTCTGGCCGACGCGTTGACGCACCTCCAGGCGCTCCTCGCCGACGTAGCGGCAGGAGATCCCAACGCCGCGCAGTCGCCCACATTCTTGCAGATCGGCAACGACAGTGGTCAGATCTCGGCAGCCTGCTGATCAATCTCGGCACTGCCGCCCCAGGGCAGCCGCGTCGCAGCCCAGACGCCGTGAGAAAAACAGCCGCGGGCCGGGCTTCTGATGTTCCCCGGGTTTGCTGGAGTCAGGATGCTGGACACTTGTTGATCCAGTCTCCTGAGAGGGTTCGATGCCGCGTTCTTATCCGCCCGAGTTCCGCCGAAAGGTCCTTGACCTCGTCGAGGCGGGACGCCCGATCAAGCAGGTCGCCGAACTGCTGGGCGTGAGCGAGCAGACGGTCCATGCCTGGCGCAAGCAGCACTTGATCGACACCGGCCGCGCGCCGGGGATCCCCAGCAGTGAGAACGCCGAGCTGGTCGCGGCCAGGAAGCGGATCGCCGAGCTCGAGGCGGAACTCGCCGTCCACCGGCGCGCCGCGGAGTTGCTCGACGCCGTGGTGCCCCCAAAAGACGCTTCGAGGCGGTCGCGGTGATGGCCGGCGAAGGCCTACCGGTCCAGGTCGCGACGCGGGTGCTACGCGTATCCGAGTCCGGATACTACGCGTGGCGCTCGCGCACCCCCTCGGAGCGGTCGCTGCGCCACCCCTGGCTAACAGAGCAGATCACTGCGATCCACCAGGCGTCCCACGGCGTCTACGGTGCCCACCGGGTGCGCGCCGAACTGCTGCTGGGCCGGGGTATCCACGTCGGGCACGGCCAGGTGGAGCTGCTGATGCATCGCGCCGGGCTCAAGGGCCTGCACGGTCATCGGCGACGTCGACCGCGTCCCGAGACCCCGACCACGGCCGACCTGGTCAATCGCGACTTCGCCCGGTGCAGCACGCCCGCGCAGCCGGATGCGAATGGCTGCACGTCGACTTCGAAGACCACCTGACCGAGTTCTACCTCCAGTCCTGCGGGTTCACCGCGACGAACGCCGGGCTCATCGCACTGCCACACGACCGGGCACCCGGGACACACCGACTCCCCCAGCGGCACGTGGCGCGGTCAGACCGCTGCTCAGGCGGGCGCTTCACTTTGTTACGAGTCCTAGGCCGCCACCGTGGACGGCACAGGGCTCGGTTCCTTCTGGGTGTCGGGGAGGGCGAAGCGCGCGTAAACGCCGGACAGGATGATGATGAGGCCGGACGCTGCGAAGATCGTGTCGACGGGGGCGAAACGAATGCCGCCGATCGTGACCGCGAAGCCGCGCAGCAGGGTTCCGGCCAACCAGCCGGCCAGCGCCGCGGCCACGAGCGAGGCCAACTGGGTCACCGGGTAGAAGACGGCGACCACGCGGCCCCGGTATTCGGAGTGGGCCGCGGCCAGCAGCAGCGGAGACATCGCCGTGTTCAGCATCGTGAGCGGGATGGCGAACGCGAACAGCAGTGCGATGCCGGCGGACATGACGGACTGGCGGGAGTAGACGACCAGCAGGGTGCCGCTGACGATCAGGCCGATCCAGGTGGTGCGGCGGGCGCCGATCCACTGGACCACCCGGCCGGCGCACAGCGCGCCGGTGATGCCGCCCACGCCCATCGCCATGCCCAGGTATCCGTACAGGTGGGCGGAGGCGTGCAGATTCCTGGTGGTGAAGAAGACGTTCAGCGTCTCCAGGGCGCCCAGGCCGAACTGGCCGATCACCGCCAAGCCCAGCAGCGCGACGAGCAGCCGGCTGCGGCGGAAGAACTCGAGTCCGGCCCGGAACTCGCGCAGCGCGTTGGGGCGCTCCTTGGCGGCCTTCGCCGGGGCCGAGGAAGGCCGCGCCTCGACGGAGCGGATCGCCAGGTAGGACACCAGGTAGGACAGCGCGTCGGCCAGCAGCGCCCACTGCAGACCCACGGTGAACAGCAGCGGGGCGGCGAGCGGCGGGCCGATGATCCAGGCGGTCTCGGCGGTGGCCTGGGCGATGCCGGCGGCTCGGGCGCGGTCCGCGTCGCCGATGACCAGGTCGCCGATGGTGGCGAAGCGGGCCGGGGAGAAGAACTGGCCGGCCGAGTCGAGCAGCAGCACCGCCACGTAGATCAGGGCCAGCCAGACCCCGACCGGCAGCGCGTGGGTGGGCAGGAAGGCGATCAGGGTGAGCACCGCGACCAGTCCGCCACGGAACGCCTCGGTGCGCAGCATCGTGGCACGCTTGTCCCAGCGGTCGACGAAGACGCCCGCCATCGGACCGACGGTCATGATGGCCAGGCCGGCCGCCAGCACGACGCCGCTGACCGCCTCCGGCGCCCACGACCTGCCCCGTCCGAGCACGGTCGCCACCCACAGGACGAGCGTGGTGCTGAACACCGCGTCGCCGACGGAGGAGACCGCCTGGCCGAACCACAGCCGGGTGTAGTCGCGGTTGATCAGGGTCAGGCTGAGCTTCATGCGGACCGTCCACGGGAGATGATCAGCGCCATCAGGGCCGTCACGAGCGTCGTGTGGTAGGCGGCCGCGAAGAAGCGCGCCGGGGAGGCCGCTCGGGGAGCGGCTTCGGCGGGGGATCGGCCGGGCAAGGCGCCGTCCGGGCGCTGGACCTCGGAGAGCCGGCGGACGGCGGCCGCCCCTCTGGCGTCGCCCAGCGGCTCGATGCCCAGGATGTACTGCGTGATGACCAGCTCCGCGGCCAGGTCCCACTGATCGTGCCGCAGGCTGTAGTCGAGTATCGCGCCGACCAGGGCACGGGCGCGCGCCAGCGGGTCGCCGTCGAGTGCGGAGCGGTTGCGGCCGAAGTCGCCGAGGTAGAAGCCCGAGTGCGTGACCGCGTACGCGTCCGCGAGCGTCAGCCGCGCTTCGCCCGGCACGACGGTCATCCGGCTCTGCTCGATCAGCCGCGGGTAGGGGTCGATGCCGTGCCGCACGCCGACCCGGTCCGCGTAGTAGCGGATCTCTAGGCACTGATACGCGGACTTGCCGCCCGGGGAGAGGAAGCCGGGGCTCAGCCGGGCGAGCGCGCTCTTGCGAAGCGAGAGGTCGCAGCCCGCCGGGGCCAGCGCGGCGTAGATCAGGCTGTAGGTGTCCGCGTGTGCGGGATACTCGTCGAGCAGCTCCAGGAACTCCGGGCGACGCCAGATCTCGTGCACGAGGGCGGCGGCCGCCGCCAGCCGTGCGCCGGGTGGGTCGCCCAGCCGGGCCGAGCAGGAGCACAGCAGTGCGAGCTCCAGCACGGCCTTCGCGCGGACGTGCGTGGCCGACGCGGCGCGGCCGGAGTACGGGTCGAAGTGCTCGAGGTTGTGTTCCAGCCAGTCGAACGCGCCGTCCGAGAGCCGGTCGAGGGCCCGGGGCGCGGTCACCTGCGGCCCTTCTCGTCCAGGTAGTCGAGTACTGCGACATCGACGGTGTCCTGGAAGCGGGCGAGCGCCTCCGCGCCCTCGCCGTACTGGTAGAGGTCCTCGCAGCCGACCCAGCGGCCCTCGGTCTGCTCGGCCGGCAGGTATCCGCCCTCGATCGAGCCGACCTGCCATTCCGGGCGTCCCGCCGTCTCCCAGCAGCTCGACAGCGTTCCGTCCGCGCTGGCCACCGCGCCGAACCGGCCGTCGGTGTAGCCGCAGGTGTGGCAGAGTTGCCTGGCGCCGGGGCGGTTCAGGCTGAAGCCGAGGTCGAGCGCCCTGCGCTGCCAGCGGATGAAGCCCGCGGCCATCTCGCCGTTGTGCAGCAGATCGTTGGCGTAGCCGATGCCGACGTCGCCGACCCGGGCGAAGTAGAGCGTGCAGCGGGACGGGTCCAGCTGCTCGGCGAGGCGCTCGACCAGCGCGTCGATCCCGGCGAACGTCTCCTGCGAGACGTTCACCCGCAGCGTCCAGCGAAGCGGCGAGGACTCGCAGGCCGCGACGATGTTGCGCACGATCGTGTCGAACGTGCCGCCGCCGTCCGCGCGGCCGATCCGGATCCGGTCGTGGTCCTCGCGGTCGCCGTCGAAGGTGACCTGCACGCTGCCGAGCCCGAGCTCCGCCAACTGCCGGGCCAGCGCGCCGGTGAGCAGGGTGGCGTTGGAGATCATCCACGCGGAGGTCATCCCGATGCCCCTGGCCCGCTCGAGCACCTCGAGGCAGCCGCGCGGGTTCAGCAGCGGCTCCCCGCCGAACAGCAGCACGGTGAGCTTCTCCAGGCCCGCCTCGTCCATCCGCCGCCGGGTGAAGTCCAGGATCGAGGTGATGGTCGGCGAGGTCAGCCGGGTTCGGGCGATCCGCGGCGGACGGCTGCCGCCCGACGGGTCCTGCGCGCTGTTCTGGAAGCAGTACCCGCAGCCGAGGTTGCAATGCGTGCTGGTGAGCACGGTCAGCGAATAGGTGCTGATCGGCGCGGTCTCGAACACCCCGAGCTCGTGCAGGCGGCGCTCGGTGCCGGGCAGCAGCCGCCTGTCCGCGGTCAGGTGCTCTTCGCGGAGCCGGGCCGTGCCGCCGGGGCCGAGGAACCACCAGTTCCGTTCGCCGCGCAGCAGGCGCGTGGCACCCGGGGCTTGAGTCGTCGCGAGCGTCTGCGTACTCACCGTGCCTCCTCGAGGATCGGCGTCAGGACCACCAGAGCCATCGCGGTGACCAGGGTCGTCTGGTAGGACAGGCGGAAGAAGCGCTCGGGCGTGGACTCCGGCGTGGCGCGTTGGGCCGCCGTCTTGCCGGGGATCGCGCCCTCGGGCGTCTGGACCTCGGCGAGCATCCGCAGGCCCGCCGTGCCCGACGCGGTACGCAGCGGATCGAGGCCGAGACTGTGCTGCGCGAGCAGGAGCTTGCCGATCGAGTCCCAGTCGCCCTGCCGCACGCAGTGCTCCGTCAGCCGTTCGAGCACCCGCGCGGCGCGCTCGCGGTCCGACTCGGCGAGGCCCGTCTCGCGCAGGCCGAATTCGCTCAGGTACAGCACGGTGTGCGTGATGTTGCAGGAGTCCAGTTCGGCCGCGGGCGTCTCGTCCGCGCCCGCCAGCACGCTCGCCGCGTACAGGTCCTGATACGAGGAGAGGCGGTGCCCGAGGCCCGCCATGTCGGCGAAGAAACGCGTTTCGAGGTGCAGGTAGGGGGACTCCGGGCGCTCCATCAGGAAGCGGGTGTCCGGCGGCCCGACCGCAACGCCCTCCGGGGCCAGCGCGACGTACATCAGCCGCAGCGCCTGGGCGTAGCGCGGATCCAGCGCGTCCGGGTAGGGGAAATCGGGGTTCCGATACGCCTGTTCGAGCACGGCCGTGATGTCGGCCAGGCCCGGGTCCCCGGGGTCGGTCTTGGCCCAGCAGCGACGCAGCAGGGCCAGCTGCAGCAGGGCCTTGACACGCGGGGTGAGCGGGAGTTCGGCGCGGCCGGCGGGGGAGTCCAGGTAGGCCGCGTGCCGCCGGATCCACTGCCGGCAGCCGGATGACAGCATCCGTACGATGTCCTCGATGCCGTCGTCAGGGTTGGCTGATGGCGAGTTCATGGTCCTCCCTCGGGATGGTGGATGCCCGGGCGGCCGCCTCGATCGCGTCGGCGGCGCGCGCCGTGCCGTCCGTGGCGGCGAGGCGGTGGCCGAGCCCTCGGGCGCGCTCGCGCAGGGCGCCGTCGTGCCAGGCCGTGTCCAGCAGGCCGGCGGTGTCCGTGGCCGCCGTGTTCGGGACGTGCACGGCGACGCCGGCCCGGATGCAGGCCACCGAGAGCAGCGGCTGCTCGGAGCCGTTGGGCGAGACGGCCAGCGGCAGCCCGCGGCGCAGCGCCGCCAGCACCGGAGCGGAGGTTCCGCTGGTCAGTACGAGTCCGGCCAGGTCGACGAGCGGGCCCATCCAGGGTTTGCGGACCAGGACGACGTCCGCCGCCGGGTCCGGCCGCGGCTCGGTGGAGCGGCCCTGCTCGACGATGGCCTGGAACCGGCCGCCGGCGAAGGCCTCGTTCAGCCGCGGCCACAGGCTGCGGCCGCCGAAGTTGCGCCCCAGATGCACGTACACGACGGGCTTTCCGCGCTCCGCGAGCCGGTCGCGGACGGCGGCGAGCTCGGCCGGGTCGGCGGCGGGCTCCCACTCCAGGGGCCCGACGTGCCGCACCGGATCGGGCAGCAGCGCGCCGGGATGCTCGAGCTCCGGGACGCCGCGCAGCAGCGTCGCGTCGCCGAGCAGCGGGCTGTGCCGCCACCGGGCCGCGCGCGAGGCGAGGCCCGCCTGCTCGCGCACGCCGGCGTAGATCAGCTCGCTCTGCTCGGTCCGGCTGGTCCGGGTTCGGCCGAGGTACGGCTCCCCGTCGCCGCCGGAACCGTAGTCGTAGAGGTGGACGGACAGCCCGATCACGACGATCGGCAGGTCCAGGGCCTCGGCGGCGAGCAGCGCGCCCGTGCACAGGGCCGAGGTGACCAGCAGGTCGGGCTTCGCCTCCCGGGCGGCGCGCAGCACGGTCCGGTACTGGTCGAGGCCGGTCAGACCCCACCAGATCGCGGAGAACGCGCGTCGGCCGCCGAGCTCCTCGGCCGCGGTGAACGGCAGCCCGGCCTCGGCCGCGACGGGAGCCGCGGCGCCCCGGCCGAGCAGCTCGACCCGGTGGCCGCGGCGGCGCAGCTCGCGTCCGGCGGCGATCACCGGATAGAGGTATCCGCCGTCGCTGAGCGGGCACAGGAGGATCTTCACGTCACCTTCCGGGCTCGGGAAGCGGGGTGCGGGAACCGGGCCGGGCCGGCCCGGTTCCCGGGGAGGTCAGCCCTCGTCGTCGGTGAGCGCGGCCGAGTTGTTGATGACGCAGCCGGAGGTGGCGACGTGCGCGGCCACGTCCTCGTCGGACAGCGCCGCCGAGTTGTTGACGATGCAGCCTCCGCTCTTCGCGATCTCCGCCACGACGTCGATCTCGCGCAGCGAGGCGGCGGTGTGCGCGGCCACGTCCTCGTCCTCGGTGAGCGCCGCGGAGTTGTTGACGATGCAGCCGGACGAGACGGAGTGCGCCTCGACCTCGATCTCCTCGGTGCCGGTCGGCTCGGGGATCTGCTCCTCGGACATTTCTCCTCCTGGAGTGACTAGTTCGGCGGCGCCTCGCGCACCGACTGAGAGGGACGTTAGGCGTCGGCGGTACGGGACCGGTTCGCCGCCGGTTAGCTGCCGGTATTGCCCGGTCGGGCGGATCAGAGCGCGTCGAGCAGCAGCCGTTCCAGCTCGCCCACCAGGCGCACCGCGTCGGCCCGGCGCCGCGGGTCCGCCTCGGCCCGGTGCGCGTGCACGATCCGCAGCGCGGCGGCCGCCTGCCGGGCGAACAGCGCCAGCAGTTCGAGCTCGGGCAGGCTGGAGCGGGTCTGCGGGGCCGGGTCGAGGACCTCGAGCACCCCGAGGATCCGGTCGCCGTGCACGAGCGGCGCCGCCATCAGCGCGTCGGGCGTGTACGCGGTGGACTCGGCGAAGGCCCGGTCGAAGGCGGCGTTGCTGCTCAGGTCGTCGACGACCATCGGCTCGCCGGTGCTGGCGACCCAGCCGGCGATGCCGCTGTGCGCGGGGAAGCGGCGGCCGACCAGGAAGTCCTCGCCCTCCCCGGAGACGGCCTGGAAGACGAGCTCGTCCGCCGCGTCGTCGAGCAGGAAGACCGAGCTCGCGCGGGCGCCGAAGATGGCCCGGGCCACCTCGACGACCGACTGGAGCAGTTCCAGGGCCGAGGGGTCGGCCGGGTCGGCGGCGGTGTGATCAATGGTCATGCGGCACCTCTTCGACGAGTCGGACGTTGGCTGCGGCCAGGTAGAGCGCGTTCTTGAGCTGGAAGCTCGTCATCCCGGGGTGCTCGGACAGGATCCGGGCGCAGAGCCCCGCGATGAACGGGGTGGCGAAGCTGTTGCCGGTGGTGCGGATGGTCTTGCCGCCCAGCCAGCCGACGGTGACGTTCTGGCCCGGTGCGAAGAACTCCACCGGAGGGGCCGGGTTGTAGAGGTAGAGCTCGGGGTCGGCCTCGCCGTGGCTGCCCACCGAGACGACGGAGGCGAAGCGCCAGGGGAAGGACTCGACCGGGGTGTTGTGCGCGGAGGCGACGATCACGCTGCGGGCGAAATACGCCTCGTCGGCCAGGGCGTGCAGTTCCTCGGCGAACCGGGTCCGGGTGGTCGACAGGCTCAGGTTGATCACGTCGAAGCGCTGGCGCACCGCCCAGCGCAGCCCGGCGACCAGGACGTCGCCGCTGCCGGAGAAGCGGGCGCCGAGGACGCGGACGCTGTGCAGGCCGGCGGCGGGCGCGACGCGCCGGATGATGCTGGCGCAGGCGGTGCCGTGGCCGCACGCGTCGCCGTCCGTGCTGGGCACGATCCGGATCTCGCCGTCCTCCTCCTTGACCGCGGCCCAGGATCCGTCGAGCCCGCCGACCAGCGGATGGTCGGTTTCGACGCCCGAGTCGACGACGCAGACGCGGATGCCGCGACCCGCCTCGGAGTTCGCGGCCGGGGTGTGCGGGGACGGTCCGGGGTCGGCGGTGATCTGGAGGTCCTCGGGGCACCTGCCGTAGTAGTTCCAGCTCAGCGGGGGCGGTGCGGCGCGGGTGATCGCCTTCACGACGTGGTGGTTCCCTTCTCTCGCGCGGCTCTTGCCGCCAGCCGGCGTGCCCAGCGCACGCCGGGCAGGTGTCCCTTGGCCGCGAAGCGCACGCCGGCCGCGGAGGCGGCGATTCCCGCCTCGGCGGGCGCGCCGAGCAGCAGTAGCGTGTGCGCGTGGTCGAGCTCCGCCTGGGCCTGGACGATCAGGGCGTCGGTGGGCGCCGCCTCCTGCAGCGCGAACCGGATCAGGCGCAGCGCGGACTCGCGGTCTCCGGCGGCCCCGGCGGCCCGGGCGCGCAGGCCGGCCAGCTCGACGGACTCGGCGAGCGGCCTCGGCCGGTCAGGTTCGGCGGCGGCGATCAGCTCGGCCGCCTCCGCGGGCCGTCCGAGGTCCAGCAGCAGCCTGATGCTGTCCAGCTCGATGGTGCCGAGCAGGCCGTGCGCGCCGAGCCGCCGCCCGGTGCGGGCCGCGTCCCGCAGCAGGGCCAGGGCCTGCTCCGGCCGGTCGGCGAGGGTTTCGACGACGGCGGCGAACAGCGGCAGGAAGACCTGGGCCTCGGCGTATCCGAGCTGCTCGGAGTGGTGTGCGGCCTCGGCCAGGGCCGCGCGGGCCGCTTCGGTGTCCTCGCGTAGCGCGTGCAGCACGGCGAGCGGGCAGTTGAGCGTGACGCGGACGGTGCGGCGTCCGGGGCCGTGCTCGGCTATCAGGGACCTGCAGCGCTCGACGGCCTCGGCGGCGGGTCGCGGTCCGCGCCAGAGGCTGACGCCGATCGCGCCGAGGGCCGCCGCGCGCTCGGGTTCGCCGTCGGCTCGGTCGGCGTGCGCGAGGGTGCGGGTGAGCAGCAGCTCGGCCGCCGCGTGCCGACCGTTGACCTGCTGGTCCTGGGCGAACCGCAGGCACGCCCTGGCCTGGCCGAGCTCGTCGTGCGCGGCCTCGAAGACGGGAAGGGCGGCGGTCGCCGCCTCGACGGGGCCGCTCGGGCCGGGTTCGGCGACGGCCAGGTCGAGCCGGGCATGCGCCGCCTCGACCCTGGTGGCCGCGGGATCGGCCGCGACGGATCGCAGCAGGTCGAGCCCTTCCGCGGTACGGCCGAGCGCGAGGCAGGCCTCGCCGAGCCGGCGCGCGGCGGCGGGTCCGGTACTCTCCCCGGGCTGCGCCAGGGCGGTGGCGCGGGTCAGCAGGTCGTGCGCCCACGCGAGGTCGGATCGGGCGAGGGCCTGCGCTCCCGCCCGGGTCAGGGCGCGCGCGGCCCGGCGGCGGAGGGTGTCGGTGCGCGGGTCGAGTATGCCGAGCTCGGTGCGCAGCGTGTATGCGCGTTCGAAGTGGCGTCCGGCGGCGCTGTCCCCGGCGGCTCGCACGGAGGCCAGCGGCGCGGCGCGTTCGTGCTGGTCCGCTCGGGCACGCTTGGACATGCAGGCGTATGCGACCTCGTGAATCAGGCCCGTGCTGAAGCGGAAGGCCGGCTCGGCCGGCGACGGTTCGATCAGACGCCGGGCGGTCAGCCGGGGTAGTGCGGCGTGCACCCGGTCGGCTCCGCAGCGGGCGACCTCGGCCAGTTCGGCGGGCAGGAATTCGCGGCCGATGACGGAGGCGGCGTCCAGGATCAGCCGCTCGGCGGGGGCGAGCCGGTCGATCCTGGCTCCGAGCAGCGCCTGGACCGTCGGCGGCAGCTCGTGTGCGGAGCCGGTCTCGTCGACGGCCGCGAGCAGCTGTTCGAGGTGCAGAGGATTGCCCTCGGCGCGTTCGAGCAGCCGGTCCGGGGCGTGCCGCGCGTGCAGGCAGACCTCGGTGAGCTCCTCGGCGAGCAGCGCGCACTCGTCCTGGTCGAGGGCACTGAGATCAAGGGTCCGCCAGGATGCGGGCGGCCCCTGCTCCTCGAACAGGTCAGGCCGGGCGAGGCAGATGATCAGGGCCCTGGCGGCGGACGCCGCCCGATCGAGCACGCCGAGCAGCAGCGGTCCGGCCCAGTGGCAGTCGTCGATGACCAGGACGAAGGGCCGCGGTCCTGCGAGGGCGGTCAGCAGCGTGGCGAGGGCGGAGCTGATCTCGTCGGGCGCGGCGTTCGGGCTGCCGTCCCGGAGCACGCCCGCGGCCAGGATCTCCAGCGCCTCCGCGGTGCTTGTGGCGGCGCGGCAGTCGGCCAGATGCGGGCCGAGTGCGTCGGCGAGCGGCTGGAGGCTGCCGTGCGTGCCATAGGGCCGGGCACGTCCGACGGCGTACCCGAGCGGATTTCCGGCACGCCGCAGCCATTCGCGGATCAGCCGGGTCTTGCCGAGCCCGGCCTCGCCGAGCACGAGCAGCGGCCCGGCGGCCTCCCGGGTGCCGACCCGGGACAGCGCGTCGTCGAGGGCCGCGAGTTCGCGGGCTCGGCCGACGAATCCGATGTCGAAGCGGCGCAGCAGCTCCGGGTCGTCGGCGCCGAGCCCGTGCAGGCGGTAGGCGGCGACCGGATCCTGCCTGCCCTTGACCCGCAGCGGGCCCAGGGCGGTGGCGTGCACGGTCGGCCCGGCGGCCCGGAACGTCTCGGGGCCGATCAGGATCTCGCCGGGCGCGGCGTTCTGCTCCAGCCGCGCGGCGATGTTGACGGTCTCGCCGGACACCAGGGCCTGCCGCGCCGACGCGTCGTGCCCGGCCACGACCTGCCCGGTGTTGACGCCGATTCTGATGTTCAGCCGGATTCCCAGGGTCGCGGCCAGTTCCGTGTTGAGCCCGTCCAGCGCGCTCATCATGCCGAGGGCGGCGGCGAGGGCGCGGCGGGCGTCGTCCTCGTGCACGGCGGGAACGCCGAACACGGCCATCACCGCGTCGCCGATGAACTTCTCGACGGTGCCGTCGTGGGCCTCGATCTGCCCGGCCATCGCGGTGAAAAAGCGCAGGGTGACGGTGCGCAGGGTCTCGGGGTCGAGCATCCCGGACAGCTCGGTGGAGGCGACGAGGTCGCAGAACACGACGGTGACGGTCTTGCGGGCCTCGACGGATCCGGTCGGCTCCGCGGACTCGGCGGCCGTGCCGCAGGACGGGCAGAAGCGGGCGCCCGCGGGCAGCGGGTGCCCGCAGGACGGGCATTGCATGGCTCGGCGGGTCCCGTCAGAACAGGGCGCCGCCGGCGACGTCGCCGTGGGCCTGCACGTCGTCGGCGGTGTCCTCGAGCCGGGCCTTGAGGTCGATGAGCAGGGTCAGCTCCTCGGGGCTGAGATCGCCCAGCACGTCGCGCTGCCGCGGTGTGAACGCGTGCACCGCGAAGCCCGCGGCGCAGAGGCGGTCGAGGTTGTCCGGCATCAGGGTTCTCCTTGGCTGGCGCCGGCTCCGGCGAGTCGGCGGAAGAGTTGGATCAGCAGATCGGCGCTGCGGATCGCGTTCGCCCCGATGGCGGCCCGCTGCGTCGGGGTGAGCGCCAGCGTGTCGAGCAGTTCGGCGAGCTCGGCCCGGTGCCCGCCGTCGAGCTCTGCGTGTTCGCGCAGCGTGCGGAAGGCCGCCTCGGGCAGGCCGGTGCGGGCGGTGAGCCGGTCGGCCAGCCACGGGGCCGGAGCGTTGCCTTCGAGCACCGCGATATATCCGAGCAGCGCCACCGGATGGTGGTGTTCGACCAGGTAGTACTGGGCGCCGGCGAGCTCGACGGCGAGCGGTTCCGGCAGCGCGGCCGCGGCGGCGCCCGCGGCGGCGAGGTCCTCGAGCAGCCAGACGTCGTGCCCGCGCTCCTCCTCGGCGTGCCGCGCGTAGTAGCGGGCGAGCGGCACGGCGGTCGGGTCCTCGGACGGAAGCTCGGCGCACCGGCGCGCGGCGCGTTCCAGCAGCGGGACCGAGGCGCGCAGCACGGCGAGCATGCCGCGCAGGTAGGCGAGGTAGCGCGGGCGATCCGCCGTGCTCCACAGGTCCGTGCTCGCGGCCCCGAGCGCGGGCGCGAGCAGCGAGAGCTTGGCGTCCAGGGCCGCGGACGCTGGCACGGTCATCGGCCCGGCGCGGTCAGGGCGACCAGATCGGCGTAGCGCGAGCAGCCGTAGCGGCGCACGAGGGCGACGGGTCCGGCATCGAACTGGCGTCGGGCGATCGTGCGGTCGAGCAGCTCCCCGACCGGCCCGGCCGCGGCGGCCAGGGTCTTCGGCTCCTCGGCCAGCCGGTGGCAGCTCCCGCAGTAGTCCGACCCGTCCGGCAGCCGGGTCGGGCCCCTGCCGCGGATCAGCCGCAGGGCGCCCGAGCCGAGGGTGCGCCGCCGCACGGTCGGCCAGTCGGCGTCGTCGATGTGACCGAGCGTCAGATGGGCGGGCGCCGGACGACGGTCCACGGCGTCCTGGTTGCAGCAGGCGAGGATCGTCCCGTCGTAGGCGATCGTGGGCCAGGCGGCCATGGTGCACGGCGCGGTGCCGCGCAGGGTCGCGGCGGCGGCCCAGGCGGAGGCACGGCCGAGCGGGCGCACGACGTTGACCAGCATCGGAACCCGGTCGGCGAAGACCCGGCGGATCTCGGCGGTGGCGTCGGCGAGGTACGGATCAGCGGGCCCGGCGCCGGTGAGGTGGACGCTGGCGGGGATCCCGGCGTCCAGCACCGCGCCGAGGGCGCGCAGCACGTCGGCGCGCGCGACCTCGCGTTCGTGGAAGACGTCGAGGCTGGCCGAGAAGTGGTCCATCCGCTCGATCGCCGCCATGATCCGCGCCGGAACACCCCCGCCTCGGGCGAAGAACATCCCGCTCAGCAGCGCGGTCCGGGTGCCCGCGGCCCGGGCGAGCCCGGCGAGTTCCGCGGCGAGCTCCGGCCGCAGCAGCGGCTCCCCGCCGGTCAGCATCATCACCTCGGGACGCTGCCCGGCGGCGAACGAGCCGACGAAGCGGCGCAGCGCGTCGGCATCGGGCTGCGGTCCGACCGCCGTGGACGCCGTGGAGCAGTGCGCGCAGGACAGCGGGCAGCGGCGGGTGAGGCAGACGAGCAGTCCGGCGCCGGGCAGCGGCCGGAATCCGACGAGTTCGGCGAGCAGCACCGCGTCCCCTCTCCTCGGATTCGGGCGGATCGGCCAGGGCAGCGTCGGCCGGATCGCTTCGGCGCGGGTTGGCCGCCGCTTCGGAAACGGTAAATCCGCAGGCCGCGGCCGAGCCGGCCGGGCGGCGGGCGAAGAGAATACGGGCCGCGGCGCGGAATCTACGTGTGCCGCCCTGATGCCGGAGCGTGCCCGCTCGATCACACTGTCCTGATAACGGGGTGCCCACCGGGGTCGAGAAGGGATGCAGTCCTTGGAAGGTCAGCGGCGGAGCGAGCTGCTCCTCGGCGTACTCGGCCGGCTGCGGGTCGAACGGGCGGGCGCTCCGGTGGACCTCGGGCCGCTCAAGCAGCGGCTCGTGCTGGCCGCGCTGCTCGCCTGCCCGAACCGGCCGGTGCCGCTGGACGGCCTGACCGAAGCGGTCTGGCGGGACGAGCCGCCGCGCACGGCCAGGAAGAACCTGCAGGTGTACGTCTCGACCCTGCGCACGCTGCTCGATCCGGGCGCGGCGGACCGGATCGTCTACGACTGCGGCGGATACCGGCTGCGGGCCGGGCGCGAGGAGCTCGACCTGCTGCGGTTCGAGGATCTGATGCGGGCGGGCCGGAACGCCTCCGCGGCCGGCGACCGCGCCGCCGGGGCCGAGCTGTTCGGGCGTGCGCTGCGGCTGTGGCGCGGCGAGCCGTTCGCCGACCTGCGCGCAGCGCCGCTGATCGCGGCGGAGGCCGCGCGGCTCGAGCAGCGGCGGGTGGCGGCGGTCGAGGACTGGGCGGAGGCCGAGCTGGACCGGGGCGGCGCGCCGGGACCGGTCGCGGAGGTGCTCGCCGAGCAGGTCGAGCGCCATCCGCTGCGCGAGCGGCTGCAGGCGGGCTGGATCGACGCGCTGCGCCGCTCGGGACGGCAGGCCGAGGCGCTCGCCGAGTACGACAGGTACCGCCGGCGGCTGGCCGGCGAGCTCGGACTCACACCGTCGCCGGTGCTCACGGCGCTGTACAACGCGATGCTCGGCGGCGGCCGGGCCGTGCCGCCGGTAGGCCGCCCCTGCCAGGCGCTCCCGCCGGACACGGCCGACTTCACCGGGCGCGCCGAGCAGCTGGAGCGGCTGCTCGAGGTGCTCGACGGCGGCGGGACCGCGGTGGTGACCGGCCCGGCCGGACTGGGCAAGACGACGCTCGCCGTCCGCGCGGCCTACCGCGCGGCGCGGCGGTTCCCGGACGGACGGCTGCTGGTCCGGATGCGCACGCCCGACGGCGCGGCGCGGACGCTGCCCGACGTGCTGGGGGAGCTGGACCGGCTGACCGGCTTCGCCCCGGCCGCGGTGCGTCGCGCGGCCGACCCGGAGCGGCTGCTCGAATCCTGGCGGGCCTGGCTGGAGGATCGCAGGGTCCTGCTGGTGCTGGACGACGCCGCGGACGAGTCCCTGGTGCGGCTGCTGCTGCCCGCCGACGCGGCGGGTGCGGCGATCGTCACCGCGAGCCGCGCCCTGGCCGGACTCGCGCCCGTGCACCGGGTGGACCTGGCCCCGTTCGACGACGAGGAGACCCTCGACCTGCTCGGCCGGATCGTCGGCCCGCGCCGGCTGGCCGCCGAGATCCCGGCCGCGCGGCGAATCGCGGCCGCGTGCGGGGGAGCGCCGCTGGCCGTGCGGGCGGGCGGACTGAAACTGGCCGTGCTGCGGCATCTCCCGCTCACCGAGTACGCGGCGCGGCTGGCCGGCGCCGCGGCCCTCGACGAACTGGCGGCCGGAGACGTCGCGGTGCGCCCGCGCCTCGAGCGCGGCTGGCGGGAGCTGGCGGCGAATCAACGCGCCGCGATGGCCGCGTTGGCCGGGCTCCCGCTGGACGAACCGTTCACCGCGCAGGAGGCCGCCGCCGCGCTCGGCTGCGCGCACGGGCCCGCCGTACGGATGCTGGAGGACCTCGTCGAGGCCGGGATGCTCGGCCTGCCGGACGCGGAGGTGATGGCGCACACCGTGCTCTACGAGCTCCCGCGACTGCTGCACCTGTACGCGCGGGAGCACGCGGGCTGATCGATCGGCGCCGCGCGCCATGTTCACCGCGGCGCGGCTTGGCTACGATAGCGCGGTTCCGAATGACGACACCCACGAAGTCATAGGGCTGCGAATGAGTGCGATACGGCACAGGGAACTGCGCAACGCCCCGCTCGTCGGCCGGGACGTCGAACTCGCCGCGCTGCTGCGCCGGATCGACGCCGCCCGGTCGGGCCGGGCCGGGGTCGCGTTCGTGACCGGCGAAGCGGGCATCGGCAAGACCCGGCTGGCCGACGAGGCCGCCGGAACCGCGGGCGGCGGCGGAGTCAGGGTATTGCGCGGCCGGGCGTCGCGGGCCGGGACCTCGCGGATGCGGCCGTTCGCCGAGGCGCTGCTGGGGCTCGCCCGCGAGGGCTGGTCCCCGCCCGACGGTCTCGGGCCCTACCTCGCGGTCCTCGGCCGCATCGTGCCCGACTGGAGCACGCAGGGCCAGAGCGCCGCGGCCCCGGCGCCGTTCATCCAGGGCGAGGCGATCCTGCGCGTGCTCGCGGCCTCGGCGCCCCGCCCCGCCCTGTTGATCCTCGAGGACCTGCACGACGCCGATCCGGACACGATCGCGACCCTGGAGTACCTGCTCGACAACGCGGCCGGGCAGCACCTGACGATCGTCTGCACCGCACGCGACGTCGCCGGACCCGTCTCCGACCTGGCCGAATACGCCCGCCGCCGCGATCCGGACGCGCTGCTCACCCTGTCGCGCCTCGACCCGGCCGCCACCGCCGAGCTCGCCGCGTCCCTGCTCGGCGTGAGCCGGCGCCAGCTGAGCGGCGAGCTGCGCGAGCTGCTGGTCCGCGACGGCGCGGGCAATCCGCTCGTGGTCACCGAGATCCTGCGCGACCTGGTCGACGCCGACGCGCTCGCGCGGCGCGGCGCCGAGTGGACGCTGCGCGAGCCGCGGCGGCCGGGCGCCCCGCGCAGCCTGGTCGGCGCGGTCGCGGACTACCTGGCCCGCGAGGAGCCGGTCGCGCGCCGCGTCATGCAGGCCGCGGCCGTGCTCGGCGACGAGTTCCCCGCCGACCTGGTCGGGGCCGTGGCCGAGACCGACGAGCCCGAACTGTGGCGGATCCTCGACTCCGCCTCGCGTAGCCGCCTGCTGCTGCCCGTCGCCGCCCGCGACGACTGGTTCGTCTTCCGCCATCCCCTCCTGGAACGCGCCGTCCACGACCAGCTCACCCCCTCTGCCCGCAGAACCCTGGCGCTCGCGGCGGCCGCCGCGATCGAGGCGCGGCATCCGGACGAGCAGGAGTGGCGGGTGCGCGCGGCCGACCTACGCGAATCGGCAGGCGACACGGCGGGCGCGGGCGCGCTGCTGGCCGCCGCCGGCCGATACGCCGCGGACCACGGAGCCCCCGGTGCCGCCGTCGATCTGCTGCGCCGGGCCCTGGCCGTGCCCGGCGCCGAGCGCGACACCGCATGGGCCGAGCTGACCGGCCCGCTGATCACGGCGCTCGGCGCGCTCGGCCGCCACCAGGAGGCGCTGGAGCACGCGGCCGCCGTCGAGGCCGCGGACCGGGCCGGCCTGCCGCGCGAGACGGCGGCCGACCTGTACCTGCGGCTGGCGCGCGTGGCCCTGCGCGTCCGCGGCCCCGAACAGGTCCGGCCGTACACCCGCGCCGCCGAGCGCGCCATCAGAGGCCTGGCGGCCACCGCCCAGCGGGCCGAACTGGACGCGATCAGGGCCCTGTTGGCCGTGGACCTGCGCGAAGCCGGGACCAGGTCCGAGGTCGGGACACTGGCCCGGCGCGCCGTCGAACGGGCCCGCGCGGCCGCGCTGCCGCCCGTCGAGTGCGACGCGCTCCTGACCCTCGGCTACCACTACGGAAACGCCGAGCCGGAGCTGGCCCTCGAGAGCTATCAGCAGGCTTATCGAGTCGCCCGGGACAACGGGCTGACAGCCTTCCGCTCGGAGGCGCTGCTGCTGCTCGGAGCGCACCGGTGGACGTGGCACGCCGATCCGGCCGGCCTGAAGACGGCCGAAGCCGAGGCGAGCGCGGACGGCGCGGTCCTGGAGACGCGCCTTGCCCAACTCTCCCTTGCCGTGGACGCGCTGTTCCGCACCCGCTACGCCGACGCACAGCGGCTACTGGACCTGGCCTGGGACGACATAGTCCGCCTGAAGCTCCCGAAGCTGGGCAGCTACGCGCTCGCGCTGCGGGCCGTGCTGCACGCCCATCAGGGGCACGAGGAGCGACTCGCCGCCACGGTCGCAGAGTTCGATCAATGGTCGGCCGGAACCGAGGACGAGGCGTCGATGGTGCGGGGCCTGGCACAGGGCGTCGCGGCCCTGCTGCGCGGAGACGTCGACGCCGCAGGCGATCACCTCGACTCGCTGCGCGCGCCGGACGGCGGCTTCCGGGCCACGAAGTACTACCTCTGCGGAGAGTTCGGACTCGCGGCACTCGTGCACGCGGTGAACGGCCCCGCCGACCGGACCGGCCACCAGGAGATCGCCGCCCAGACCGCCAGCGGAATACCGTGGAACCGGCAGTTCGTGGAGTTCGCGGACGCGGTGCTCGCCGGCCGCGAGGGCCGGCCGTCCGACGCCGATGCCTGCGTGGCGCGGGCCCTGGAGACCTCGGCCCCCTTCCCGCTCGGCCGCCACCTGGCGCTGAGCCTGATCTCGGCGAGCGCGGCCCGCGACGGCTGGGGCGAACCGGCCCGCTGGTTGCACAGCGCCGAGGCGTTCTTCAAGGGCGCGGGCCTGGTTCCCGCCGCGCAGCGCTGCCGCGACCTGCTGCGCGGGCTCGGCGAACCGAACCGGCAATGGCGCGACGGAAGCCCGGGCGTCCCGCGCGAGCTCTGGGCCGTCGGCGTGACAGTACGCGAATACGAAGTCCTCAGATGGGTCGCCCACCACGAAACGAACCGCGAGATCGCCGCGCGCCTGCACCTCTCGCATCGCACGGTGGAGCGCCACGTGACCAATCTGATCGCGAAGACCGGCGCCGGCAGCCGTCGAGAGCTGGCTTCACGGGCGCAGGTCACCGAGCCCTGAGAGCGGGCTCCATCATCAGCGCGGAGGGGACCGCATGCGGAAACCCGGCTCGCAGCAGCCCGTAGCCGGTGCCCGCGAGCCCGTGCAGCAGCCCGGGCGCGAGGACTCCCCGGGGCGTGCCCGCGAGCCGGGCGCCGTGCTCGACCGCCCACGGCAGCGCCGCACGACGCCGATCGAACTCCTCCCGCGCCCGAGGATCGCCCGGACCGAGAATCGCAAGGGCGTCGAGTATCCCGAGCTCGCCGTGGCACAGACTGAGGTCCGAGACCGGCCCGAGCCCGGCGAGCCGATCGAGCCAGGCGCCGAGCGCGGCACCCTCGACCCGCCCGGCCGCGGCCTGCGCCGCCGTCCCGGGACACCAGCCGTCACCGACCCCGGGATCGCCGAGCTCCCGAGCCGCCTCCGCCGCCCGCTCGACACCGAGCTCCCGCCGCACAGCGCCCAACGCCGCGACGGCCCCGGCACGACCGTCCAGATACGAACCGTCGGCTCCAGCCGATCGCACGACAAGCTCGATCGTCCGCGCCGCGCATCTCGCCAGGTCTCCCGAGTCCAGCAACGTGGCCAGCCGGGCGAGCACGTACACGATGCCGCCCATCCCCGCGAAACCGCACCCGATGCTACGCAGGTGCTCAGGAAGCCCGGCCAGCGATTCGAGCAGGCTCGGCAGCGGACCGATCGCCTCCGCCGCACGCTCGAGGTACACATCCCTGCCAGCGAGCACACCGAGCTGCGCCAGGAAGAGCGCGACGCCCGGATACCCGTGCGCGAGCCCGCCCCCGGCAGGCAGCAGCCGCCAGTGACCGTCCTCCAGTGGTTCGAGACTCATCCAGTTGACCCGGTGCCCGTCGCGGCACGCGAGCTCCTCAAGCCGCTCCGCGATCTCCGAGGCCTGGTCCACGGCCCACCGCGGATCGAGCGGCGCAGGCGACCGCGCCGGAATCCGCACCGAATCCGCCGTCCGATGGCTGATCGCCCCGGTCCCGGTGGCGAACGCGGCATCGATCACCCACTCCTGCCGCCGCCGCTGCGCATCATCCATCGCCCGCACCTTGGTCCGCACCGCGTCCAGCCCCGAGACCTCGAAGGCCTCGTCGACGCGCACGCCCCGACTCGACCAGATCGAGCGCGATTCGGGCCGGGTGAAGAAGATCGGGATGTCCCCCTCGCCGAGATCCCGGCACTCGTGTTCGAGCAGCCGAGCCGACCCCGCGAACGTCGGCGCGCCGGCCAGCGACTCGAACGCCGACTCGTTCCCGATCAGCTCGGCGTATGTCCGAGTCGCGCGGGCCAGCACACGCGTCACGACCCGCCGGCCGCCCTCCAGCACTCCGATGAACCCGTCCGCATCCGACCCGATCGCCGAGAACGCTTCCCCGAATCCCCGAACCAGTTCCGGCACATACCCGCCCGGCTCCAGCGCCACGCCGTCGAGCACGGGACGGTTCTCCGAGGACGCACCCCCGAGCCCCGAGATGTCCCTCGTCCCCTCCGGGTCGTACCGCAGGGTCGGCAGCAGGACCGTCCGGTGCACCGAGGTATCGAGCGCGATGAGCGCGGGATCGGCCGCGACGAGGGTGGGCGGGGACAGCACCGGATGCAGCAGAGTCTCAGTGTCCACGAGGATCGGCTGGTCGCCGTGCGCGATGAGGTTGTCGGCATGCACATCAGTCGTGTTGGTCGCGTACAGCAGGGCGAGCAGCGCGCCTTGCCGAAAGTAGAAGCGCTCGGCATCGCCACCCGTGCGACACGGAGCCGGCCGGACGAACCCGGCCCAGCCGTACCCCGGCCTGACCAGCGTCTCGACGCTCACGAGGCCCAACTCGGGCACCCGGCCGTTGAGCCAGTCGACCAACCGCGAGAACAACGCCGCGCTCGTGACCGACCTGGGCTTGTACACGAGCGGATCCACGCGCCGTTCGAAGTGCAGAAACAGCACCCGGCGACCGCGCTGGTGCGGGTCCCCCGTCGTCGCCTCGATCGCGGCCAACCGCCCCGGATCGCGCCCTCCCATCAGCGAATCCACGATCTCGGCCCTGTCCCGGCCGAACCGTTCGGCGGCCTCAACCACGGCCGGCGCCGACGCGACGGAGGACGAGCCCCGTGTCGAGATGTTCATGGACAAGACAATATTCTTCGTTAGTATCAACGGCGATCCGCGTACGCGACTCGGGAGGTTCGGAGATGTCTGAAGAGCACGGCACCGCGGCCGAGACGCAGACTCCGGAACCAGCCCCCGAGCCGCCCCGCCCCGCCACCCTCGCTGAGAAGCTGATGTCCCCGGTCGGCGCCCGAGCCCTGGCCTTGGCCGGCTTCGTGGCACTCGTCGTGAGCGCCGTGGACTCCCGCACCTCGGTGACCACCCCCTGAGGAGGGTGGTCCCGTCGTTCAGCTGATGGAGCGGTAGAACTCCGTGTGCCGCGGGGAAGGCGAAGGCGTCGGCGGCCGCGACGAGCGTCGGGAGTTCGTCGTCGGGGACGGGGACGGGGCCGAGGACGGTCGGTTCGATGCCGAGTTCGGCGGCGCGTTCGTCGTCAGGGCTGCTCCCACCCTCCCCGGCACCACCCGGATCAGGCTGCCCTCAGCTCCACCGTCCCGCTGCGACGGGATCAGCGGCGAAGGTCTCTCACCTCCACTCGAACCGCAGTGCCTCACGGCGCACCCACGACCTGCGCCACACGCACAAGACGATCCTGACAGAACTCGCCGTCCCGGAGATCCCGCAAGACGAGCGGCTTGGACACCGTCCGCCCGGCATGCGCCGCGTCTACGACCACACCACCGTACGGATGCGCGAAGCGCTGGCTGACGGGCTTCAGTCGCTGTGGGAGTCGCGCTGAACTGCCGAGACACGGTGCGCCGGTTACGGATGGCCGCCGGTTAGCCGAGTCAGGTCACGCGCAGGACCAAGACCGGCAGGTTCGGTTCGTAGATGAGGATGCTGACCAGTCCGCGGCCGCCGGGCAGGGCCAGGCCGCAGAGGAAGCCGGTGGAACGCCGAGATCCAGCGCTGCGAGCCCGACTTGCGAGGCACCGGCGAACATGGCATACGAGAATTGCAAGGGGCCACGGCCAGTAGGCGTTACGGCCCATAGTCGGAGCCTCACGCTGCCGCTGGAATATGGGCTCACTGGCGCTCGCGGCGGGTTGCACTGCGGTAATAACAGGCCCATCACGCCACCGCACTCCCTCATCCGGCGCCACCATCTCTATAACCCAAAACCAAAGGCCTCCGACTCAACATCAAAAGACTTGCGTGAGCGTTCCACGGCACTTGCGCTCGATCGTGACTGTTCCTCTTGAGCTGTAGGTGCCGACTTTGCGGCGACTGCTGGCCTGGGCGCGGCTGTCCCGGCGGGATGAGGCGAGCAAGGACATCGAGATACTCGTTCTTCGCCACCAGTTGGCCATCGCTCGGCGGGGACTCCCACCCCGTGGGCTTCAGCGTCGGCCGACCTGGTGCGACCGGGCGTGATCGACGTTGTTGATCGGCTTTCTTCCCGCGGACGCACTTGCGGGGAGCTGGCTGGCGGTGACGCCGGGGACGGTGCTGCGGTGGCACCGCGACCTGCTGCGCCACCGGTGGGCGCGGCGATCGCGCCATGAGCGCCCAGGGCGCCCGCCCACCCATCGCCCGGTCAAAGAGCTGATACTGCGGGGAGCGGCCCGGTCGCGGAGTTCGGGTTCTACGGTCGGGCCCGGTCGTCGGACACCGGGACCTCGCCGGCCGTCCCGAACGAGGCCGCGGCGAGCAGCTCGGAGAGCGTCTCGGCGAGTGTCGCCTGCATGAACTCCATCGCCGGGGTCCGCGCCCCGCCGGCTCGGGCCGCGACGCCGACCACGCGGGTCAGCCGGGTTCCGGTCAGCGGGAGGAGGCGCACCGCGCGGGCGAAGGCGGCGGCGATCCGCGGCACCACCGCGAGGCCGATCCCGGCCTCCACCAGGCCCAGCATCGCCTGGTAGTCGTTGGTCTCTGACACGATGTCGGGACGGAAACCGGCGCGGCGGCAGGCCTCGTCGAGCGCGGAGCGGCACTGCGAGGGACCGGGCACAATCCAGGGCTCCGCGGCCAGCGTCGAGAGCTCGACCGGAGAACCGTCCAGCGCCCGCGGGGATTCGGCGGGCACCGCGACCGCCATCCGGTCGACCGCCAGGGCCGTCGTGCACAGCCGCGGATCGGGCTGCGCGGCGACGGTCGGGTAGTCGTAGCAGACGGCCAGGTCCACGTCCCCGGCGAGCAGCAGGGGCAGCGCCTGCGGCGGGTCCGCGTCGATGAGCCGGAAGGTCACCTGCGGGTATTTGACCCGCAGCACGCCCACGGCGGCGGGGACGAAGGTGGCGGCCGCGCTCGGGAACACCGCGAGCCGCAGCAGGCCGCGGTCCGAGTTGGCCAGCACGGCGAGCTCCCGGCTCGCCTCGGACAGTTCGGTCAGCAGCGTCTCGACGCGGCGCAGGAAGGCCTCGCCCGCGGGCGTCGGCCGCACCCGGCGGCTCGAGCGTTCCAGCAGCGTGCAGCCCAGTTCCTGTTCGAGCCGTGCGACGTGCTGGGAGACCGCGGGCTGGCTCACCTGGAGCGCGAGCGCGGCGGCGGTGAACGAGCCTTGGCGGGCGACTTCGCGGAACACCCGAAGACGAGTCGTGTCGATACCGGCCAGCACGCTTTTCAGCCTATTCCGCCGTTGGCGGACGCGGTCCTGTTTCGCTCCCGTGCGCCGTCCGCGCCGGGAGACCGGGGCGGCAGGTAGCCCTGGACGAGGTCGCGGACGGCCCCGTATCCCGCGACCAGGGGGACCGCGACCCGTCCGTCGGCGTCGATCAATACGCCGGAGGGGGTTCCGGGCACGCGGTAGGACTCGGCGGCGCGCCGCCCGGATTGCGCGTAGACGTCGTCGAGCCCGTACTCCGCCGCGGCCCGGGCGGCCGCCTGCGCCGACGCGCCGTAGACGAACCATAGCGTCAGCCTGTCCCGTGCCGTCCGCTGCCAGGCGCCGGCCTCGGCCAGCACGCGTTCGCACGGCGCGCAGCCGGGTTCGAGGAAGAGCAGGAGCAGGTCCCGGGACGCCCTTGGACGCAGCGTCCGGGTAAGCGCTTGCGCGTCGAGCACGTCCAGGTCCGGCGCGGGCGCGCCGGCTTCCGGGCCGCCGACCGGGCTCGCGCCGTCGGCACCGAGCCCGGCGGCGGTCTCGAGCGTGCGTAGTCGCGCCTCCAGGTTCCCGCAACGACGTCGCAGATCCCTGATGGCGGTGAGCAGCCGAGCGGAGATCGGCGCGGCCGCGCATCCCAGTGCGCCCAGCGCGAGCAGCGCACCCCAAGGGCCGTGCGCGGGCACCGCGGAGCCGGGACCGAATCCGAGCACCAGCGCGGCGACCGCTGCGATCACCGCGTCGAGTACGGCGATGCCGTAGCCGGCGTGCAGTTGGAGCAGTTCCCCGAAGCAGTGGCAGGAAGGGCGGTGCCCGCGCGACCGGGCCTTCACATTCAGCGCGGCGAAGCCGAGGCTGAGCACCAGGACAGCCCCGGCCGCGGGACGCGCCGTGCCGCCGACGATCAGCCCTGCGGCCAAGGCGAGCTCCACTCCGGGCAGCGCCGCCGCGGTGAGCGCGGCCGCGCGCCGTGGCAGGCCCAACTGCTCGGCCGCGGACGCCGTCTCGGCGCGGCCGAGGAGTTTGGCGCACCCGGCGACGAGGAACAGCCCCGCCGCGAGGAGCCGAGCGCCGAGGAGCAGGGGTGCGGTAGTCATGTCACCGTCTCTTTCCGGGTCACAGGGTGATGCGGGACCAGCCGATGTTGTTCCCGCGGTACAGGTCGGGCTGCTCGCCGCAGGGATCGATGACGGCGCTCACGGTGTGCCGGCCCGGGTCCGCGGCCCAGGTGTGCGTGAACGTGCTCGTGCCACGTGCGGCGACCAGCGGCAGTGTCTCGGTGTGCACGGGCGTCTCCGTCGAGACGGCGTCGTCGTACACGTCGACGCGGACCGAGCGGGCCGGGAGCAGGCTCTGGTTGCGCACGGTCACCTCGGCGGTCAGCTCGCCGCCCTCCGTGCGCCGCAGATAGACGTCCCGGGTCAGCTGCGCGTACTCCTCGTGGCCGCCGTCCGCCCAGGGCAGTGAGAAGCCCAGGTCGCAGCGCTCCCCGTAGACGTTCTGCCACACGGTGGGGAAGGTCTCGCTCTCGGGGATCTCCACCAGGTAGTCGACGACCAGGTAGCCGTACCGCTTGGACCAGTAGACGAGCGGTTCGACGGCGTAGCGCCACCGCGGCTGGCTCAGTTGGCTGTAGGCGATCGTGAGTTCGGTGCTCTCCGTCATCCGGGTGGTGACCGAGGACATCTCGCTCTCCGAATACCGCCCTTCCACATCGACGGCGATCCCCAACTGCAGGGCCCTGAACATCGGGTTGACCCCCGCCTGGACGCCCAGCGACACGCCCTGATCGCTCCCACGCGTCTCCGCCCGCTCCCGCGTGCTCTCCCAGCTGACCATGAGTTTGCTCTGCGAGGCACCGACCGTGAGCTCGGTTGACGCGAGGGTGCGCCCGTCGGCGATGTCGTCGGGCAGGTTGTCCACGGTCGGGTACGACAGGGCGTTGCCGAGGGCGTGGGCGGCGTAGTAGCCGAACAGGATGTCCTTGCTCCCTTTGATCGCCACACGCGGCGGGCGCACATCGGGGAAGACGACGGCGAGCTTGCCGGCCGAGGCGCTGGTGAGCGAGTTGTAGACGTCGTACTCCCAGACCGAGTACCCGGTCGTGACCAGGACGACCGCGTCCTCGGTCCACAGCTGGTCCTTGTCGAGCGAGAGCCGCGTCGTGACCGATTCCTGGGCCACCTTCTCGAAGTGTTCGCCGTACTGGTGCGAGAGGCTCGCCTCGACCTGGGCGATCGGCGTGCGCAGGCCGGCCCGCAGCTCGATCGAGTATCCCCAGTCCCGGCGCAGCTCCGAGCGGAACTCGGTCTCCTGGCCCTTGGCGTTGGTGAAGTCCAGCCAGGCTTCGCCGTTGAAGTTGATGTTGTTCGGTTCGGCGCCGTCCTCCAGCACCTGGTGCGTCGGCGGGGCGTTGAGCACCGCGAGCACCTGGCTGACCTCGTTCGCGCGGTGCAGCCGAGGTGGGCCCACCCGCACGCTCGCCCCGGTCAGGTCGCCGAGCGCGAGGCCGAGGCGGAACCGCCCCAGCTTGTCCTGTGCCTGCTCGTCGACGTACGCGCCGCGCACGTCGAGAGCGCCGAACCGGGAGAGGTCCGGGGCGACGGGCAGCAGGGCCACGGTGACCGTCGCGTACCCGGCCAGGACGCGCAGCACGTCGTGGCTCGAGCCGATCGAGCCGAGCACGACCGAGTTCAGCGCGCCGCCGACCAGGCTGCCGCAGCGCAGCACCAGATCGAAGCCGGTGAGCGCGTAGCCGATCCCGGC
>DASTAE010000224.1:0-52606 GCA_035712985.1 Actinospica sp.
CGGGATCGACTGGCCGTACTTGAACGAGGACGCGATACGTCAGTTCGCGTCGATGGTGCGGGAGTTCGGGCAGGCGGTGCAGCAGACCCACGATGACGCGACGCAGGCGATATCGAACATCGCGCAGGTGTACCAAGGGGCCTCGACCGAGAAGCTGCAGTCCGGCTGGTCGAAGCTCTCGGCGCAGCACGTGACGGAGATCGTGGACGGTACCGCGATCCTCGCCGACGCGCTGGAGGTGGGGGCGGACTTCGTCGTCGCGCAGAAGATCGAGGCGGCGATCGAGCTGGGGGTGATGGCGGCGACGTTCGTGGCGGACCAGGCCGCCGCGGTGGCGACCCTCGGCCTCGCGGAGGCGGCCGTGCCGGTGATCATCGCGGCGGGCAAGGCGCTGGTGGAGACGCTCAAGCAGCAGATCATCCAGGAGATCGTCGGCAAGGTCATCGAGGCGGCGGCCAAGCCCCTGTTCGCCAAGGTTGAGACGGCCCTGTCCGGTCTGGACTGGTCGCAGTCGGGCGCGGAGGGCGGGCAGAGCACGAGCTTCTTCTCGCTGGACGCCGAGGCGGCGAAGGCACACATCGGCGTGCTGCGCGATCACTCGGAAACCATGAAGGGGCATGCGCAGACCCTTCGCACGAATCTCTCCGGATTGAGTTTCTGAAGATGCCCGAGGGTGGGGAAGAGCGGGCCGTTTTCATCGGCCTGAAGCAGGACGCCGAGGACTCGCTGCCGAAGGCGGCCGAGCACATGGGCGAGTTCCACGGGAAGACCGCGGACGAGTTGGAGCAGCAGGTCGAGCGGCACGGCACCAACGAGCTCAATCTCAAGCGCAAGTTCGACGACATGAACGACTCGCCGCCGGAGACCTCGCAGGTCGGCACCAAGGGCAAGGTGACCCGCACCACCGGGACCGGCGCCACCCGCGACGTCGAGTACTACGAGTTCTCCGACAAGGAGCTCGAGGACGCGGGTCTCAAGTCGAAGGGCACGGACGACGTCGAGACCGGCGGCACGGACCCGGTGGATCTGGTCTCGGGCCAGCTGATCGCGTCCACGACCGACGTGGCGCGCATCGGCGTGCTGCCGCTCGTCCTCGGCCGGTCCTACGCCTCCGGCTACGAGCACGGCGGGCTGTACGGACCCGGCTGGGCCGGCAGCCTGGATATCAGGCTTCTGGTGGGCGAGGGCGGCATCCGCTATCTGGGCGAGAGCGCGCAGCTTCTCGACTACGGCGTTCCCGCCGGTCTCGCGCTGGGATTGCCCGCCACTCCGGCGCACGGCGCGCGCTGGCCGCTCCGTCAGGAGGGCGCGAACTACCGCGTCGAGGACGGCGGTTCCGGGATCTCCTGGATCTTCCCGCGCGAGGGCGACGGTGACGTACGACCGTTGGCGGAGATCCGCGACCGCAACGGAAACCGGATCACGGTCGTGCGCGACGACCGCGGACTGCCCGTGGAGTTGCGGCACGACGGCGGATTCGGCGTGCGGGTGCGAACGATCGACACGCCGGTCGGCCCGCGCGTGGCCGAGTTGACCCTGGATCCGGGGAACGGCGAGAGCATCGGGCTGGTCACGTACGCCTACGACGAAGCCGGGCGACTGGTGTCGATCACCGATTCGAGCGGCGTGCCGTACCTCTACGAGTGGGACGAGCAGAACCGCATCTGCGGCTGGGTGGACCGCAACGGCCACGACTACCACTACGCCTACGACGACGAAAGCCGAGTCGTCCGCGCCTGGGGCTCCGGGGGGTATCTGACCTCGGAGATCGCCTATGACCGGACGAATCGGGTGACGACCGTGACCGACGGCTCCGGTGCCACGGCGGCGTACCACTACAACCGGTACCAGCAGGTCGTGAAGATCGTCGATCCGCTCGGCGGTGAGGAACTCGTCGATCGGGACCGGTACGGCCGCGTGCTTTCGAGCACTGATGCGCTCGGGAACACCGCGCGCACCGAGCGGGACGCCACGGGGCTTCCGCTGCGGTACTTCGCTCCTGACGGTGCTGAGACCGAGCTCGCGTACAACGGCTTCGAGCAGCCGCTCCGGGTGACCGAGCCGAACGGCGCGATCTGGACCTTCGGGTACGACGAGTTCGCCAACCTGGTGCACAGAACCGATCCGGTCGGGGCCTCGACGTCGTACACGTACAACGATCGGGGCGCGATCACGACTGTCACCGATGAGCTGGGCGGCGTCACCACGTTCGAACTCGATGCTGCCGGCCTGCATATCAGCGCGACCGACCCGCTCGGCAACACGTGGCGGATGGCGCGCGATGCCTTCGGGCGGGTGATCGCGACCACCGACCCGACCGGGGCGACGCGTCGCAGTACCTATAGCGTCGAGGGCCGGTTGCTCCGTAGCGAGGACGCCGCGGGCAGCGTCGTCTCCTACACCTACGATCCGGTCGGCAATCTCATTGCTCGTACTGACGCGGCCGGCGCGGTCACCCGGTTCGAATACGGGCCGATGGGCCTGCAGGCCGCCTCGATCGACGCGTTGGGCAACCGGCACGCCTTCGACTACGACGGCGAGTTGCGGTTGGTGCGCGTCACCGGACCGACCGGGCTCGAGTGGACGTATACATACGATGCCGCCGGCCGCATCGTCGGGGAGCGGGACTTCGACGGCCGTGAACTGACCTACCGCCTCGATGCCGCGGGCCGACGCGTCGAGAAGGTCAACGGCGCCGGCGAGGTCAACGGCTTCGAGTATGACGCGGCCGGACGTCTCACGCGGCGCGTCGCGGGCGGTATCGAGCACCGCTTCGCCTACGACACGACCGGGCACATGGTGCGCGCCGAGGGACCGGAGTCGGTCCTGGAGTTCACCCGCGACCTGCTCAACCGCCCGGTCTCGGAAGCGCTCGACGGCCGAGTGCTGACTCGCAGCTACGACCGAGCGGGCAACTATGTCCGCCGGACGACGCCGAGCGGCGCGATCTCCGAGTGGAGCTTCGACGGGGTCGGCAACCCGACCGCCCTGGCCACGACAGGAGGCGGAGTCTCGTTCGCCTACGACGCGGCCGGGCGCGAGACCGCGCGCGCCTTCGGACCCGATCTCGTCCTCGGACGCGGCTACGACCGAGCGGGCCGGATGACGGACTCGCGCCTCATGATCGGCGAACGGACGGCGCAGAGCTACGCCTACGGATACCGTGCGGACGGCGCTGTGGAACGGGTCTCCGACCAGCTCCGCGGACCGGTGGAGTACACGCTCGACGGCCTCGGGCGGGCCACGAGCGTGCACGACGGGAACCGTGACACCCACTACGCCTATGACGAACTCGGCGCGCTTCGCGCAGCGGGCGAGGAGCGGGAGCCCTGGGCGATCGCCGGCACCAGGATCCGTGAGGACGGACGCTTCTCCTACGAGTACGACGCCGAAGGACGGCTGATCGGCAAGCGCCGCCGGACGTTGTCCGGCCAGGTCCTCGCCTGGACGTACACGTGGGACGCGCTCGACCACCTGGAGCGGGTGGAGACTCCTGGTCAGGGCACGTGGACGTACGAGTACGACCCGCTCGGCCGACGCTGCGCCAAGTCCTGCGTCGACGCCGAAGGACACGTCATCGAGCGCACGCTGTTCACCTACGACGGCCCTCGGCTCGTCGAGGAGCGGCACCAGGATGCGCGCAGCGGCAAGGCGACCGTGACGACGTGGGACTACGAGCCGGACTCCTTCATCCCGGCAGCGCAGTCCCGGCGGGTCGAGGCGACTGAGCTCACGAACGAGTACGTGGACCAGCAGTTCCACGCCATCGTCGCGGACCTGATCGGCACGCCTCTCGAACTGGTCGCGGCCGACGGCGCGGTCGTCTCGCTGCCCAGGCGCGACCTGTGGGGCGGCGCGTATTCGGACGCGCCGGGCGAGGACCCGTGCCCGCTGCGCTTCCCGGGCCAGTACTTCGACGCGGAGACCGGGCTGCATTACAACCTGCACCGGTACTACGACCCGTCCACCGCCGCGTATCTCAGCCCTGATCCGCTCGGCCTGCTGCCGGCGCCGAACCCGCGCGCGTACATAGGAAACCCGCTGACCGAGTCCGACCCGCTCGGCCTGAACGGCGAGGGCGGGGCCGGCAAGCCGGTGCCCGGCGGCAACCTGTCGAACGCCGAGCGCGTGCCCTACGGCGAGGACCCGATGAGCAAGCTGGCCATCACGGCGCGCAAGTCCTTCCAGAACGGGCTGAGGAGCGGGAAGAACGTCGCCGTCTACCTGTACAAGGACAGCGAGGGCAACTCCAGGGCGCTGGCGATCCAGAGCGACGCGGTGCACTCCGAGAGGCTCGGTTGGAAGGCCTTGAGCGAGAAGGGGATCGGCAAGGACCAGATCGACTCCATCTACACCGAGCTCCAGCCCTGCGGCCCGATCTACCACGACTGCGACAAGTGGCTGTCGAACAACATGGAGAAGATCCCCGTCAAGTACAGTTTCGACTACGGTCCCGACAAGGCGGGCCAGACCGCGGGGATGAACGCGCTCCGACGAGCGCTGACCCAGGTCCGGCAGGGCAATCTGCCCAAGTAGCGACGATGGAGTGAGCCATGCGCATCGAAGCCGAACCGTTCGACTACAGCGTGCCCGCCTGGCGCCCCTACGACGCCGAGCGCCTGGCCGCGATCGGCGCGCCCGAGAGCGCCGCCGCGGCCCTGGCCGGCCGCGGCCTGCCGGACGGCGTGTTCGACCACTTCGTCCGCTTCGCCGAGCGGGAGCTGGAGGAGGCCGACCTGCCCGAGTGCGGCAAGGTGGCCTTCCTCGGCCACGTGTGGAAGGGCGAGAACAACAGCTACTGGCTGAGCCTGGCCGACGGCTCCGTCTGGATGCGCTACGGCGCCCCCGACGAGCCCGTCCACCACATGAAGCGGATCAACACCTCGGTGGAGGCGCTGCAGTCGGTACTGGCCGTCTACGAGGCGTACGTGCGCGAGGAGTCGGACGATCTCGACGTCCCCGAGCGCGAAGACCTCATCAACCAGACCGTCATCCACGCCGTCGCCGCCGATCCCGTCGTCTTCGAGGACGACGAGAACTGGTGGTCGCAGACCTTCCTCGAGGTCGAATTCACCTCCGCCCGGATCCTCCTCGGCGACCGATCGCTCTTCCAACTGGTCACCCGCGACGCTTCCGGCCGCTGGGGCCTCGACCACCCCGGCTACGAGGAGGACGACCTCGGCTAGACGGGTCGAGCGCCGGTCGGGCGCGGGCGCTCAGGCCGCCGCCGTGGCCAGCTCGGGCGCCGGCTCTGGCCGGATGACGGCCAGCCGCCCGGCGAGGGCCGGGGCGAGGCGGAGCAGGCCGATCGCCGCCACGATCGAGAGCGCGAGGCAGCCGAGCCAGACGGGGGTGCCGCCGAAGCCCGCGAAGGCGAGGCCGCCGGTCAGCGGCGCGAGGACGGCGCTGCCCGACCACGCGATCTGATACACGCCCTGGTACCGGCCGCGCAGGTGGGCGGGCGCGAGTTGGGCGATCAGCGCGGAGGCGATCGGGGTGTTGCCGATCTCGCCGACGGTCCAGATCGTGACGGAGAGGGCGAAGACGCCGACGCTGCCGCCGAGGACGGGCACGGCCATGCCGACGCCGATCACCAGGCCCGATGCGGCGATCACCTGCGTGACCGGGAAGCGTTCGAGCCAGCGCACCAGCGGGAGTTGCAGCGACACGATCAGCACGCCGTTGATCGCGCCGATGTAACCGACCTGCGCGGCGGTGATGCCGTCCTTGGCCATCGCCATCGGCTGCGCGGCGTTGCACTGCTGGAAGACGAGCAGTTGCAGGAAGAACACGGCGACGAAGAGGACGAAGATCCGGTCGCGTAGGACGGCGCCGAGGCCCTCTGCGGGCTTCGCCTCGGCGCTGGAATCCGGCGTGATCCCCGTGATCCCCTCGGTTCCCGGCGTCGTGTCGCGCACGAAGATCGCGATCAGTACGACGCAGAGCATCGTCGAGGCGGCGTCGGCGTAGAACAGCGCGCGGTAGCCGAACGCGACGACGAGGCCGATCGACAGGCTGGCCACCGCGAACCCGAGGTTGATCGCCCAGTAGTTGAGCCCGTAAGCGCGCACCCGCTTCTCGGGTGGCACGATGTCGGCGATCATCGCGGACGTCGCGGGCCGGAAGGCGTTGGTGACCAGGCCGACGGTCAGCGCGCCGAGGCACAGCCACAGCGGCGAGCGGGCGTAGCCCAGCGCGACGATGCTCAGCGCGTTGGCGGCGAGCGAGGCGACCAGCGTCGGCTTGCGCCCGAGCCGGTCCGCGAGGACCCCGCCGACCACGCCCGACACACTCGCCCCGACGCCGTACAGCGCGGCGACCAGTCCGGCGAACGCCGCGCTGCGGTGCATGGGCCCGGTGAGGTAGAAGGCGAGCAGCGGCAGGACGAAGGAACCGAGGCGGTTCACCAGCGTGCCGAGCCAGATCCACCAGAAGGCCGCGGGCAGTCCGCCGAAGGCCGACCGAGCGGCCCTCCCGAGCTGCCCGGAAACCCCTGAGTCCGCCGCCAGCCGCATCCGCCCGCCCCGATCCTGTAATAGGTGCACCTGCGTTTGGGGAGTATACGACCGTGCCCTCGCGCGGGGCCAGCGGATTTTCGGGGACGGCCGAGCGCGGGTCATCGAATCACCGGTCGGCTCCGGTGGTACCGTGACCCGCGAGTTCACCGGTTGACGGACACAAGGACGTGGTGCGCGTGGTGATCGACGGGCTGGCCGCAATCCGAGAAGAGCTCGCGGACCTCTACCGCGATCTTCATCAGCACCCGGAGTTGTCGCTGCAGGAGACGCGCACCGCGGGAGTGCTCGCGCAGGCGTTGCGGCCGCTGGGCTACGAGGTGACCGAGCGAGTGGGCGGGACCGGCGTGGTCGGCGTGCTGCGCAACGGGGACGGCCCGACGGTGATGCTGCGGGCCGACTTCGACGCCCTGCCGGTCGAGGAGAAGACCGGCCTGCCCTACGCGAGCACGGTGCGCGCCGCCGACCCGGACGGGCGCGAGGTGCCGGTGATGCACGCGTGCGGACACGACATGCACGCGGCCTGCCTGGTCGGCGCGGCGTCGCTGCTCGCCGCGGCCAAGGACTCGTGGCGCGGCACGCTTCTGATCGTCTTTCAGCCCGCCGAGGAACTGGCGCGCGGCGCCGCCGACATGGTCGCCGACGGACTGTTCGAGCGCTTCCCGAAGCCCTCGATCGTGCTCGGGCAGCACGTGGCGCCGCTTCCGGCGGGCTTCATCGGCCATGCCAGCGGACCGATCATGGCCGCTACCGACACCGTGGGCGTGACGCTGCACGGCCGCGGCGGGCACGGCTCGCGCCCCGAGGCCGCGATCGACCCGGTTCTGATGGCGGCGAACGTCGTCACCCGCCTGCAGGGCATCGTCGCGCGCGAGGTGCCGCCGTCCGAGACAGCCGTCGTCACCGTCGGGCGGCTGAGCGCCGGGACCAAGCCGAACGTGATCCCTGATGACGCGGAGCTCGGCATCAACATCCGTACCAAATCGGAGCACACGCGCACGCTCGTGAAGGCCGCGATCGAGCGGATCGTGCGTGCCGAGGCCACCGCGAGCGGCGCCGACCGCGAGCCGGACATCGAATGGCAGGAGAGCACTCCGGTCCTGGTCAGCGATCCGGACGCGACTGCGGCCACGCTGGCCGCGCTGACCGGGCACTTCGGCGCCGAGCGCATCCTGCCGATGCCGCCGGTCACGGCCAGCGAGGACGTCGGCGTGTTCGGCGCGGCGATCGGCGTGCCGACGGTGTTCTGGTTCTGGGGCGGGATCGAGCCCGACCTCGTGTTCACCGCGCTCGCCGAGAACACCATCGACAAGCTGCCGGCCAACCACTCCCCGCACTTCGCGCCGCTGATCGAGCCGACGCTGAGCACAGGGGTGGAGGCGCTGGTCACGGCCGCGCTGGCCTGGCTCGACTCGTGACCGCGACCACCAGCGCCGCAGCCGTGACGCCGACGCCGATCCAGGCCGCGGACGCATAGCCCTGACGGCCGGGGAAGGTCGCTCCGCTCGTCGTGTACGCGGCCAGGATCAGGGCGCTGAGGGTGCTGCCGAGCGAGAAGCCGATACTGCGCACCACCTGGTTGACGCTCATCGCGCCGGCCGTCTCGTGAGCGGGAGTGACCGCGAGGATGACGGTCGGCATCGCGGCCGAGAACGCGCCGACTCCGAAGCCGAGCAGCGACATCGCGACCAACGGACCGGCGAGGTTCGCCCGCGTCGTCGCGAACACGACGAACGCCGCGAGCACGACCGCCGTCGCGAGGATCAGCAGCGTGTGCGCCGACATCCGCTTGCGCAGGCGAGGGCTGATTCGCCCGGCGATGAATCCGAGCGCGGAGAACGGCACGAGGAAGAGGCCTGCCTCGAACGTGCTCAGACCGAATCCGTAGCCCGCCGACTGCGGCGTCTGGACGTACCGCGTGATGCAGCTCAGCAGCAGATACATCCCGGCACCGGCCACGAGCATCGCCGCGTTCGCCCCGGCGACGGCGCGGTGGCGCAGCAGCCGGAGGTCGACCAGCGGCACGGCCGACCGCCGCTCACGCATCACCCAGCCGGTGAGCAGCGCGGCGGCGAGAAGCGCGAGCAGCCCGGCCACGCCGAGGTGCCGCTGCAGCAGGCTCGGCTCACCGAGGACGATCAGCAGCACCAGCAGTCCGGCCGCGAGAAGCAGACTCGCGATCGCGTCCGGCGCCGGAGCCGCGGCCTGCGTCGACTCCGGGAACCCCCGAAGCGCCGCGGCGAACGCGATCGCGGTGAGCGCCAGCCCCACTCCGTACGCGGCCCGGATGCCGCCGACGTCCGTGAGATAGCCCGCCAGCGGGTAGCCGACGCCCACGCCGACCGTCGAGGCCACGGAGATCATCGCGATGCTCGATGCGGCTCGATCCTTGTCGAGGTGCTCGCGCGCGGCCGCCATCGTCAACGGGATCATGGCCAAGCCGCACCCGACCGCCGCGCGGCCCACGAGTAGGAAGCCGAGCGGCAGCGGCAGGACCGCCAGGGCGCTGCCCGCGACGACGACGCCGAGCGTGCCGAGGAACACCGGACGCCGCCGAGGCCCGGTGCCGAGCCGGCCGAGCACCGGCGTGGCCACGGCCCCGGTGAGCAGCGCGACCGTCAGCGTCCACTGCGCGGCGGCGAGCGAGACGCGCAGGGTGATCGCGACGCTCGTGATCAGCGGCGATCCGAGGCTGCTCGCGATCGCGACGACCAGGGCGATCAGCAGCAGGGTGCGCGGCAAGGCCCCGACCCGGGGATCCTCGGCCGTTATGACGGCGGCGTCGGCGGTCATCGGTTCGTCTCGCTCGTGATGTGCTCGAACAGGCTTGGCTGGATGCGCGTCCGGACGCCGTGCGCCCAGGGCTCGTCCGTCGCGCGGACTTCGAGGGCCGCGCCGTTGTTGAGCAGCATCCCGAAGGCCAGGAAGGATTTCACGCCGACCGGATCGAGCCCGGTCTTCTCCGAGACCAGGTCCCACATGCGCGAGAATCGTTCGCGGACCGCGTCCCGCACCTCCGGCTCGCTCGCGGCCGCGAAGCCCTGCAACTGCAGGAGCAGAGCGGTGCGGTCGGCCAGCAGTTCGTCGTAGGTGCGCCCCATCTCCGCGAGCGCCGCGATCCCGGCCCTGTCCCCGGCCGCGTCCCGCATCCCGTCGATCAGCTGGTCGAAGGCCGCCGTCACCACCTGGATGAAAAGGTTCTTCTTCGAGCCGAACAGCCGGAAAACATAGGCCTGCGTGATCTCGGCCCGCCGCGCGATCGTCTCGGTCGACGTGCCGTGCAGACCGCCGAGCGCGAACTCCTGCGCGGCGATGGCCAGGATCTGCGCCCTGCGCTCGGCCGCCGTCATCTTCCGCGTCACTGTCGTCGCCATGCCGTCATGTTACTAGTCACTAACAACTAACCACACGGCGCGCCGTAGCCCAGACCACCGACCTCCGCTATCGTCTGCCTCACGAAGATCGGCCCGTGCTGCGAAGGCGAGGCACTGTGAGAATCGGCCTGCTGACCAGGGAGTTCCCTCCCGACGTTTACGGCGGTGCGGGTGTTCACGTGGAGTTCCTCGCGCGCGAGTTGCGGCTGCTCGCCGACGTCGAGGTGCACGCGTGGGGCAGCGCCAAGCCGGAAGCGGACCAGCCGGAGCACGTGCGCCGGCACGTCGCGGACCCCGCCCTCGCCGACGCGAACGACGCGCTGCGCGCCCTGTCGATCGACCTGGGCATGGCGGCCTCCGTCGCCGACCGCGACCTCGTGCACTCGCACACCTGGTACGCGAACATGGCGGGCCACTTCGCCAAGCTGCTCTACGGCATCCCGCACGTGATGACCGCGCACTCGCTCGAGCCGCTGCGGCCCTGGAAGGCCGAGCAGCTCGGCGGCGGCTACGCCCTCTCCAGCTGGGCCGAGCGCACCGCGATCGAGGCCGCCGACGGCGTGATCGCCGTGTCGAACGGGATGCGCGAGGACATCCTCGCCTGCTACCCGGCACTGGACCCGGCGCGGGTGCGCGTCGTGCACAACGGGATCGACACCGAGCTCTACCGCCCGACGCCGGAGACGGACGCGCTGGTCAAGCACGGCGTGGACCCGGACCGGCCGTACGTGCTCTTCGTCGGCCGGATCACCCGGCAGAAGGGCGTACCGCACCTGCTGCGCGCCGCTCGCGGCATCGACCCGTCCGCCCAGCTCGTGCTGTGCGCCGGGGCCCCGGACACCCCCGCGATCGACCAGGAGTTCCGCGCGCTCGTCGACGAGCTGCGGCAGACCCGCGACGTGGTGCTGTGGATCCCGGAGATGCTTCCGCGGCCCGAGGTGATCCAGCTGCTGACGCACGCGGCGCTGTTCGCCTGCCCCTCGGTCTACGAGCCGCTCGGCATCGTCAACCTCGAGGCGATGGCCTGCGGGACCCCGGTCGTCGCCTCGGCGGTCGGCGGGATCCCCGAGGTGGTGGACGACGGCGCGACCGGACTGCTCGTGCCCTACGACGAAACGGACCCGGCCGCGTTTGAACGAAGCCTGTCCGAGGCAATCGACAACGTACTGGCCGACCCGTCCGCCGCGCGGCGGATGGGCGAGGCGGGACGCGAGCGCGCGGTCCGGGAGTTCGGCTGGGACGCCATCGCCCGCCGAACGTCGGCGGTGTACGAGGAGATCCTGCGGAAGTGACGAACGACCGGCGGTGGCAGTAGCCGCCGGGGCTGCGGACCTACAAAAGGGGCGGCGGATGCGCGGCGGACCTTCGATCCTGGGAATCGTGCTCGCGGGCGGCGAGGGCAAACGGCTGATGCCGCTCACCGCCGACCGGGCCAAACCGGCCGTGCCCTTCGGCGGCATGTACCGGCTGGTGGACTTCGTGCTGTCCAACCTGGTCAACGGCGACATCATGCGCATCTGCGTGCTGACCCAGTACAAGTCGCACTCGCTGGACCGGCACATCACCACCACGTGGCGCATGTCGAACCTGCTCGGCAACTACATCACCCCGGTCCCCGCGCAGCAGCGGCTCGGCCCGCGCTGGTTCCTCGGCAGCGCCGACGCGATCTACCAGTCGCTGAACCTGATCTACGACGAGCAGCCCGACTACGTCGTCGTGTTCGGCGCGGACCACGTCTACCGGATGGACCCGCGCCAGATGGTCCGCCAGCACATCGAGAGCGGTGCCGGGGCCACCGTCGCCGGCATCCGCATCCCCCGCTCCGAGGCGTCCTCCTTCGGCATCATCAACACGGCGAGCGACGGCATCACGGTGGAGCAGTTCCTGGAGAAGCCCGCCGACCCGCCGGGGCTGCCCGACAACCCGGACCAGGTCTACGCCTCGATGGGCAACTACGTCTTCACCACGAAGACCCTCATCGACGCCCTCACCAAGGACGCCGACGACGACCGGTCCGTGCACGACATGGGCGGCAGCATCCTGCCGATGCTCACCGAAGAGGGCCAGGTCAACGTCTACGACTTCGACCAGAACTACGTCCCCGGCGAGACCGAGCGCGACCACGGCTACTGGCGCGACGTGGGGACCCTGGACGCGTACTACGACTCCCACATGGACCTGATCTCGATCCACCCCATCTTCAACCTCTACAACCGCGAGTGGCCCCTCTACACCCACAGCATGCAGCTGCCGCCCGCCAAGTTCGTCGCGGGCGGCATATCGAGCGAGTCCATGGTCGCCCCCGGCTGCATCATCTCCGGCCAGGTCACCCAGTCCGTCCTGTCCCCCGGCGTCATCGTCGAGGAGGGCGCGGTCGTCCAGGGCTCGATCCTGCACGACAACGTCCGGGTGGGCCGCGGCGCGGTCGTGCGCCGGGCGATCCTCGACAAGAACATCGTCGTCCCTCCGGGCGCCACGGTGGGCGTCAACCCGGACCGCGACCGCGAGCTCTACCACGCGTCGGCGAACGGGATCATCGCGCTCGGGAAGGGCCAGGTGGTGCTGTGAAGCGGATTCTTCGAAATTAGCGACGCTAAAGGTCCACCTCCTAACATTGACTTAAGGAGCCCGGCTTAGCGTTTCGACCACGTGTGTTAACCGTGGTGAAGGCTGGGCTATGACGGTTTCGGAGACGTTCTCGGCGTGGCGGACCAAGTCCGCCGAGACGCGCGGTGCTGCCGCGGGGCAGCGCACGCTGGCCGGGGAGCCGCTGCGGCGGTTGCTGCTGGTCTCGTTCGGGTTGGCCTGCCTGGCGATCACGCTGGTGATCATCGCGGTGGCCAACGGACCGCAGATCTCCATCACCGATGAGCCGGTGCACGCCGCGTACCTCTACGATGCCTCCCACCTGCAGATTCCCGCCAAGGGCGATCTCACGCCCAGGGAGATCCGGTACGAGTGGTACTGCCACAACCTGCAGGCCGACACCGGCTCCTCCGTCTGCACGGGCTATGACAACTCGACCTTCCAGACGACGTCGCAGATCTACACCTTCGGCGATCCGCCGGTGTACTACCTGGTCACGGGGCTGCTGGTCCGAGTGATCAGCCCGGTGATACCGGGGACGCACAACTTCATCACGGTCGGGCGCGACCTGGGCGCGATGTGGCTGTTCGCGGCGATGATCGTGCTCTACCTGGCCGCGCGGCGGTTCCGGATCGGCTGGCCGTACGCGCTGGCCGCGGCGGCGCTGCTGCCGCTGTGCCCGGGAGTGCTCGCGTCCACCAGCCAGATCACCAGCGACGCGCCGGCCGCGCTGTGCGGGGCGCTCGCGCTCTACGTGCTGGCGCGGATCCTGGTCGACAGACGGATGGGGTTGGTCGCGCCGATTCTGGCGACCCTGTTCGCCACCGGGACCAAGGTGCTCAACGGGATGCCGATGCTGATCGTCGGCGGGGTCACGTTCTTCCTGGCGCTCGGCGTCCTCTACCGCGACCGGCGCGACTGGCGCTCGGCGGTACGCCCACTGGCGATCAGCGCGGCGATCGTGGCGACGTTCGGGGCTGTGTTCCTCGGTTGGAGCAGGTTCCAGGACGGCCGCGGCGTGGCGAACTGGGTGAACCCGAACGCGGTCAACGGGAGCCCGCTGACCGGCTCGAAAGCCGGCGACCTGCTCAGCAACCTGTTCGGCACGTTCTCGAATCTCACCACCGCGTACTGGCTTCCGGACTCGATCAACGGCGAATCGGTGTCGATATGGGCGACGCTGCTCTGCGTCGTGCTGGTCGGGGCGCCGCTGATGGTGGTCGTGGCGAGCCGGGCGCGGTCCTGGGGCTGGGTGCTCGGGGTCGGCACGTTCGCCGGCATCGCGCTGGTGGTCCCGGCGGTCGAGGCGCAGGTCTACCTGGCCAACCACCAGTTCTTCCTGAACGTGGCGCCGCGTTACGCGCTGACCTTCCTGCCCTGGGCGATCATCTGCCTCGCCGTGGTGGCCTACCGGCGCAGGCTGCTGAGGTCCACGTTCCTGTTCGTCTCACTCGGCGTCCTCGTCCTGCTGCTCGCCGAGACCCAGGTCCTCACCCTCGGCCCCGCCCTCGTCGGCAACGCGAAGTACCTGGTGGGCTGACCTGCCGAGGCCGGAGAGCCGATCCATCAGCACTCCGGCCAGGTAGAGCACCTGGCGCTCGGTCTCGGTCAGCCCGGCCATCGCGTCGGCCAGCCACGCGTCCCGCGACCGCATGTCCACGGCCAGCGCGAGCCCGCCCGCCTCGCTGCGGGACGCCAGGCAGGCGCGCGGTGGGCGAGGTGTACGGCGCGAAGCGCGATCAAGCGGCGAAAACCGAGGCGCGACCGGGCAATGCTTGATTCAATGCGGCTATGACGACTCAGCAAGAACTCGCCGACCGGTTCCGCGCGCTGCACGATCCCGCCGCCCCGCTCGCCCTGGCGAACGTCTGGGACGCGGCCGGTGCCGCGATCGTCGCCGCCGCGGGCGCCCCGGCCGTCGCCACCACGAGCGCCGGTGTCGCCTGGAGCCTCGGCGCCGCGGACGGCGGCCGGCTGGACCGGGACCTGATGCTCGGCCAGCTGGCGAGGATCGTGGCCGCGAGCGGCGGGCTGCCGGTGACGGCCGACATCGAGGCGGGCTTCGGCGCCACGGCCGCCGACGTGGCCGAGACCGTCGCGCGCGTACTGGACACCGGCGCGATCGGGGTGAACATCGAGGACGCGCTGCCGATCCCCCCGTCCGGCGACCCGCTGCGGCCGATCGACGAGCAGGCCGAGCGCCTGGCGGCGGCCCGCGCGGCGGCGGAGCGTGCCGGGATCCCGCTGTACATCAACGCTCGGATCGACGTGTTCCTGATGCACGGCGCCGCCCAGTCGGTGCGGACGGCCGAGGCGTTCACCCGCGCTCGCGCCTACCTGGACGCCGGGGCCAGCGGCGTGTTCCTCCTCGGGGTCTACGAGCCGGAGACGATCGCCGAGCTCACGGCCGGGATCGACGCCCCGGTGAACGTCTCCGGAAACTCCGCGCACCCGGTGGCCGAGCTCGGCAAGCTGGGGGTCGCCCGCGTGAGCCTCGGAGCGGGCACCGCCTTGGCCGCCTACGGGGTGCTCGACCGGATGGCGCGTGAGCTGCACGGCACCGGCGGGGCCGGGCGCCTCGACTTCGACGTTCTCAACGGTCTGCTGGAGGGCTGAGCGCATGTGGACGCGCGCCGAGAGCGTCGACGATTTCCTGCGCACCACCGTGCCGGCGCTGGCCGACGAGCCGGTTCGCAATACCCTGCTACTCACGGTGTTCGACCGGCTCAGGTCCGAGGGACCTCACGCGTTCGGGGAGCGCGATCCGCAGCTGCTGACGTGGCGCGAGGCGGACGGGTCGGTGACCGGGGCCGCGCTGCGGACGCCGCCTTACGCCTTCGTGCTCGCCGACGTGCCTGCCAGCGGGATCGAGGTGTTCGTGGAGCTGGTGCTCGCGGGTGGGTCAGAGCTCGACGGGCGGGAGATCAATCTGCCGACCGACTGCGAGGGGCCGTTCGTCGCGGCCTGGACCGCTCGGACGGGCCGGGAGCCCACGGTGCTGGAGCGGTTCCGGCTCTATCGGCTGGAGGAGCTCGTCGAGCCGGTGCCGGCGCCGCCCGGGAGCTCGCGGCTCGCGGCCGAGCAGGATGTGGAGCTGATCGCCGACTGGATGGAGGCATTCTGGGTGGAGGCCGAGCACGCGGCGCTGCACAACGGTCGCGCGGGCGCGCTGCGGATGGCCGAGGGCCGGGTCGCCGAGGGCATCTTCTGGCTGTGGCTCGACGAATCCGGCAAGCCGGTCTCACTCGCCGGGCATACGCCGGTCACGGCCGGGATGAGCCGGATCGGGCCCGTGTTCACGCCGCCGGAGCAGCGCGGGCACGGCTACGCGGCCGGCGCGACGGCCGCGGCGACCCGGGCCGCCGGGGCGCTCGGGGCCGGCGAGGTCCTGCTGTTCACGGACCTCGCCAACCCCGTCAGCAACCGGCTCTACCAGCGCCTCGGCTACCGGCCGGTCTGCGACCGGGCCAGGCTCGAGTTCGAGCGCTGAACGCCGGCCCACCTCCCTCGGTCGCTCTTAGAGCTTCGCCAGGAACTCCCGCTCCACCGGCTGGTTGAAGGGGCCGCCGCTCTCGTGCCCGTTGTACGGGTGCACGGCGATCTCCTTCGGCCCGGCATAGTGGTTGTAGGAGGCGAAGACCGTCGAGGGCGGGCACACGTCGTCCATCAGGGCGACCGCGTAGTGCGCCGGGGCCGAGGCGCGCGCCGCGAAGTTCACACCGTCGAAGTAGGACAGCGTGTGGAAGACGGTGTCCACCTCGGTCCGCTGCGTGGCCAGGAACTGGCCGATCTGCCGGTACGGGAACGCGTCGGTGATCTCGGTGGCGCGCCGGAAGTGCTGCAGGAAGGGCACGTCCGTGATCACGCCGCCGAGGTCGGGGACCAGGCCCGCGACCGCGATCGCCATGCCGCCGCCCTGGCTGGAGCCCCGCACGAAGACCCGGTCGGCGTCCACGGCCGGATGCGCCCTGGCCGCCTCGACAGCGCGGACCGAGTCGGTGTACAGCCGCCGGTAGTAGTAGGTCTCCGGGGACTGGATGCCGCGGGTCATGAAGCCGTCGATGCTCGGGCCCGCGCCCTCGGCGCCGTTGTCCGGGGTCGCGCCGACCCGCCAGCTGCCGCCCTGGCCGCGGGTGTCCATCACCAGGTGCGCGTAGCCGGCCGCGGCCCAGTACAGCTGCTCGTGCGGCAGGCCGCGCCCGCCGCCGTAGCCGCAGTACTCGACGACGCAGGGCAGCGGGCCCTCGGCGTCGGCCGGACGCACCAGCCAGGCCTTGATCGGCTGGCCGCCGTAGCCCGCGAAGGTCACGTCGTCGACGGTTATCAGCGGCAGGCCGATGTCCACGGTCGCGTGTTCGAGCGCGATCGGGTGGCTGCGCGCCTCGTCGAGCGTCTCGGTCCAGAACTCGTCGAAGTCGGTCGGTTCGGTGCGCTCGGGGCGATAGGCCCGAAGCTCGTCCAAGCTCAGATCGATCAATGCCATGCTGGGGAAACTAGCATCGAACCCGCTTCGATTCCGTGCCCGCGGGTCTTAGGATCCGAGGCCCGCGGGCACGGTGCCGCGCGGCGTGGTCCGCACCAGGTGCCCCCACCAGACGAGCCGATGGGAGTCCACGTACATCGGCGTGCACGTGGTCATGGTCAGGTACCGGCCCGGCTGCGTGAAGCCGGAGCCGACCGGGATCGGCGCGAGCACGTCCACGTCGTTGATCGGCACGGAGGCCGCCTCGCGGTCGAGCTGGTAGACGTACCAGCCGTAGAGGGTCTGCACGTAGACCTTGTCGCCGGGTCGGAGCCTGTCGAGGTCCCGGAAGATCATGCCGTGGCCGTCGCGGTGTCCCGCGATGCCGAAGTTCCCGGTCGTGTCCCAGGGCATCGCGGTCACCGGGCGCGAATAGTGGCCCACGGCGCCGGTGTTGAGCACCTGGTCGCGCTCGGTGCCCTGGGTCAGCAGCGCGCGCCAGCCGGGGCCGAGGGCCGGGACGTAGAGGAAGCCGAAGCCGGTGCCGTCCGCCAGGTCGTCGGTCGGCGTCGCGGCGGACGGAGCGGTGCTCAGCGTGTGCTGGAACGCGTCGCTGGCGGCGCGGTTCGCGAATCCCGCGTCCACGTTCGTCCACCACAGCAGGTAGACCAGGTAGAGCGCGCAGAGCACGCCGAAGGTGCACAGCAGCTCGCCGAACAGGTCGAAGGACCGGCTCAGCACACTGGGACGCGCGGGGATCGGATCGCGGCGTAACACGGTCTCGGATCCTACGATCCGATGAACGCCGATACGGGCGCTTCGGCGGGCGATCCGCCCGTCCTGGGGGCGGCGCGCCGGAAACGCAAGCGGCCCGACGCGTGTCGCTGAACACGTCGGGCCGCTCGGCCTTGCACTGCTCCCCCGGCTCCGGTCCGGCGCTGGTCGCTGGTCACGCCGGTCCGGTCGGGGTACTACCTGCTGCCGCTCACTCGCCGTCCTCGCGGCGGCGGGCCGCCGCGCGCAGGCCGAGGCCGGCCGCGAGCGCGGCTCCGGCCACGCCGAGCGCGATGCCGATGTCCGCACCGGTGTGCGCCAGGTGGCCGTGGTGCGCGGGCGGGGCCGCGTGCGCCGGCGGGGCGCTCGGCGGCATCGTCGGCGTGCCCGGCGGCGGCGGGGGCGGCGGCGGGGTGCTCGGGCCGGTCGGCGGCGTCGACGGGGTGGTCGGCGGGGTCGACGGACCGCTCGGCGGGGTGCTCGGGCCGGTCGGCGGCGTCGTCGGCGGGGTCGACGGCGTGGTCGGCGGGGTGCTCGGCGTCGTGGGCGGCGTCGACGGGGTGGTCGGCGGCGTGCTCGGCGTCGTGGGCGGGGTGCTCGGCGTGGTCACGGTCACGACCGGGACGTTGTTCGAGCAGACGGTGCCGCTGTTCGGGCCCTTCGCCACGTCGGCGTTGTTGTCGCAGACGCTCACCGGCACGTTCACCGGGACCGGCACGTTGTTGCCGGAGGCCACGCCGCCGTTGTTGCCGGTGACGTTGACGATCGTGTTCCGAGCGCTGTTCGCACAGGTCGCCGGGGTCTGACCGCTGTCCACACCGCCCACGGAGGCGTTGGTGCCGCACACGTCGGCGGGCACGTTGATCGGCGTCTGCGCGGAGTTGCCCGAGCCGATGCCGCCGCTGTTCGCGCTGACGTTGATCGCGGTGACGCCGGGCGGGGTGCTGCCCGGGGTCGAGGTGCTGCAGGTGGGGTTCTGGTCGTTCACGTGGCTCGCGCCGGCCAGCGCCTCGGTGCCGCAGGCGTTCACCGGGACCTCGATCGGGGTCTGCGCCGTGTTGCCGGACAGCACGCCCGCGTTGCCGTTCGAGCCGGCGATCGCGCTGGAGCCGCCGCCCCCGGTGGCGCAGGTGCCGCCGTTCACGTCATCGTGCGCCGCCACGCCGTTCGCGGTGTTGCCGCACACGTTCACCGGCACGTTGATCGGCGTCTGCACGATCATGCCGGAGCCGATGCCGCCGTTGTCCACGGAAGCTGCGGTGGCGCTGGCGCCCCCCGACCCCGGCGCCGGGGACCCCGGCGTGGTCGGCGCGCTGCCTTCCGCAGAGTTCGTGCACTCGGCGCCGGACTCGGTGCTCGAGACGACGCCCGCGTTCACGTTGTTGCCGCAGGCGTTGACCGGCACGTTGACCGGGGCCTGGACGATGTTGCCGGACAGGATGCCGCCGGAGTGGTCGGTGGTCTGGTTCGCCGAGGAACCGCCGCCGGAGCCGCCCGAGCCGGACGGGGTGCCGCCCGGCGCCGTGCAGTTCGCGCCGCCCTCGTGGTTGTGCGCCGCGCCGGCCAGCACATTGTTGTCACAGGCCAGGATGGGCGCGTTGATCGGCGCCTGCACCGAGTTGCCGGACAGGATGCCACCGGAGTGGCTGGTGGTCCCGGTGGCGCTGGAGCCGCTCGGGTTCGAGCAGTTCCCCCCGCCGGACACGTCCTCAGCACTCAGGCCCTTGACGTGGTTGCCGCACAGGTCGAGCCCGATGTTGATCGGGATCTGGATGTTGTTGCCGGATGCGATGCCGCCCGAGCGGTTCGTGTTCGACGTCGCCGTCGCGCCCGGACCCGAGGACGCGGCACGCGGCCGCGGCGCCGGGGCTTTCGGGTTGAGCGCGCCCGGCGCCAACAGGTCGGGTGGGGCCTGGACGTCGCCGGCGGAGCCTGCCGTGGTGACCGGCGACGACGTGGCGTTCGCGTCGCTCTGCACTCCCTGGGCCTGCGCTGGGCCCTGGTTCGCCCCCACGCCAACGGCCGCGAGGGCCGGGGTGTAGGCGGTGCCGGTCAACAGCAGGCCACCCGTGGCGACGGTGAAGGCGAGGCTGCGCTTCGCCAAGTCGTACATGGAGGACCTCTACTGATCAGTCGGAGGACGGCGGGCCAAAGAACCCGCCTTCCCGGCGCAACGTCCACCGAGCGCAGAGGTCACTCAGCCTTACTCTCCAAGGCTGAATATTGATAAGAGTATTTAGTTAACGCGGGGCCCGCCCGCCCTCCGGCCGGGCTAACGCAAAGCCCTCAGGACGCGGCCCGGGCCGCCTCGCGGGCCTTGCGCGCCGCCACCTTCTCCTCGAAGCGCGCGGCCGCGCACTCGAGCGCGTCCATGATCCCGGCGAGCTCCTCGCGGGCCCGCTCGCCCTCGGGGCTGAGGTCGGTGCGCTCGAAGACCCGGACGTTGCGCAGCACCGGGGCGAGCACCTCGTCCTTGTGGATGCGCAGGTTGTAGATCCCCGCGACGGCCATCTGCACCGACTTGCGGCCGAAGTTCTCGACCCCGGCGCCGGGCATCTGGAAGTTCTTGACCACGTCCACCACGGCCCGCATCGTCTGGTCCGGCGCGAGCTCGAAGGCGGCGCTGAGCAGGTTGCGATAGAAGACCATGTGCAGGTTCTCGTCGTTGGCGACCTTCTGCAGCAGCTGGTCGCAGATCTTGTCACCGGAGTACGCGCCGGTGTTGCGGTGCGAGATCCGGGTGGCGAGCTCCTGGAACGAGACGTACGTGATCGAGTTGATCGGGTGGTGCCCGTTCGGCGAGATGTAGCCCGTGGCCATGTGCGTCATCCGGGCCCGCTCCAGCTCGACCGGGTCCACGGCCCGGCTGGCGAGCAGGTAGTCGCGGATCGCGATGGCGTGCCGGCCCTCCTCGGCGGTCCAGCGGTGCACCCAGGTGCCCCAGGCGCCGTCGCGGCCGAAGAGCGTGGCGATCTCGTGGTGGTAGCTCGGCAGGTTGTCCTCGGTGAGCAGGTTGAGGATCAGCGAGGTGCGCGCGGTCTCGTTGAGGCTCGACTGCGAGACGTCCCAGGCCTCGCCGTCCAGCGGGCCGTCGAAGTCGCGGCCCTGGCTCCACGGCACGTAGGCGTGCGGGAACCACTCCTTGGCCGCGGTGAGGTGCCGGTTGAGGTTCGTCTCGACGACCGGCTCGAGTTCGAGCAGTACCGCGGTCTGGCTCAGGTCGCCGCGCAGCGGGGTGCTCGGGGCCTGCGGGTGCTCTGCGGTGAGGCTCACGTCGGATCTCCTGGACTGGGCGGTGCCTGCGAAGCTACGGTTACGGATGCGTAAGTTACGTTACCGTAGCCCAAGATCGAGCACAGCGCCAGCGATCGACGTAAAGAGCACGCTAAGAAGTCAAGCAATTTTTCGCACTCTGCGCCGAGAGGTGGGCCTGAGGCAGCCAAGAGGATGCGCAAGATCACAGGGGGTGACGGAGCGTGGCCGAATATGGCGATTTTGTTGCCGCAATTGACAAATCGAGTGACCTGGGCCACGCTACTGAACGAGGGTGGACCCCGAAGGCGCCTTGGGCGCGCCGGGGCCCAGAACGTCCGCCGGGCCCCTGAGCCTCGGCGGCGAGAGAAACAGACATCGCCGCGCCGCCGCACCGGTGCGGCGATGCGCTTTCTCCGGACCTTTTCTCCAGACCTTTCTCCAGGCTAGCTTGAGGCCATGCGCGCGCATCTGCTCCCGGCCGCCGGCGTCGGCGCCGTCATGGGCCTGCTCGCCGCGCACGAGGGCAGCGGCCCCGGCGCGGCGGTCGTCGTCGGCGTGGTCGGCTGGGCCCTCGTGCTCGGCATGATCGCGCTCAAGGGCCTGTTCAGCCGAGATGGTTGAGCAGCCCGGCCGGGATCGCCTTGTCCTGGTTCACGGCCGCGATCACTTCGGCGGCCCTCGTCTTGTCGATCCGCACCGCGTCGCCGATCCCGGAGACGAAGTAGCTCTCGTCGGCGATCGGCATCGTCCCGGTGGTCCCCCCGCTCGAACCCAGCGGCTTGGCGTTCGAGGCCAGGTCGAGCAGGTCGGACAGGCCCGTCCCGTCGTCCGCCGCGATCGAGTTCAGCACGGCGCCCACGAAGGGGTAGAGCGTGAAGGGGTCCAGGTAGACGCCGGGCCGGTCCGCCGCCGCGACCACGGCCTTGATGAAGCCCTGCTGGTCGGACATCCGGCTGATGTCGGAGTTGGGCAGTGAGTACCGGGAGCGGACGTAAGCGAGCGCCTGGGTGCCGTCGAGCGTCTGGCAGCCCGCGCTGAGGTTCGCGCCGGACTTGGTGTCGTGGATCGCCGCCTTCAGGCACATGTTCACGCCGCCGACCTCGTTGACCATGTTGACGATGCCGAGGAAGCCGATCTCGAGGTAGTGGTCGATCCGGATGCCGAAGTTCTGCTCGACCGTCTGCACCAGCAGTTGGGCGCCGCCGAGGTCATAGGTGGCGTTGATCTTGTTGTGCGAGGCCGAGTGCTCGACGCCCTTCGCGTCCTTGTACGCGGGGACGGCCACGTAGGAGTCGCGCGGGATCGAGATCAGATCCGGGCCGGACGCGCCGTAGTGCAGGATCATGATCGTGTCGGTGCGGGCGCCGGTGATCGAGGCGGCGGAGCCCGTGTGGAGCGCCTTCACCTGCGCGGGCGTCAGCGAGTCGCGGCCGTCCGAGCCGGTCAGCAGCCAGTTCGTGCCCCCGCCCTGCGCCGGGCGCCCCGAGTAGTCGGTCAGCGCCCCGAGGTGGGTGACCTTGCCCGAGGCCCAGAACCAGCTCGCGACGCCGGTGACGACCAGCGCGAGCACCACGCCGATCGCGGTGAGGCCGATGATCCGGCCCCAGCGCCTGCGCTTGCGCGGCTTCTCGCCGTTCGCGTCGTCGGGCAGGAACCAGCCCGAATCGCCGCGCGGGGCCTTGGCCTTCTTGCCGCGCAGTCCGCCGTACGTAGTGGACTGCTCGGGCATCACGTCGTCCGGGTCGAATCCGCTCACGCCAACAGACTAGTGATTGGGATTCTCGTATGACTTGACGAACGCGCCGTCGGTTCCCGCCAGCAACACGTGTGCCGCCTTGAGGTCCCACGCCACAGCCAGCGAGCCCTCTTCGGGTTCGGCGCCCGAGACGATCGCGGCTGCCTCCAGCGCCTCGGCGCCCGAGGACAGCGCCATCGCCACGGCCACCTGCAACGCGCTCAGCGCGAGCGAGGGCAGGCTCACGGCGGCGCCGGCGTAGGTGCGGCCGGTCTCGTCGCGGACCGCGGCGCCCGCCGCGGCGCCGGTCCTGGCCCGCGCCGAGCGGGCCAGCGTGATGATCTTCGCGTCTTCCGGACTCAGCTCAACGTCCACCGGTCACTCCTTGTCGTCCTCGGGCTTCTCGCGCACCAGCACCGTGCCGATCCGGCGGCGGCGCCCCTCGGCCGACTCGGCGGTCAGGCTCAGCCCGTCCAGCTCCACGGTCGCGCCGGGCAGCGGGACCTTGCCGAGCATCTTGCCCAGCAGGCCGCCGACGGTCTCCACGTCCTCGTCCTCGAGATCTCGGTCGAACAGCTCACCGAGCTCGTCCAGGTCGAGGCGCGCCGTGACCCGCGCGCCCGCGGCCAGGTCGCCCGGCGCGCCGAGCCACTGCACCGGCGCGCGGTCCTGGTCGTACTCGTCGGTGATCTCGCCGACGATCTCCTCGAGGATGTCCTCGATGGTGACCAGGCCGGCCGTGCCGCCGTACTCGTCGATGACCACCGCGAGGTGGATCCGCTCCGCCTGCATGTCGCGCAGCAGCTCGTCGGCGTGCTTGGAGTCCGGCACGTAGGTGGCCGGGCGCATCACCGACTCGACCAGCTCCACACTCTCCCCGGCCCGGTGCTCGTGTACCCGTCCGGCCAGGTCCTTGAGGTAGACGATGCCGAGCACGTCGTCGGTGTTCTCGCCGACCACCGGGATCCGGGAGAAGCCGCTGCGCAGCGCGAGGGTGAGCGCCTGGCGCAGCGTCTTGCCGCGCTCGATGAAGATCATGTCGGTGCGCGGGACCATCACCTCGCGCACCAGGGTGTCGCCGAGCTCGAAGACGGAGTGCACCATCCGGCGCTGCTCGGCCTCGATCTCGCTGTGCTGCTCGGCGATGTCCACCAGCGCGCGCAGCTCGGCCTCGGTGGCGAACGGCCCCTCGCGGAAGCCCTTGCCGGGGGTCAGCGCGTTGCCGAGCACGATCAGGGCCCTGGTCAGCGGGGTCAGGATCCGGCTGAGCGGGATCAGCACGGCGGCGCCGGCCACGGCGATCCGCGGCGCGTGCTGCCGGCCCAGGGTGCGCGGGCTGACCCCGATGGCGACGTACGAGATCACCGCCATGATCAGCGTGGCCAGCACGACGGCCTTCCAGCTGACGCCCCACTCGCGCACGCAGACCAGCGCGACCAGCACGGCCGCGGACATCTCGCAGGTGACCCGGACCAGCAGCACCAGGTTGAAGTAGCGCGCCGGGTCGGCGGTCACCCGGACCAGCCGGCCGGCGCCGGGCACCCCGTGCTCGGCCATCTCGTCGGCGCGCACCCGGGAGACCCGGGCGAGCGCCGCGTCCAGGCAGGCCGCGAGACCGGCGATCGCCACCGCGAACGCGGCGCCGACCAGCAGCCAGGCCTCCGTGTCGCTCACGGTTCGCCGACCCCGCGTTCCTCCGCCCAGGCCTCGAGCAGCTCGCCCTGCAGCCCGAACATCTCCTCGTGCTCCTCCGGCTCGGCGTGGTCGTAGCCGAGCAGGTGCAGGATGCCGTGCGTGGTCAGCACGTCGAGCTCGTGCGCGGTGGAGTGCCCGGCCGCGACGGCCTGCTTCTCGGCGACCTCGGGGCAGAGCACGATGTCGCCGAGCAGGCCCGGCGTCGGCTCGTTGTCGTCCTCGGCGCGGGCCGGGCGCAGCTCGTCCATCGGGAAGGAGAGCACGTCGGTCGGGCCGGGCTCGTCCATCCACTGGATGTGCAGCTGCTCCATCGCGCCCGCGTCCACCAGCAGGATGGACAGCTCGGCCAGCGGGTGGATGCCCATCTCGGCGAGGACGAAGCGGGCCAGCGCGACGATCGCGGCCTCGTCGGCCTCGACCCCGGACTCGTTGTTGATATCGATGGACATGGTCCGCATCATCCCACGCGGCGGGGCCCACCGGCTCTGCGCGGCGGCTCGGCCTGCTGCCGGGCGTCGTAGCGGCCGTAGGCGTCCACGATCTCCCCGACCAGCCGGTGCCGGACCACGTCGGTGCTGGTCAGCCGGCAGAAGGCGATATCGTCGATGCCCTCGAGGATGTCCTGGACCACGCGCAGGCCCGACTGCACCCCGGAGGGCAGGTCGACCTGGGTGGTGTCTCCGGTGACCACGACCTTGGAGCCGAAGCCGAGCCGGGTCAGGAACATCTTCATCTGCTCGGCCGAGGTGTTCTGCGCCTCGTCCAGGATGATGAAGGCGTCGTTCAGCGTACGGCCGCGCATGTAGGCGAGCGGGGCGACCTCGATCGTCCCCGCGGCCATCAGCTTCGGGATCGAGTCGGGGTCGATCATGTCGTGCAGCGCGTCGTAGAGCGGCCGCAGGTAGGGGTCGATCTTCTCGTACAGGGTGCCGGGCAGGAAGCCGAGCCGCTCGCCCGCCTCGACGGCGGGCCGGGTCAGGATGATCCGGCTGATGTCCTTGCCCTGGAGCGCCTGCACGGCCTTGGCCATCGCCAGGTAGGTCTTGCCGGTGCCGGCCGGGCCGAGGCCGAAGACGACCGTGTTCCGGTCGATCGCGTCCACGTAGCGCTTCTGGTTGACCGTCTTGGGACGGATCGTGCGGCCGCGGTTGGACAGGATGTTCTGCGTGAGCACCTCGGCCGGGCGCAGGCTCTCCTCGCCGCGGCCGGCGGCCTGCAGCAGGGTGATCGCGCGGCGCACGGAGTCCTCGGAGAGCGCGGCACCGGTGCGCAGCACGATGAGCAGCTCGTCGAACAGGGAGCGCACCAGGTCCACGTCCGGGCGCGGCCCGCTGACCGTGATCTCGTTGCCGCGCACGTGGATGTCGAGGGAGGGCAGCTGCTTCTCGATCGTCCGGAGGATGCCGTCCCCGTGTCCGAGGACCGCGACCATGGGGTGTGCCGCGGGGATGGTGATCTTGATCGTGGTCTGCTGCTCGGACGTCTCGGACATAGGCTCGGCCTCGCGGCCTAGGAATCACACCCTCAGGAAAGCTTCGGACCCGGTTGGGAAGACCATCGTACCCAGCGGGAACGTTGAAAGCTCGGGCAATTATTCCGATCAACCGAGCGGGACGTGGCTAGCGGGGCGTGCCGAAGCGGCCGAGCGGCTCTCCGCCGAGCACGTGCGCGTGGACGTGGTAGACGGTCTGCCCCGCGTGGTCCCCGGTGTTGAACACGATCCGGTAGCCGGCCTCGGCCAGACCCTCCGCCTTCGCGACCTCGCCCGCTTCGCGCAAAAGTTCGGCGGCCAGCCCCGGGTCGCCGGCGGCCAGCTGCGCGGCGTCGGCGTAGGCGTGGGTCTTCGGGATCACCAGCACGTGCACGGGCGCCTGAGGAGCGATATCGCGGAACGCGAAGGTCCGCTCGGTCTCCCGGACCAGGGTCGAGGGGATCCTCCCGGCGATGATCGAGCAGAAAATACAACCGGCGTCCGAGGTTGTACCCGAGCCGTCGGATTCGCCCGATGCGGTGATCGTTTGTCCCACGTTCGAGTCCTTTCTGTTCAGGGTCTGCGATCCTCGGCCCGTTCGAGAGTCCAACCCTGTGTAACGTCTCGCTCCGACGTCGCAAAGCTATCAGCTGGAAGGGAACTCATGGACCGCCTCGCAGCCCACGTCATCGCCACCGCCGCGCTGACGGTGACGCTGGCCACGGTGCCCGTTCTGTTCGCCGACGCCTCCCACGCCGCCACCGTCCCCGCCCCCGCCCGGACCGCGGCGCCCTGCGCCGACCGGTACCAGGTCGGCGCCACGGTGCACGAGATCTACCACGGGATGACGGCCTTCTCCGTCAGGGAGTACTACTCCCCCTCCTGCCACGCCCTCTACGGCTACTCGTACGCCTGGCTGCAGTTCCGCAACCTGCACGTGCACTACGACGTGGGCATGGCCGTCTACGACCAGACCCACGGAGCCATCGACGGCGCCGTGACCTTCATCGGCGGCCAGGACGGCCCGAGCTACTGGTCCGCCCCGGTGCACGCCGGGCACGACACCTGCTACCAGGGCGAGGGCCACTACTTCTACTACCCGCCGAACGCCCCCGGCGGCTTCGAGGAGAGCGACACCCACTCCTCGCCGGTCTGCACCTGAGGCGGCTGGCCCGCGGTCAGCCCCAGCGCCCCGACCGGGCCAGCAGCACCGCCGCCGCGGCGGTCCCGGCGGTCGAGGTGCGCAGCACGGTCGGGCCCATCCGGCAGGGCCGGGCGCCCGCGCGGGCGAAGCGCTCCAGCTCCTCCGGCGAGATGCCGCCCTCGGGGCCGACGACCAGGACGATGTCGGCCACGTCCGCGAGGTCCACGGTCGCCAGCGACGACTCGGCCTCCTCGTGCAGGATGATCGGGAGGGCGGCCGCCTCCAGCAGCTTCGCCACCTGGGCCGTCGTGGCCGGTTCGGTGACCTCGGGCCACCAGGCCCGGCGCGACTGCTTGGCGGCCTCGCGGGCGGTGGCCTGCCATTTCGCCAGGGACTTCGCGCCGCGCTCGGCCTTCCACTGGGTGATCGAGCGGGAGGCGGACCAGGGCACGACGACGTCCACGCCGATCTCGGTCATGGTCTCCACGGCGGTCTCGCCGCGGTCGCCCTTCGCGAGGGCCTGAACGACCGTCAGCCGGGGCGCGGGCGGGGGCTCCTCGCGGGTTTCCAGCACCTCGAGGTCCAGCTCGCTCCCCTCGGTCCGCAGCACCGCGCACCGGGCGACCAGGCCCTGGCCGTCCGTCAGGTCGAGCTGCTCGCCCGGCTGCAGGCGGCGCACCAGGGCGGCGTGCCGCCCCTCGGGGCCGTCCAGGCGCACGCGCGCCGCGCCCTCGAAGCGGTCGCGGGGCGCGTGGAATACGGGGGCTGTCATCGGCTAGCGGTTGTTGATCGCGTCCTTGAGCCGGGAGAACAGCCCCTGTTGCCCGGGCGCGAAGGTGCCCTGCGGCCGCTCCTCGCCGCGCAGCTGGGCCAGCTTGCGCAGCAGTTCCTCCTGCGCGGCGTCCAGGTTCTTCGGCGTCTGCACCTCGATGTGCACCACGAGGTCGCCGCGCGCCGTGCCGCGCAGGTGCTGGATGCCGCGCCCGCGCATGGTGATGGACTGGCCCGACTGGCTGCCCGGCCTGATGTCCAGCTCGACCTGGCCGTCCAGGGTCTGCAGCGGGATCTTGGTGCCCAGCGCGGCGGCCGTCATCGGCATCGTCACCGTGCAGTGCAGGTCGTCACCGCGCCGCTGGAAGATATCGTGCGGCTCCTCCACGATCTCGATGTAGAGGTTGCCCGCGGGACCGGCCCCGGGGCCGACCTCGCCCTCGCCGGCCAGCTTGATCTGGGTGCCGTTGTCCACGCCCGGCGGGATCTTCACGGTCAGCGTCCGGCGGGTGCGCACCCGGCCGTCGCCCGCGCACTCCACGCAGGGGGTGGGCACGATCGTGCCGTAGCCCTGGCACTGCGGGCACGGCCGCGAGGTCATCACCTGGCCCAGGAAGGACCGGGTGACCTGCGAGACCTCGCCCCGGCCCCGGCACATGTCGCAGGTCACCGGCTGGGTGCCCGGCGCCGCGCCGTCGCCGTTGCAGGTCGGGCAGACCACCGCGGTGTCCACCTGGATGTCCCGCTGGGTGCCGAACGCGGCGTCCTGCAGGCTGATCTCGACCCTGATCAGGGCGTCCTGGCCGCGCTGCACCCGGGAGCGCGGGCCACGCTGGCCCCCGCCGCCGAAGAAGGCGTCCAGCATGTCGCTGAACGCGAAGCCCGGCCCGAAACCGCCCGCGCCCGCGCCGGCCGCGGCTCCGCGCGGATCCCCGCCGAGGTCGTAGACCTGGCGCTTCTGCGGATCGGAGAGGACCTCGTAGGCGAGCCCTATCTCCTTGAACCGCTCCTGGGTCTGCGGGTCCGGGTTCACGTCGGGGTGCAGTTCGCGGGCAAGCCGGCGGTACGCCTTCTTGATCTCGTCCTGGGTTGCGTCGCGCCTGACCCCGAGGACCGCGTAATAGTCGGTCGCCACGTTACGTCTTCTCCACTGCTGATCGTCCTAGGAACCCGGCAATCGGCTCTCGCCCAGGCTACGCCTTACGCCTGTTCGAGAATACGGCCGACGTATCTGGCAACGGCGGAGACCGCCCCCATAGTGCCCGGGTAGTCCATTCTCGTCGGTCCGAGCACCCCGAGCTGCGCTAACGCATCGTCGCCCCGACCGTAACCGCTGGTGACCACGGAGGTCGAGGTGAGCTGGTCGAGCTCGTTCTCCCGGCCGATCCGCACCGTCAGCAGCGAGGGCGCGGTCGCCTCGCCGAGCAGCTTGAGCAGCACGACCTGCTCCTCCAGCGCCTCGAGCACCGGGTGGATGGTGTCCGGGAAGTCCTGGCCGAAGCGGGCGAGGTTCGCGGTGCCGCCGAAGACGATCCGCTCCTCGCGCTGCTCCACGATCATCTCGAGCAGCACGGCGCACAGCGCGTCCACCGCGGAGGGCGCGGGGCCGCCGGCCGGGGCCTCGCCGCCGGCCCGGCGCAGCGCGAACTCCTCGAGCACGCCGGGCACCTCGGACAGCCGGCGGCCGACGATCTGGGCGTTCAGCCGGGCCCGCAGCTCGCCGAGCGCGGACTCCTCGATCGGCACCACCTCGACCACCCGCTGCTCGACCCGGCCGGTGTCGGTGATCAGCACCAGCATGATCCGGGTCGGGGCCAGGCCCACGAGCTCGACGTGCCGGACCGCGGAGCGGGTCAGCGAGGGGTACTGCACCACCGCGACCTGCCGGGTCAGCTGGGCCAGCAGCCGGACCGTGCGGGTCACCACGTCGTCGAGGTCCACCGCCTCGTCCAGGAAGCTGTGGATCGCCCGGCGCTCGGCCTGGGCCAGCGGCTTGACGTTGGTCAGCCGGTCCACGAACAGCCGGTAGCCCTTGTCGGTGGGCACCCGGCCCGCGCTGGTGTGCGGCTGGTGGATGTAGCCCTCCTCCTCGAGCAGGGCCATGTCGTTGCGTATGGTCGCCGGGGAGACGCCGAGGTTGTGCCGCTCCACCAGCGCCTTGGAGCCGACCGGCTCCTGGGTGGCGACGTAGTCCTCGACGATCGCGCGCAGCACGTCGAGGCGGCGGCGGTCCAGTTTCGGCTCGTCCACGGTGCGCACCTCCTGGTCGGCGGATCTCGAACGCTTCGTTACTCGGCGGTTGGCACTCGTTCACCGGGAGTGCCAGCTATCGCAAGTCCAGTGTACGGCTTGCCGAGCGGGCTTGGTCTACCCTCGGTGCGTGGTGACTCGCGCGCAACGGAACATTCCCGGGGACCTGCCGTCCCACGCACCCCGGCGTACGGCGACCGTGGACGTCGAGGCCGTGCACGGTCTGGTGGTCGAGGACGTGGAGACAGGCTTCTGCGGCGCGGTGGTCCGGGTGGAGAAGACCGCGGGCGGATACACCGTCACCCTGGAGGACCGGAAGGGCAGGCACCGCGTCTTCCCGCTCGGCCCCGGATTCCTGCTCGAGGGAAAGCCCGCCACCCTGGTCAGGCCGCGGCCGGCGGCGCCGGTCGAGTCGAGGTCGGGCCGCACGGCCTCCGGCTCCGTCGCCGTGCGCGGACAGCGCGCCCGGGTCGCCCGGGCCGGCCGGATCTACGTCGAGGGCAAGCACGACGCCGAGCTCGTCGAGCGGGTCTGGGGCGACGACCTGCGGGTCGAGGGCGTCGTCGTGGAGCTGCTGAACGGCGTGGACGAGCTGCACGAGATCGCCGCCGAGTTCCAGCCGGGACCCGGCCGCAGGCTCGGCGTGCTGCTCGACCACCTGGTGCCGAACAGCAAGGAGACCCGCACCGCCGACCGGCTGCAGCGCGGACGCGAGGACTGCATCCTGGTGCTCGGACACCCCTACGTGGACATCTGGCAGGCCGTCAAACCCGCCTCGGTCGGCATCGCGGCCTGGCCGGTGGTGCCGCGGGCCGAGGCCTGGAAGGACGGGGTCTGTGAGCGGCTGCACCGCAAGGACCCGGGCTGGCCGCTGGATCCGCGCCGGGCCTGGGCGCGGATCCTCGGCACGGTGAACTCCTACAAAGACCTGGAACCGGCCCTGCTCGGCCCGGTCGAGGCGCTGATCGACTTCGTGACGGCGCCGTAGGGCCGGGGAGTCAGGCGTCGGAGCGCCCGAGCCGCCAGGCCGCGAGCGCCAGGAACACCGCCGGGTACGCGATCAGCACGACGAGGCTGTCGGTGCGCGAGAGGAGGTCCGGGACGGGGTGATGCCGGAGACCTCGATCATGGCCCCAGCGTCCGCCGCGCACCCCGGTCCGGTCGTCGGAGCACGGTCGCGGCTCGCGGCTCGCGGCGGGGCGGTACAGCGCCGGAATGACCGCCCAGGGGCTGATGCCAGGGCGCCGGGCGGCGTCTAGCGTCGGAGTGGTGAGCGCACAGAACGAGACCATGCCGGTGATCCGGTCCCGCCGGCTGCTGGTCGTGGACGCGACGATGGCGGCGCTGCTCGGCGCCCTCATCGTCTACACGTCCTTCCGGCCGATGTCGGAGCGCATGTGGAGCGGGCCGGTCTGGATCCGGGTGCTCATCGCGGCGGTCTCGGCCGCCGCCGTGGCCCTGCGCCGGGTGACGCCGCTGACCGCGCTCGGCGCCGCGGCCCTGAGCTCGATCGCCGCCCTGATGCTCGGCTTCGAGCGGGACTCGTTCCTGATCGTGGCGCTGGTGCTCTACATCATCGCCGCGTCCCGCCCGCCGCGCCGCTCCGTTCTGCTGCTGGCCGCCGTGGTCGCGACGGCGACGGCCGTGTACGTGCTGGTCCCGACCTCGAGCACCGTCCGCCCGAATCCGCCGTGGTGGCAGCTGCTCGGCCTCGCCGCCACGCCGGTGCTGATCTCCTCGGTCGGCTGGGCGCTCGGCCTGGCCGTCTACCGGCAGCGCAGCTACGTCGTGGCCGTCCGGACCCAGGCCGCGCAGGAGGTCCGCGCCCAGGCGGAGCTCGCGGCGCGCTCGGCGGCCGAGGAGCGGCTGCGCATCGCGCGGGAGCTGCACGACGTCGTGGCGCACGCGATGAGCGTGATCACCGTGCAGGCCGGCGTGGCCCGGTACATCGACGCGGAGATGCCGGAGCGGGCCTCGGCGGCGCTCGGGACGATCGAGTCGACGGGCCGTCAGGCGCTGCGCGACATGCGGCAGCTGCTCGGCGTGCTGCGCGCGGAGGGGGAGCAGGCCGCGAGCAGCCCGGCGCCCGCGCTCGCGGATCTCGACGAGCTCGTCGCGGGGCTGCGCGCCGCCGGGACGAGGGTGGATCTGCGCGTCGGGGGCGAGGTGCGCCGGCTGCCGGAGGGGCTGGAGCTGTCCGCGTACCGCATCGTCCAGGAGGCGCTGACGAACGTCGTGAAGCACGCCGCGACCGACCACGCGAGGGTCGACCTGCGCTACCGGCCCGAGGAGCTGGCGATCGAGATCGTGGACGACGGCGCGGGGGCCAGGACCGAGAACCCGGCGAGCGGCCACGGCCTCGTCGGCATGCGGGAACGGGCGGCGCTGCACGGCGGCAGCCTCCAGGCCGGACCGCTGCCCCTGCGCGGCTACCGGGTCGCCGCGCGGCTCCCGATCGCCGGTCCGCTCGAGGCGGTCTCCGCATGACCGGGGAGACGCCCGTCGAGGTCCTGATCGCCGACGACCAGGCCCTGGTCCGCAGCGCCTTCGCGGCCCTCGTGGACGCCGTGCCGGGGATGCGGGTCGTCGGGACCGCCGCGAACGGGCTCGAGGCGGTGGACCTGGCCGCGAAGCTGCACCCCGACGTCGTGCTGATGGACGTGCGGATGCCGCAGATGGACGGCATCGCCGCGACCCGGCAGATCGCCGCCGCGCGGGACGGCGGCCCGCGCGTGCTCATCCTGACGACGTTCGACCTCGACGAGTACGTCTTCTCGGCGCTGCGGGCCGGCGCGGGCGGCTTCCTGCTCAAGGACACGCCGCCGGACGACCTGGTGACCGCGATCCGGGTCATCGCGTCCGGGGAGGCGCTGCTCGCCCCGACGGTGACCCGGCGGCTGATCGAGGAGTTCGCCCGCCGCCCCGAGCCCACCAGCGTGCCGCATCAGAGCCTGGACGGCGTGACCGAGCGCGAGCGGGAGGTGCTGGTGCTGATCGGCCGCGGCCTGTCGAACGGCGAGATCGCCGCGCACCTGCACGTCGCCGCCGCGACCGTCAAGACGCACGTCAGCCGGCTGCTGATGAAGCTCTGCGCCCGCGACCGCGCCCAGCTGGTGATCGCGGCCTACGAGAGCGGCCTGCTGGGCGACGCGCCGTGAGCTAGTCCGTCAGATCGCGCACGATCGCGTCCGCGAGCAGCCGCCCGCGCAGCGTCAGCACGGCGTGCCCGTCGGCGAAGGGCAGCGGCTCGAGCAGCTCCTCCCGCAGGGCCACCTCGGCGGCCGCGCGGCCCTTCTCGCTGAGCACGCCGAGCTCGAGGCCCTCCGCGATCCGCAGCTCCAGCAGGATCCGCTCGATCCGCCGGTCGTCGGCTCCCAGCACCTCGCGAGCCAGGCCCGGCGAGTTCCCGGCCTCGATGCGCTGCGCGTAGGCGGTCGGGTGCTTGACGTTCCACCAGCGCGTCCCGCCGATGTGCGAGTGCGCGCCGGGGCCCACGCCCCACCAGTCGGCGCCGGTCCAGTAGAGCAGGTTGTGCCGGCAGTGTGCGTCCTCGGAGACGGCCCAGTTGGACACCTCGTACCAGCGGTAGCCGGCCTCGCTGAGCATCTGGTCGGTCATCAGGTAGCGGTCGGCGTGCACATCCTCGTCGATCATCGGCAGCTCGCCGCGCCGGATCCGGGAGGCGAGCCTGGTGCCGTCCTCGACGATCAGCGAGTAGGCCGAGACGTGGTCCGGGTACGCGGAGATCACCGCCTCCAGCGAGGCCCGCCAGTCCTCCTCGGTCTCCCCCGGCGTGCCGTAGATCAGGTCCAGGTTGACCTGCTCGAAGCCCGCGTCGTAGGCCCAGCGCACGCACTGCTCGGGCAGTCCCGGCGTATGCCTGCGCTCCAGCACCTCGAGCACGTGCGGACGCGCGGACTGCATGCCGAAGGAGATCCGGTTGAAGCCGCCCTCGGCCAGTTCGACGAGGTACTTCTCGTCCACCGACTCCGGATTGGCCTCGGTGGTGATCTCCGCGTCGGAGGAGAGCCCGAACTCGCTCTTGATCGCCTTGAGCATCGCGACCAGGTCCTTGGCGGGCAGCAGCGTGGGCGTGCCGCCGCCGAAGAAGACCGTCTCGACCGGCACGTAGGACTCGCCGAGCACCTTCCTGGCCTGGCGGATCTCCGCGATCGCGTGCTGCGCGTACCCGGCCTGGGAGGCTCCGCCGCCGAGCTCGGTCGCGGTGTACGTGTTGAAGTCGCAGTAGCCGCAACGGCTCCCGCAGTACGGAACGTGCACGTAGAAGCCGAAGGGGCGCGCGCCGAAGGAGCCCAGGGACTCACGGGGCAGTGCGCCGTCGGCCGGGACCGGTTCGCCGTCGAGTTGTACGGAAGGCATTGGGTCATTGTCTCAGCCGCCCGACGCGGCCCGACGCGCCGGTCCCCGCGGGCACGCGGCATTGCCCCGATTGACCCAATCATTGGACCGGCCGGATCGTACTTCCGGCGTGCCGCGGCGAAATCGGGTGGCGGGAGCGCTCCGGGCCGGTTATGAAGGCCAGGTGACCTTCACTACTCCCGGAACCAGCGCCCCCGACCTCACCGCCGACTCGATCGAAGAACTCGTCAACGGGCTCGACGGCCTGCAGACGCGCGACACGACGAGCGTGCGCCGCCTGAACGACGCGGACATCGCCCGGTGCAGCGAACTGGGCGTCAGCCGGGACTGGGGAACCGAGCACCGCAAGTGGGGCCTGCTCTTCGAGGTCGGCGAGGTCTACGGCATCGAGGACGAGGCCGGGCGGCTGATCGCGACCGCCGTGCTCACCCGCTACGGGCAGCGGTTCGGCGCCGTCAGCATGGTGCTCGTCGCGCAGAGCCATGAGCGGCAGGGCTTCGGAAAGCGCATCATGCGGCACGTCATCGACCAGGCTCCCGGTGCCACGCTCGTGCTGCACGCGACGCCCGAGGGCCGGCCGCTGTACGAGAAGCTGGGCTTCAAGACCTTCGGCGCCGTCGAGGCGCACGTCGGGGTCTTCGACCCGACCGGCGCCCGCGCGGGACGCTCGCAGCCCGCCACCCCCGAGGACCTGCTGCAGCTCGCCCGGCTGGACCACGAGGTCTACGGCGTGCACCGCACCGCCCTGCTCAAGCGGCTGCCCGGGTTCGCCGAGCGCCTCAGGGTACTGCGGAACGAGGAGGGCCTGATCACCGGCTACGGCGCGCTCTGGCGCTCCGAGGGGCTGCTCGCGGTCGGCCCGGTGCTGGCCCCCGACGTGGCCGGCGCCCGCGACCTGATCACCGACCTGGCCGAGGGCGTCGGGGAGCGGCTGCGCCTGGACGTGGACTCCGAGGGCGACGACCTGTCCGCCTGGGCCTGCGGCCACGGCCTCAAGACCTCGTACACCTGCGCGCACATGGTCCTCGGGGACGGCCCGGTGCCGATGGACCGGCTTCGGCTGCACGCGCCGCTGATGTGCGCCCTGGGCTGAGCAGGGCGCACCGTCCTCGGGCGCGGGCTACTTCTTCTTGTTCGCGTCCGAGGGGCCGTCCGAGTCGGAGGACAGCGCGGCGATGAACGCCTCCTGCGGCACCTCCACGCGGCCGACCATCTTCATCCGCTTCTTGCCTTCCTTCTGCTTCTCCAGCAGCTTCCGCTTCCGGGAGATGTCACCGCCGTAGCACTTCGCGAGGACGTCCTTGCGCATCGCGCGCACCGACTCGCGGGCGATGACCCGGGCGCCGATCGCGGCCTGGATCGGCACCTCGAACTGCTGACGCGGGATCAGGTCCTTCAGGCGCTCGGCCATCTTCACGCCGTAGTTGTAGGCGCGGTCCTTGTGCACGATCGCGGAGAAGGCGTCCACCTTCTCGTGGTGCAGCAGGATGTCCACCTTGACCAGGTCGGCCACCTGCTCGCCGTCCACGTCGTAGTCCAGCGAGGCGTAGCCGCGGGTCTTGGACTTCAGCTGGTCGAAGAAGTCGAAGATGATCTCGCCGAGCGGCAGCGTGTAGCGCAACTCGACCCGGTCCTCGGAGAGGTAGTCCATGCCGAGCAGGTTGCCGCGGCGGCCCTGGCACAGCTCCATGATCGCGCCGATGTACTCGCTCGGGGCGAGCACCGTGGCGCGCACGGTCGGCTCGTAGACCTCGGCGATCTTGCCGTCCGAGGGGAACTCGCTCGGGTTGGTGACCGTGTGCTCCTCGCCGTTCTCCATGATCACCCGGTAGACCACGTTCGGGGCGGTGGCGATCAGGTCGAGGTTGAACTCGCGCTCGAGCCGCTCCCGGATGATCTCCAGGTGCAGCAGGCCGAGGAAGCCGACCCGGAAGCCGAAGCCGAGCGCCGCCGAGGTCTCCGGCTCGTAGACCAGCGCCGCGTCGTTGAGCTGCAGCTTGTCCAGCGCGTCGCGCAGCAGCGGGTAGTCCGAGCCGTCGATCGGGTAGATGCCGGAGAACACCATCGGCTTGGGTTCCTTGTACCCGGACAGCGCCTCGGTCGCGCCCTTGTTCTGCGCGGTGATCGTGTCGCCGACCTTCGACTGGCGCACGTCCTTCACACCGGTGATCAGGTAGCCCACCTCGCCCGGGCCGAGGCCGTCGGCCGGCTTGGGCTCCGGCGAGATGACGCCGATCTCCAGCAGCTCGTGGGTGGCCCCGGTCGACATCATCAGGATGCGCTCGCGCTTGGACAGGTAGCCGTCCACGACCCGGACGTAGGTGACCACGCCGCGGTAGGAGTCGTAGACCGAGTCGAAGATCATCGCGCGGCTCTTGCCAGCGGGGTCGCCGATCGGCTTCGGCAGCGTGCGCACCACGTGGTCGAGCAGCTCGGGCACGCCGACGCCGGTCTTTCCGGAGACCTTCAACACCTCCTCGGGCTCGCAGCCGATCAGCTTGGCGAGCTCCTCGGAGTACTTCTCCGGCTGCGCGGCCGGCAGGTCGATCTTGTTGAGCACCGGGATGACCGTCAGGTCGTTCTCCAGCGCCATGTACAGGTTGGCCAGGGTCTGCGCCTCGATGCCCTGCGCCGCGTCCACCAGCAGGATCGCGCCCTCGCACGCCGCGAGCGAGCGGGAGACCTCGTAGGTGAAGTCCACGTGCCCCGGGGTGTCGATCATGTTCAGCACGTGCGTGACGCCGTCCACCCGCCAGGGCAGCCGGACCGCCTGCGACTTGATGGTGATACCGCGCTCGCGCTCGATGTCCATCCGGTCCAGGTACTGCGCGCGCATCTGCCGCTCGTCGACCACCCCGGTCAGCTGCAGCATGCGGTCGGCCAGCGTGGACTTGCCGTGGTCGATGTGCGCGATGATGCAGAAGTTGCGGATCAGCGCCGGGTCCGTCTTGGACGGCAACGGAATGTCGGTCGGCAGGGCAGGCACGCGGGATCCTTCGACTGGTAGGGACAGCAACCATGGTCCCATGACGGAGCCGTAGCCCGTAATTTCCCGGAGAGCGCGCTGTTGTCGGGAAGGGCTGGCAGAATTCCGCGCATGAGCCCCGTGAGCCGCACCCGCAAGCCGAAGCGCCCGCACAAGCACGTGCAGCACGCCCCCGCCTCCCCGTACGCCAAGTTCCTCGAGGAGGCCAAGGCCCTGCTCGACCCGGAGACCGAGGTGGTCGAGGCCGAGCTCTGGGGGTCCTTCGCCCTCGGCGCCCTGTTCGAGACCTCCTGGTTCGGCGAGGACGAGTCCGACGACGAGGACCCGGACGACGTCTTCGAGGAGCAGTACGGCGAGCTCGTCGAGTACCTCGGCAAGCAGAAACGGCGCCCCGAGGCGCTGGCCGGGCTGCGCGCGCTGGCGATGGTCGGCGAGGACTGGACCCGCGAGGAGGCGCTGCGGGCCGCCGACGAGCTGGCCGCGGCCGGGGTCAAGGAGCCGGGCTGGCTGCACCGCGCCGAGGAGGTCGAGCCCACCTCCGCGTTCCGCGCGGGCGACCTGTTCGGCGACGCGGGGACGATCAACCTGGGCTTCCGGCGCGGCGGCGAGGAGCACACCGTCAGCTGCTACGTGGCGGACCGCGGCGGCCCCGTGCTCGAGCGGGTGCTCGTGGTGCCCGGCGGCGCGGCCGAGCTGGCCGAGGGGATGCGCGCCAACGAGGAGGGCGAGGGCAAGCTGTACATCAGCGAGCTGACGCCGGTGCAGGCGCGCACGGTGCTGGCCGAGGCGCTGGACCGACTGCTGTCCGAGGGCCCGGAGGACCCGGAGGAGCTGCTCGCGATCGCCGAGGAGGCCGGGCTCGACCCCGAGGAGCTGGAGATGACCAGCCCGGTCGGCCTGTGGGCGCTGCTCGCGGCCCGGCTCGAGCTGCTGCCGGAGCCCGCGGTCCTGGAGACGGCGGTCGGCAGCGCCGAGGACGTGCGCGAGACCGTCGCCGCGTTCCTGGCCTCGAAGCAGGCCGCGGGCCTGTCCGACCCCGAGCTGGCCGGGGCGCTGGCCACGGTCTTCGCCGACGTCGCGGCCCTCAGCGACCGCACGGCCGTCGGCTTCGGCCCGATCAGCCTCGGCGGCTACCTGCTGGACGAGTTCGCCGAGACGATCGAGCTGACCGACGACGAGGCCATGCTGGTGCCCGCCGTGCTCACCGCCTGGGCCGAGTTCACCACCGAGCGCCGGGGCCTCGGCGAGGAGGGCCTGGGCCTGTGGCGCGAGGCGCTGCCCGAGCTCTCCCGCGCGTTCACCCAGGTCTACCTGGACGACGAGGTCGCCTCCCTGCGCGAGGACTACGAGGCCGTCCCGGTCCGCGACTACAAGATCAACGCGGGCATGGACCTGTCCGAGGTGCTGCAGCAGCTGGTCGACGAGGCCCGCGGCGGCGAGGGCGCGCCGGACGGCGACGAGGACGAGTACGAGTTCGACGACGAGGACGACTCGGAAGACTCGGACGACGAGGAGTAGGGCGAGACTCGTGGCGGAGACCGGGACCGTCCGCTTCCTGCACACCGCGGACTGGCAGCTGGGCATGACGCGGCACTGGCTCGGCGAGCACCAGGGCGCGTACGACCGGGCGCGGATCAACGCGATCCGGCGGATCGGGCAGGTGGCCGAGGAGCAGGGCTGCGAGTTCATCGTGGTGTGCGGCGACGTCTTCGAGTACGCGCAGGTCAAGCCGCGTACCGCGGAGCCGGCGCTGGAGCGGCTCGGCGAGCTTCCGGTGCCGGTCTACCTGCTGCCCGGCAACCACGATCCGCTCACCGAGTCGGGGATCTACCGCTCGGACTGGTTCGGCCCGCAGGCCGGCGGCCGGGTGCGGGTGCTCGACTCCCCCGGCCTGGTGCCGGTGCGCCCCGGCGTCGAACTGCTGGCCGCGCCCTGGTACTCGAAGCAGCCGCCGGCCGAGCAGATCGACCGCCTCGCCCTGCGCACGCAGGCGCCGCCGCCGGGAACCGTGCGGATCGCGGTGGGCCACGGCGGCGTGGACTCGCTGGCCTCCGCGCTCACGGTGGACCCGATCTCCACATCCCGCCTGGAGCAGGCGGTCGCGGACGGCCGGGTCGACTACGTGGCCCTCGGCGACCGGCATTCGAGGTTCTCGGTCGGCGACTCGGGCCGGATCCGCTACTCCGGCAGCCCCGAGCCGACCGCCACGCGCGACCCGGACCCCGGCTTCGTGCTGGTCGTCGAGCTCGGGGCGGACCGCGCGATCGAGGTGACGCCGCATCAGGTCGGCACGTGGACCTTCGCCGAGCGGCGCTTCGAGCTCGCCGAGCCGTCCGACGTCGATGCCGTCTTCACCTGGCTCGACGCGTTCCCGAACAAGTGGGAGACCGTCGCCAAGCCGATCCTGTCCGGCGCGCTCGGCCTCGCCGAGTCCGAGCGGCTGCGGGCGGGCCTGGAGAGCCGCGGCCACCGCTTCGCGGCGATCCTCGAGTCGGGGCGCAGCACGCTGCGCGCCCGCACCGAGGACGCCGACCTGGACGAGCTGGCGCTGACCGGCTTCGTCGCCGATACCGCCGCCTCGCTGCGCGACCGGGGCGGCGAGGCGGCGAACGACGCGCTGCGGCTGCTGCTGCGGCTGGCCGGGAACTGAGAGGGGACCCGCGACATCATGCTGCGCGTGCACCGGATCAAGCTGACCGACTTCAGGGGCGTGGCCGCCCGCGAGGTGGCCTTCGCCGAGCACGGGATCACGCTGGTCTCCGGCCCGAACGAGATCGGCAAGTCCTCGCTGGTCGACGCGCTCGACCTGCTGATCGACCTGCCCGCGACCTCGCGGCACAGCCGGGTGACCGCCACCCAGCCGACCGGCCGCGACGTCGGCCCGGAGGTCGAGGCGGAGCTCGGCCTCGGCCCGCACCGCCTGGTCTACCGCAAGCGCTGGCTGAGGTCGCCGCTGGCCGAGCTGCAGGTCGTCTCCCCGACCCCGGCGCAGTTCAGCGGCCCGCAGGCGCACGAGCGCTTCCTCGGCCTGCTCGCGGAGAACGGCGTCGACAAGGACCTGTGGCGCAGGCTGCGGGTGGACCAGGGCGCCCCGCTCGGCCAGGCCTCCGTCGGCGGCTACGCCTCGGTCCCCGCGATGGCCGGCGAGGCCGAGCAGCTCGCCACCGTGCGCCGCGGCCCCGAGGAGGAGCTGTACGAGAAGGCCAAGGCCGAGTTCGAGCGGTACTTCACCGAGAAGCGCTTCCAGCCCACCGGCGAGTACAAGGCCGCGCGCGAGGCCCTGGACGCGGCCAACGAGGCGTACGCGGACGCCAAATCGATCCTCGCCGCCGCGGACAGCGACCTGGCCGACCACCAGCGCACCCGCCGCCAGCTCGCCGACGGCGCCGCCGAACTCGAGTCCGCGACGGCCCGCCTGAAACTCCTGGGCCGGCAGTCCAAGGAGGCCGCGGAAGCCTCGGCCAGGCAACTGGCGCTGGAAACGGTGCTGGGCGAAGCCGAAGCCATCGCCCGCCAGGAAGCCGAGGTCGAGCGCCTGAGCCAGCGCCTCGCCGACAACGAGTCCGAAGCCGCCACCAAGCAGACCGAGCTGGCCGCCGCCGAGAACGAGTCCGCCCCCGCCGAAGCCCGCCTCCGCGCCACCGCCGCCGACCGCGACGCGGCCAAGACCGCCGCCCGCCTAGCGGCCGCCGATGTGGCGTGGCGCCGCGACCAGGCGGAGGCCGAGCAGGCCGAAGCGGTCCTGACCCGCGCCGAAGCAGCCCAGCAGCGCCTGGACGCCGCCGAAGCGAGGCTGAAGGCCTGCCAGGTCACCGACACGGTCCTCGCCGCCATCGACGAGGCCCACCGAGCCTGGGAAAAGGCCCACGACCAGCTCACGGCCAACGCCGCCACCGTCACCGTGACCCGCCTGGGCGATTCCCCCTCCCCCATCCTCATCGACGGCACCCCGGACACGTCCCCGTCCCCCGCCGACGACACGACCCTGCCCGTCCTGGAATCCCGAACCGTGGAGATCCCCGACGTGGCCCGCGTCGTCATCCGCCCCGGCAGCGGCGAGAAGCAGCGCCGCACCGCCGAGCGCGAAACCCTGGAGCGCTACCGCGAACTGTGCGCCGCGGCAGGCGTCCCCGACATCGCCGCCGCCAAGCAGGCCGAGCAACTCTGGCGCGAAGCCCGAGACGAGCGGCGCGACGCCCGCACCGCCATCGAGGCATCCCAATACGACGAGTCCCTGGACCAACTCCGCTCCCGCGTAGCACTGCTCCACCAGAAGCTCGCCGCCCACGAGGCCGCGCCGACCCCCGAACGCGACCCCGCTCCCGACCTCCCCTCCGCCCTGGCGGCCGAGCAGTCCGCCCGCGCCGCGGTCGAGATCGCCGAAGACCGCTACCTCGAGGAAGACCGCGCCGCCAGCCGGCTCACCACCCGAATCAGCACCCTGCGAGCTGAGCAGGCCGCCGCCAGCCGCACCGTGCACGACGCCGCCAACGAGCTGGAGCTCGCCCGCAAGCGCCTCTCCGACCTCGGCACCCCGCTCCTGCCCGCCGAACTGGACCGCGCCCGCGCCGAACGCGACGCCGCCGCGGAACGCGTGGCCCGGCTCGACCCCGACCGCCTGGCCGAGCAGCTCGACAACCAACGCCGCCTGCTCCCCGAACTGGAACGCGCCCAGAACGACCGCCGCACCAGCCTGGAAGTCCTCACCGACCGCCTGACCCGCTACGGCCGCTCAGCCCCCGAGGAGCAGCTGGCGCTCGCCGAGACCGAGCAGAAGCGCGCCCAACGCACCTACGACACCCTCGAACGCCGCGCCCAAGCCGCGAAACTCCTCTTCGAGACGCTCACCGCCCACCGCGAAGCCGCCCGCGACCGCCACACGACCCCCTTCCGCCAGCGCGTGGAGCGCTACGCCCAGCGCCTGTTCAGCCCCGGCGTGCACGTGGAGATCGGCCCCGACCTGACGATCGTCTCCAAGACCGTCGGCGGCGTGACGGTCCCCTTCGACTCCCTCTCGGCGGGCGCCCGCGAACAGCTGAGCCTGCTGGCCCGAGTGGCCTGCGCCGACCTGGTGGGCTCCGTCCCCCTGATCCTCGACGACGTCCTGGGCCACTCCGACCGCGACCGTCTCGGCGACGTGGCCGTCATCCTCGGCCAGGTCGCCGACCGCACCCAGATCATCCTGCTCAGCCACGAGCCGACCCGCTTCCCCATCGCCGGCATCCACCGAGTCGAGCTCTAGCGGGGGGCGGCGCGCTGCAGACAGCGGGCGGCGGTCAGCGGTGACCGGCCGCCGGCCGCCGCCCGTCCACCGAGCTCAACGGTCAAACCCCCGTCCACCCGCTGGTAGACTGGTCGATCGCGTGGCCTCGTAGTGCGGTGTTGCCAGCCTGAGTCCAACAGTGGTGACAAGACACCGCACGGTCGCCCCCCGGGTCCGACTCGCCACGCTAACCACGAAGACAAGACCTAGAAGAGGCTGTTCCTTACATGGCGAACATCAAGTCGCAGATCAAGCGCATCAAGACCAACGAGAAGGCCCGCCTGCGCAACAAGGCCTACAAGTCGGAGCTGAAGACGGCCATCCGCCGCACCCGCGAGGCCATCGCCGCCGGCGACGCCGCCAAGGCCCAGGAGGCCGTTGCCTACGCCTCCCGCAAGCTGGACAAGGCCGTCTCCAAGGGCGTCATCCACGCCAACCAGGCCGCCAACAAGAAGTCCGCCCTGGCCAAGGCCGTCAACGGCCTCAGCGCCTGATCTTCGCGCCTAGCGCGCACAGGGCCCCGCACCACGTTCGGTGGTGCGGGGCCTTTCTGTTTTCGCAACCTGGCGGCCTCCAGTGACATCGTGTATTGATGTTCCATGCGAAGTGCGCTTGAGGACGAATTCGACAGTCGCCTGCGTGCCGAGGCGATGGCCTGGCTCAACGCGAAGACCAACAACGGTGCGGCTTCCGTCACACGCACCGATCTGTCGAACTTCATGTTCGACGGTGAACGCCTGCCCTTGGTCGACCCGCAACAAGGAATTCGGAAGCCGCGGCAGTTGAGCGCAGCGCTTTCGATCCTGACCACGTTCACCCGGCCTGGTCAGTCCGCGCCGTACGACGACGTCCCCGGCGAAGACGGAATGATGCGCTACAAGTGGCGCGGCGAAGACCCGAACCACTCCGACAATCGTGCGCTTCGCGAAGCATGTGTCCGCAGCCTGCCACTGATCTGGTTCGTCGGCGCCGCACCTGGGATCTACCACGCCATTTACCCGGTACTTCTCATCGCCGAAGAGGTCGCGAAACACCAGTTCGTCGTGAGCATGGAGGAAGAATCTCTGGGGGAGCAGACCACGTTTGACGCCCCTCCAGAGAGTGCCGCCGAACGCGCGTACGCCAATCGAATGACTCGGCAACGCCTGCACCAGCCGGTGTTCCGCGCTCGTGTCCTTCAGGCGTACGAGACAAGCTGCTCAATCTGCCGCCTGCGACACGCCGAACTACTCGACGCCGCACACATCACCGCAGACGCGCACGGCGGCGTTCCACACGTGTCCAACGGCCTTTCTCTCTGTAAGATCCATCACGCGGCCTACGACTCGAACATCCTCGGCATTCGGCCCGACCTTGTCGTCGAGATCCGCGCAGACATCCTCAACGAGATGGACGGTCCAATGCTTCGGCATGGACTTCAGGAGATGGTTGGCGTGAGGCTGGCTGTCCCCGCAGTCCGGGCAGATCGACCTGATCCCGAGGCACTCGAGAATCGCTACGCGCAGTTTGTAGCTGCCGCCTAGTACTGGCGCCTGGTACCACAGCCGCGTTTCGGCCTTCCGTGCTGGTCAGAGGCCTCATGTTGATTGTAGCGGCGGCGAATGATCGTTTGTTGGATCGTGTCGTGTTTGGCGCGCAGGACGCCGGCGGCTTCGGAGGAGGCACGAGCGACCGCAGCAGGCAGCCCGCGCAGCCTCACGAGGCTCGACCTGGGACGGGTGGGCGGGTAGCGGATCGCAAGCGAGCCCACGAACACTGGACACAGACGGACGACCCATCGCCACAGCGCGCCGATGGACGACGCACCGACTACTCGCCGCAGGGAGCCGGCGCAGCCCGACTGCGCTCGACCTGGGGCGGGTGGGTGGGTAACGCACAGCGCATCCGATGGCGGACACCGGACACGATAGAACGAGGCACCGAACGACTCTGGGCCGACGCCGGTGGCGCTCAGCCTCAGTGCCTCACAGCGTCAGGACCAGCTTTTCGAGGGCGTAGTAAGGGTCGGCGGCGGCGCCCTTCACGGCGGCGTCGGCGGTGGCTACGGCTCTTAGGGCGGCGCCGAGGCGTGGGGGGGACCAGGTGCGGGCTTGTTTGCGGAGCTTGTCCAGTTGCCAGGGGGGCAGGCCTAGGTCTTTGGCGTTGCCGCCGCCGGAGGCGGCTACCTTGCCCAGGCGTCTTAGGCCGGTGGCCAGGGCGCTGACGATGAGGACGGGGGCTACGCCGGTGTCCAGGGCGAAGCGGAGTTGCTCCAGGGCCTCGAAGCGTTTGCCTTCGATGGCGAGGTCGGCGATGGTGAAGCCGGAGACTTCGGCTCTGCCTTGGTAGTAGCGGGCCACCGTGCTGTCGTCTACGGTGCCTTCGGTGTCGGCTACCAGTTGGCTTACGGCGGCGGCTAGTTCTCTCAGGTCGGAGCCGATGGCGTCGGAGAGGGCTCTGGCTGCGTCGTCGGTGATGGGGCGCTTGGAGCGCCTGAACTCGGACTTGATGAAGCCGATGCGGTCGCCGGGCTTGCTGAGTTTGGGGCAGTCGACGAGGTTGGGCTTGCGCTTCTTCAGCGCGTCCAGGAACGCCTTGCCTTTGACTCCGCCGCTGTGGACGAGGATGAGGACCGTGGTGTCCGCGGGGTCGGCCAGGTAGCGGGTCACCTCGGTGGTCTGGTCCGCCGTCAGGTCTTGGATCCCTCGGACGATGACCACCTTGGCCTCGCCGAAGAGGGAGGGCGAGACCAGTTCGGCGAAGCCGCCGCCGGAGAGCTGGCCCGGGACGACGTCGCAGATCTCGACACTCGGGTCCTGCTTTCTGGCGGCGGCGACCACCTCGGCCACGGCCCGGTCGGCTAACAGCTCCTCCGGGCCGGTGACCAAGGTGAGGGACGGGACCTCCGTCACCGGGAAGCCTCAGGGGTCTGGGGCTGGGGCTGAGCCTGGGCCTCGGTCTGGGCCTGGGCCTTGTCTTCGACCTTGGCCGCGGCGCAGACCCAGGCCAGGGCGAAGGCCTCCTCGTGCCAGGCGTCGTAGCGGCCGGACTTGCCGCCGTGGCCGGCCGACTCGATCTCGGTCTTGAGGAGGATGTCGGTGCTCTGGCCGTTGGTGGCCGTGCTGCGCAGGCGGGCGATCCACTTGGCCGGCTCGTGGTAGCCGACGCGGGTGTCGTTGACGCTGGTGCGCGCGAGGATCGGCGGGTAGGTGACCGCGGCCACGTTCTCGTAGGGGCTGTACTCCTTCATGTACTGATACACCTCGGCGGACTCGAGCGGGTTGCCCCACTCGTCCCACTCCATGACCGTGAGCGGCAGGCTCGGGTCGAGGATGGTGTTCAGCGCGTCCACGAAGGGGACCTCGGCGAGCACGCCGGCCCACAGTTCGGGGGCCAGGTTCGCGATGGCGCCCATCAGCAGGCCGCCGGCGGAGCCGCCGCGGGCGACGAGGCGGTCCGGCGCCGACCAGCCCTCGGCGATCATCGCCCGGCCGCAGGCCACGAAGTCGGTGAAGGTGTTCTTCTTGTGCAGCAACTTGCCCTGCTCGTACCAGAACCGGCCCATCTCGCCGCCGCCGCGGATGTGCGCGATGGCGAAGACGAAGCCGCGGTCGAGCAGGCTCAGGCGGGCCACGGAGAAGTACGGGTCCATCGAGGCCTCGTAGGAGCCGTAGCCGTAGAGGAGGCAGGGGGCCGTGGAGTCGGGGTTGAGGCCCTTGCGGTGGACTACCGAGATGGGGATGCGAGTGCCGTCTTCGGCGGTGGCCCAGACGCGGCGCTGCTCGTAGTGCTCGGGGTCGAAATCGCCGAGTACGGGCTGGCGCTTGAGCAGCTTCAGCTCGCCGGAGGCGATGTCGTAGTCGTACACCGAGGACGGGGTCACCATCGAGCCGTAGCCGAGGCGGACGCGGTCGGTGGTGTACTCCGGGTTGCTGCCGGTGCCGATGCTGTAGATCGGCTCGTCGAAGGCGATCGGGGTGCCCTCGGCGCTCGGCACGCCGCCGACGATCGGGTGCACGGCGACACCGGTCAGACCGTCCTTGCGGTATTCGAGCACGAAGTGGTCGGCGAAGGCCTCGGCCTCGAGGATGCGCACGGCCGGGTCGTGGGCGAGCAGCGGGGTCCAGGTGGCCGGGTCCGCGATCGGGGCGGTGGCGAGCTCGAAGTTCTCCTTGCCGTCGGCGTTGTGCACGACGAGCAGCAGGTCGCGGGCCGGGTCCTCGGGGTGCGCCCAGTGGTCCACCGCGTACTCGACGCCGGTCTCGCGAGCCTTGACGACGGCGAACTCGCCGGTCGGGTCGTCCGAGCGCAGCAGCCGGGACTCGCTGGTGATCTTCGAGCCGAGCGAGATCTCGATGTACTTCTCGCTGCGGCTCAGGCCCACGCCGAGCCAGAAGCGCTCGTCCGGCTCCTCGAAGATCAGCGCGTCCTGCTCGGCCGGGGTGCCGACCGTGTGCCGGTGCACGCGGTAGGGGCGCCAGGCGTCGTCCACCGTCGTGTAGAAGATCACCGAGTTGTCCGCGGCCCACGCGGTGCTGTAGTGGGTGTTCGGGATCTCGTCGGCCAGATCCTGGCCCGTCTCCAGGTCGCGGATGCGCAGGGTGTAGCGCTCGTCCCCGTCGAAGTCGGTGGAGTAGGCCAGCAGCCGGTCGTCCGGGGAGAGGTCGAAGGCGCCGAGGGAGAAGAAGTCGTGGCCCTCCGCCAGGGCGTTGGCGTCCAGCAGGATCTGCTCGCCGGGCAGGGCGGAGCCGTCCTCGGGCAGCTCGGGCGGGTTCGGGCCCGTCGCGGCGAGCCGGCAGTGGATGGAGTACTGCTTGCCCTCCTCCGTGCGCGCGTAGTGCCACCAGTCGCCCTTGCGGGTGGGCACGGAGAGGTCGGTCTCCTTCGTGCGCCCCTTGATCTCCTGGAAGATCCGCTCTCGCAGCGCAGCCTGGTCCTCGGTGGCCGCGGCGGTGTACGCGTTCTCGGCCTCGAGGTAGGCGATGACGTCCTTGTCCTCCTTGTCGAGGAACCAGTAGTACGGGTCCTGGACGTGGTCGCCGTGCTGGACACGCTCGTGCGGCTGGGTTTTCGCGACGGGTGGCTGCTTCATGCCCCGATCCTATGTCCACGATCCGACACGCGGGCGGCGGACGCGGGCGCAGGGAAGAGGAGTCTGAAGGACGGCAGGCCGAAGGAGCGATGACTTCGGTGGCCGTGGCCGCCTCCGTGCCGGCCGTGCGAGGTCGAGGTGGGGCTCGGCGGGGCGGTGGCCAGGGTGCCGTCGCCCTTGTCGGCCTGGACGGGGATCGCCGCATCGGCGGCGGCCGCGCTGATCAGGACCATGCCGTCGAGGTCGGTGCGGTAGACGCGGGCGCCGTCCTCGCCGACCAGGTAGACGGTGCGTGGGGCCGGGTGGCCGTAGGGATTGCCGAGGCCGACGGAGATGACGCTGAGGCTCGGCGCGACAGCGGCGAGGAAATCCGGGTCCTGTTTCGCACTGCCGTGGTGCGGGACCTTGAGCACGTCGGCCCTGAGGTACTGCCTGCGGTCCTGCAGCAGGATCTGCTGGACGGGGGTTTCGATGTCGCCTGTCAACAGGATGTGGAAAGCCGAGCCGCGCACGGTGACGGTGACGGCCATGACGATGGAGTCGTTGTTGGGGCCGGAGTTCTCGCTCGGGCCGTCCTCGGCCATGCTGCCGTTGCCCATGTCCCCCGACACGTGCAGTGGATGCTCGGACTGCGGCCACAGGACGCGCCAGGAGACGTCCCCGACGGTGCGCTGCTCATCGGGTCGGACGCGGACGACGGGGATGTCGGCAGCCTTCGCGAGCCGGTTGACCAGCGCCGCCCCGTTCGGCGGGTCATCGACGGTCGTCGTCTCGATTTCGCCGACCTTGCGGCCTTGGAGCAGGCCGGAGAGCCCGTCGACGTGGTCGGCATGGAAGTGGGTGAGGATCGCGAGGGGAACGTCGGTGATATCGAGTCGCCGGGCACATGTGTCCTCCTTGGCGGGGTCGGGGCCGGTGTCCACGGCGATGGCCGTGTGGGCGGATACGTTCAGGAACATGCCGTCGCCCTGCCCGATGTCGCAGACGGCGAGCGTCCACGGCGGCTGCGGGGCGGCCGGGGTCGCGGTGAGTTGGCGGATGAGCGGGATCGCGCACAGGCCCACGAGCAGCAGGCAGACGAGGATGGTCACGCGACGCTTGGTCATGCGGGGCTCCGGCGTTCGTGGATCCGGTGGAGGGAACGGGTGACCGCGCGGCCGATGGCATAGGTGCCGAGCAGGGCGAACATGCCGGCCATGCCGTTCGGCCACGGGGCTTTGGCGCCCGGGACGTGGGCGACGCCGTGCGCGACCAGGCAGATCCAGCGCGTCGGCCACTGCGCGAGCCACGCGATGGCGTGCCCCGCCGACGGCCAGACGGCGTATCCGGCCATCGCGGCGATGCCGAGCACGGTCGCGGGCGGCGCGGCCGGGACGGCGAGCACGTTGGAGACGACGGAGTAGAGCGGGACCGAGCCGGTGAAGGTGACGAGCAGCGGCTCGCAGTAGATCTCCGCGGCGGCGGTGTACGCGGCAGTCGTGGCGATCCAGCGGGGCACGCGGTGGACGACGTTGAGCTTGTCCCGCCAGCCGGGGGCGCTGATCAGCAGCCCGGCGGTGGCGGCTACGGACAGGACGAATCCGTACTGGTGGGCGAGCCAGGGGTCGATCAGCAGCAGGATGAGGGCGGCTCCGGCGGTCGCGGTCAGACCGCGGAAGCGGCGGCCGGTGGAGAGGGCGACGCTGGCGAGCAGGGCGGTGACCGTGGCGCGGACCATCGGCGGTCCGGGACGGGCCAGGGCGGTGAAGCCGAGCGCGAGGAGGGCGGCGAAGGCGGAGAGGGCGTGGGTGCGCAGGCCCGCGTGTCGGGCCAACGGGAGGACCGCGGCGGAGAGGAAGACCAGGTTTTCGCCGGACACGACGACGAGGTAGCTGAGGCCCGCGGCCTTCAGGTCGGCGGTCGTTTCGGCGGGGACGGCGCTGGTGTCGCCGAGCGTGAGGGCGGGCAGCACGGCGGCGGGTTCGGGCGGGAGCCCGGTGACGGCTCGGTGGAGGTCGGAGCGGAGCGCGCCGGCGAACTGCTGGATGAGGTCGGGGCCGCCGATGACTCGGGGTGGCTGATTGACCGTCAGGGTGGCGGCGTCGCCCTCTGCCGGGTCCTTCGGGGGGATCAGGCGGCCGGTCAGTTGGACGTGCATCGACGGCAGGAGTGTCTGCCAGGTGCCGGAGGTGTCGGGGCGGGCCAGGACGGTGGCCTGGGAGTGGACGCGTTGGGTCGGAGCGCCGGGTGAGGCGACCGAGTCGATCCGGACGGGGAGCAGGATGATGCCCTTGATCGGTTTCGGATCTCCGGTTACCTCGGCGGTCACGGTGGCGTGGGCGTGCTCCTCGGCGAGGGTGGCGACGGGGCCTTGCCGGAGCGCGTAGACGTGGAGCGCCGCGGAGGCGGCCAGCGCGGCGGCCACCACGAGCGTGGCGCTCGTGGGGATGAGCCAGGATGAGCGGGGGGCCAGGCAGAGGGTCGGGATGGAGAGGGCCGCGGTTGCGGCGGCGATCGTGAGTGTGGGGGTCGGGGCGTGCGTCAGGGCTAGGCGAGTTGCCAGCCACGCTGCCAGGACCGGGGCCAGTAGGCGCAGGTCGGGGGCGGACTTGTGGGCTTTGACCATGACTAGAGGGCGATCATCGGGGCTAGGTTCGTGAAGCGCTGGCCGCCGAAGCCGCTGACCTGGCGCAGGTCGTCAACGCTGTGGAAGGGGCCGTGCGCGGTGCGGTAGTCGATGATGCGCTCGGCCAGCGCGGGGCCGACGCCGGGAAGTTGTTCGAGGTCTTCTACGGCGGCCGTGTTCAGGTGCACGGGTTGGGCGCTTCCGGTTCCGGCCTTGCCGTGCGACTTCTTGCCGCGGCCGGCGGGGGCTCCGGGGTCGTTCTGCGGGGGCGGGGTGACGCCGACGAGCACCTGCTCGCCGTCGACCAGGACCTGGGCCTGGTTGAGAGCTGTCAGGTCAGTGCCGGGGAGCGGGCCGCCCGCGGCGTTGAGGGCGTCGAGGATCCGCGAGCCGGCGGGGAGGGTGCGGACGCCTGGTTTGGCGACCTTGCCCTCGACGTCGACGATCACGCCCGACGAGGTGGGCGAGGCCGTGGCGAGCGGGATGGCGGGGACGGATCCGGCGCCGGAGGCCTCCGGTGCGCCGCCGCCGGGCGGGTGTTCGCGGGCCACGGCCATCTCGTGCGGCTTGGCGCGCAGCACGGCCCAGCCGCCGATCAGCAACGCGCCCAGCAGAACGCTGACGGCGAGCACGATGCCCGTCGTGCGGTCGAGCCCCCAGCGGCCGCGCAGGGTCGGCGGCAGCCGGTCGGCGAGCGCGGATCTCAGCCGGTCGCGCCTGGTCAGCACGGGAGGGAGCGGGGTCGGCGCGGCGGGGGCCGCCTCGGCCTGCGGGGTCGCCCAGCGCCAGTGCCCGTCGTTCTGGTTCATGATCCGGACGTTAGGCGGGCTGCCGGTCCGCCGTCTGCCCCGGCCGCGCGATCTGTGGACGGAACCCGGGGTGTGGACAACCTCGGCACACATTCGGCCCAGCGATAAAACACACCATGCCGCCGAAACGGTGAGGCACTTCGGGGCCAGGCCACTGTCGGTTGAGCGATCTTCGGCTATCGTGCGATTTATGACTGGCCCGACGGTGGTGGTGACGGACTCGACGGCGTGCCTCACGACGGGGCGGGCGGCCGCGGCCGGGATCGTCGTGGTGCCGCTTCAGGTGGTGATCGGCACCGACTCGTACACCGAGGGCACCGGCGAGGCCCGGTCCGCCCTGATGGCCGCGCTGCGCCGCCGGCAGCCCGCGACCACCTCGCGCCCCTCCCCCGAGCAGTTCACCGCCTGCTACCGGGAGCTCGCCGAGCAGGGCGCGGGCGGCATCGTCTCCGTGCACCTGTCCGAGCAGCTGTCCGCCACCGGCGAGGCCGCGCGGCTCGCCGCGAAGAGCGCCCAGATCCCGGTCGAGGTGGTCGACTCGCGCAGCCTCGGCATGGGCCTGGGCTACGCCGCGCTGGCCGCCGCCGAGGCCGCGCGCGCGGGCGCCGGGCCGCTGGTCTGCGCGGACCTCGCGGCCAAGCGCTCGACGATGACCTCGATCCTGTTCTACGTGGACACGCTCGAGTACCTGCGGCGCGGCGGCCGGATCGGCAAGGCGCAGGCCTTCGTCGGCTCCGCGCTCGCGGTCAAGCCGCTGCTGCATCTGGTGGATGGTCAGGTCGCCCCGCTGGAGAAGGTGCGCACGGCGGCCCGCGCGCTGGCGCGGATCGAGCAGGTCGCGTTGGAGCGCGCGGGCGACGGCCCGGTGGACGTCGCCGTGCACCACCTCAACTCGCTGCCGCGCGCGGAACTGCTCGCCGAGCAGCTGCGGAACCGGCTCCCGGGCCTGCACGATCTGACGATCAGCGAGGTCGGCGCGGTGATCGGCGCCCACGCGGGACCCGGCGTGATCGGCGTCGTGATCTCGCCGCGGCTCTAGCGCGAGGCCCCTGACGCCGGGGTCCTGACGCCCGGCCCCTGACGCCGGGCCGCTGACGCCGAGGTCCTGACGCCGGGCCGCTGACGCCGAGGCCCCTGACGCCGGGTCAGTCGGCCACGGACACGGCGCTGGTCGGCGCCAGCTCCGCGATCAGCGACTCGGTCAGCGGGTGCAGCTCGCGCACGCCGTGCACGCGCCAGGTGCGATCGCGCAGGTCGGCGATGGTCCGCTCGAGCCGCGGTACGTCGCCGGTCGCGAAGACCGCGCGCAGCAGGCCGCGCCACAGCTCCTCGTCCTCCGGACTCGCCCGCAGCCCCGCCTCGACGGCCGCGATGGCCTTCTCGGCGGCGCCGTTCGCGATCCGCGCGTCGGCCAGCCGCAGCGCCGTGTCCGCGATCTGCGCGGGGATCTGCGCCTCGAC
>DASTAE010000225.1:0-18766 GCA_035712985.1 Actinospica sp.
ACGTGGTCAACACCTACGGCGTCAACCGGCTCGACTTCGACATCGAGGGCTCGGTGCTGGACGACGGCTCGGCCAACTCGCGCCGCGACCAGGCGCTGGCCAAGCTCCAGGCCGCCGACCCGAACGTGCAGATCGACTTCACCGTCCCGGTCGACCCGACCGGCCTGGAGTCGAACGCCGTGAACCTTCTCAAGGGCGCCAAGAGCGCCGGCGTGAAGGTGACCGTCGTCAACATCATGACGATGGACTTCGGCGACGGGCAGAACGCCCTCAAGGACGCCGAGTCGGCCGCGAACGCCACCGAGAAGCAGATCCACAGCGTCTACGGCGGCAGCTCCACGACCGACTGGGGCATGCTCGGCCTGACCCCGATCGCGGGCCAGAACGACGACAACGAGAACTTCACCCAGTCCAACGCGAAGACCCTCGAGGCCTTCGCCGCCTCGAACGGGGTCGGCGAGCTGGCCTTCTGGGAGGTCGACCAGTACGACAAGCCGCTCGGCTACGCGTACTCGAAGATCTTCAACAAGATCTGACCGGCGTCGCAGCGCGCTGACCGGCGCCGAACCGCGCGCCGGTCAGCCGCACCGCGCAGGCCGCCACCGCCGCGCCGCTGAGCAGGGCGGTCGCGGCGAATCCGTAGGCGCAGTCGGTGTGGTCGGTCAGCTCGGCCACGACCAGCATCGCGGCGATCGTCGCGGCGAGGCCGCCGCCGTTGGCGGTGCCGAAGACCCGGCCCGTGTACCGCGGATCGACCGAGGACATCAGCAGGTTGCGCGACGCCATCCGGGCGTGGCCGAACATGAAGGCGCTGAGCAGGACGAGCGGGAGGAGTCCTGCCACGCCGAGGTTCGGCTGGGCGGCGAACAGCACCGAGCACGCCAGGTATCCGACGAGCGAGATACGCAGGTCCCCGAGCCTCGGCGCGAGCACGCGGTAGGACCAGGTCGCGCCCAGGAATCCGAGGCTGCCGAGCGCGTCGGCCGCTCCGTACACTCCCGCCCCGCGATGGAACTCGCCGATGACGAGCTTCGGCAGCAGGGCGTTGAAGATCGTGACGACGACGCTGCCCTGCGCGAAGAGCACGATCTGCCAGCCGAGCCGCGGCCGAGGCTGTGGCGCGGCGGCCACGTCCTCGACCGGCACGGCGTGAGCCGGCGCGGGGGCGCGTCCGACGGCCAGGACGCAGAGCGCTGAGACCACGAAGGTCCCCGCGTTGCCCAGCAGCAGCGGGATCGCGCCGAAGGTCTGCACGCACAGGCCGCCGACCGTGGCCGACAGGAACATCCCGGCCTGCGTGGCCATCTCGTAGTTCGCGGTGAAGCGCCGCAGCCGTTCGGCCGGGACCCGCTCCTTGATCAGCGCCGCGCTCGCCGGGAAGAACAGGGCGCTGAGAACGGCGAGCGCCAGGTTCGCCGCGTAGATCCCGGGCCCGGCCGCGCCGCCGTGCCAGAGCCAGAGCGGCAGCGCCAGGGCGACCAGCGCGCCGGCGAGGTCGCTGCCGACCCACAGCCGGCGCCGGTCGAGGCGGTCCGCGAGGCGGCCGAAGACGGGCGAGAGCAGCACCTGGGGCGCGGCCACGGCGATGAACAGCCAGCCGACGGACAGCATCGTCCTGTCGGCGCGCAGCACGAGCAGGGCGCCCGCGATCAGCTGGACGTTGTTGCCGAGGGCGGTGACGAAGGCCGCGGGTACGAGGAGTCTGGGCATGCGACCAGGAGAACCGGTATTCCCTGACAGCTTCTGTCAGTGGATCCTGGCAGACTTGGAGTCGTGCGCGCCTCCCGCCTCGTGTCGATCGTCCTGCTGCTGCAGAACCGCGGCCGGATGACGGCGCGGGATCTGGCGTCCGAGCTCGAGGTCTCGATCCGCACGATCTACCGCGACATCGAGTCGCTGAGCTCGGCCGGCGTGCCGGTCTACGGAGAGCCCGGCCACGAGGGCGGATATGCGCTGGTCGAGGGCTATCGCACCCGGCTGACCGGCCTGCACGGGCAGGAGGCGGACGCCCTCGCGCTCGCCGGGCTGCCGTCGGCCGCGGCGGACCTCGGGCTCGGCTCGGTGCTCGCCGTCGCGCAGCTCAAGCTGGACGCCGCGATGCCGCCCGCGCTGCGCGAGCGCTCCGGCCGGATCCGCGAGCGCTTCCACCTCGACGCCTCCGCCTGGTACCAGGAGGCCGAGCCGGTGCCCTACCTCACGGCGGTCGCCGGAGCCGTCTGGGACGCGCGCGCCCTGCGGATCCGGTACCGCCGCTGGGCCGAGCCGCGCGAGGTCGAGCGCGTGCTGCGGCCGGTCGGCCTGGTGCTCAAATCAGGGATCTGGTACCTCGTGGCGGACACCGAGGGCGGGCCGATCCGCACCTACCGCGTCTCGCAGATCCTCGAGCTGGCCGACGCGGAGCGGGAGTTCGAGCGGCCGACCGGCTTCGATCTCGCCGAGTACTGGCGCGCCTCGCTGGCCGAGTTCGACGAGCGCCGCTTTCAGGGCACCGCGACGGTCCGCCTGTCCGCGCAGGCGCGGCACCGCATGCAGGATCTGTACGGAGCGGCCGTCCTCAGGTCCGTCGCCGAGACCGCCTCCGAGCCGGACGAGGCGGGCTGGGTGCGCGCCGTCATCCCGATCGAGGGCGTCCGGCACGCGGTCGGCGAGGTGCTCAAGCTCGGCTGGGGGATCGAGGTGCTCGACCCGCCCGAGCTGCGCGCGCAGGTCGCCGAGGTGGCCGCCGACCTCGCGCGGATCCATGGGAATATCCACACCGCCGAATAGGCTGAAGATCGATGTGACCCAGGCAAGTACCCTTCATCACGCTGCGGAGCCCACGAAGCTCCCGGTGATCGACCTCTCCGCGGCCGACGATCCGGCCCGCGTCGAGGAATTCCGCACGTCCCTGCACGCGGCCGCGCACGAGGTCGGCTTCTTCCAGCTGGTCGGGCACGGCATCGAGCCCGCCGAGTCGGACGCGCTGCTCGCCCTCGTCCGCCGCTTCTTCGCGCTGCCCGAGGCCGACCGACTCGCGCTCGGCAACCTCGACTCGCCGCACTTCCGCGGCTACACCCGCATCGGCCACGAGCTGACCGGCGGCCGCTCGGACTGGCGCGACCAGCTCGACCTCGGCCCGGAGCTTCCGCCGCTCGTCGTCGGGGAGCACGATCCGGCGTACCTCTGGCTCCAGGGACCGAACCAGTGGCCCGACTCGCTGCCCGAGCTGCGCGAACGGCTCCTCGACTGGCAGGACAGGCTCGCCGCGATCGCGCACCGGCTGCTGCGCGAGCTGCTCGCCTCGCTCGGCGCGCCGCGCGACTTCTTCGACGGCGCCTTCGCCGACAAGCCGCACCTGCACACCAAGCTCGTGCGCTACCCGGGCCGCGCCCCGGACGGCTCCGAGCAGGGCGTCGGCTGGCACAAGGACTACGGCTTCCTCACCCTGCTGCTCCAGGACGAGCACGGCGGACTCCAGGTCAAGCGCGAGGACGGCGGCGTCATCAAGGTCGACCCGCTGCGCGGCGCCTTCGTGGTCAACCTCGGCGAGCTGCTGGAGATAGCGACCGACGGCTACCTGGTCGCCACCGACCACCGCGTGGTCAGCCCGGCCTCCGGCGCCGAGCGCTTCTCAGTGCCCTTCTTCTACAATCCGCGGCTCGACGCCCGGATCGAGCCGGTGCCCGGCGATTACCTGGCCGACGCGCCCGGCCTCGTGCGCGATCCGGCGAACGCGCTCTACGACGTGTTCGGCTGGAACGAGCTCAAGGGCTACGTGCGCTCGCATCCCGCGGTCGCCGCCAAGCACCACCCCGACGCGGCGGAGCGCTTTCCCGTCCGTTGACCCTCCGTGCGCGCATGGCGCGGGTCGGGGCCCGTACGCTGGGCGCTGATCCACTCGCACATGCCCACTCACGGAGGTACCCATGCGACTGCGGTCAACGCTGGGCCGCGGCGCGGTGCTCTGCTGCGTCCTCGCGGCCCTGCCGACCCAAGCCGCGCTCGCCGCGACACCCGCCCCCACCACGGCGGCCACCGTTGTCACCACGACGCCGTCCCAGTGGATCGGCGGCCTGCCCGCGTCCACGCTGGACGGGAAGACCGAGTACATCCCGCAGGGGACGAGGACCGCGGGGACGCTGACCCGCTCCGCGGTCACCCCGTCGGACGCGAATCCGTCGACCGGCTACGACATCTCCTGGCCCGAGTGCGGCGGCGCCATGCCGCCGAGCTCGTCCGTCGCCGTCGTCGGCGTGGACGACGGCCACCTGTTCAGCCAGAACCCGTGCTTCGACCAGGAGCTCGCCTGGGCCTCCACGGCCTCGGAGCAGGGGCTTTACATGGTCGTCGACTCGCCGATCGGCTGGACGTCCCCGCACGTCCTGCAGTACGCGTACCACGGCCCGGCCGGCGACTGCACCGCCACCGAGTACGCGTGCCTGTCGTTCAACTGGGGCTACAACGCCGCGACCTACGCCGTGCAGTGGGCGCAGTCGCAGGGCGCGAACACCTCGCAGTGGTGGCTCGACACCGAGCTGCCGACCAGCACGAGCATCAACCCGCCCGGCGCGAACTGCTACGCGCCGAACTTCTGGGTCTGCGACCCCGTGTACAACTACCTCGTCGTTCAGGCCGCCGCCTCCGTGCTGCGCGCGAACGGAAAGACGGTAGGCGTGTACTCGACGAAGAGCCAGTGGGGCTCGATCACCGGCGGACTGCCGTTCGCCGGGCCGATCTGGATCGCCGGGTACGACTACCCGGCGGCGACCTACTGCGACCCGGACAACGCGTCCGCGTACTGGTTCGCGCTGAGCGAGCCGCGGTTGGTGCAGAGCCTGCCGGCGACGTTCGACCCGGACACCGACTGCTGACGGTGCGCCGGACAGGGGCCGGGCTCAGCCGACGGTGAGGACGATCTTGCCGCGGCCGTGCCCGGCCTCGCTCCGACGCTGCGCCTCCGCGGCCTCGGCGAGCGGGAACACGGCGTTGATCTCGACGTTCAGCTCGCCGCGCTCGAGGCGCCCGACGAGGTCGTCCAGCAGCTCCGTCGACGCGACCGACTCCTTGCCGCCCCCGGTGAACTTGACGCCGAGCTGCTCCGACCCCGGATAGTCGGCGATGGTGACGATCCGCTCGGTCGTCCCGCCGCGCAGCTCGATCGAGTCGGGCAGCGCGCCGCGCCCGGCCACGTCGAACACGGCGTCCACGCCCCCGGGAGCCAGCGCGCGCACCCGTTCGACCAGTCCGTCTCCATAGGTCGTCGGGACAGCGCCGAGCGAGCCGACGTACTCCTGGTTGGCGGGTCCGGCCGTGCCGATCACCCGCGCCCCGCGCGCCACGCCCAGCTGCACGGCCATCGTCCCGACCGCGCCGGCCGCGCCGTGCACGAGCAGCGTCTCGCCCGCCTTGACCCCGAGCAGCCCGAGCACGCGCTCGGCCGTCTCGCCCGCGACCGGCAGCGCGACGGCGTCGATGAACGAGACGCCGCCGGGCTTGATCGCGAAGGTCGTCAGATTCGCCTGTTCGCAGTACGCCCCGCCGCGCGTCCAGCCGAACACCTCGTCGCCGGCCTTCACGCCGGTGACCTCGGAGCCGACCTCCTCGACCACGCCCGCGGCCTCGCTGCCCGGAATCGCCGGAAGCTTCGGCGGCAGGCCGGGCCGCATCATCCCGCGGCGGATCTTGTAGTCGATCGGGTTGACCCCGGCCGCGCGCACCCGGATGCGCACCTGCTTCGGGCCGGGGGCGGGCGGATCGACCTCGGCGACGCGCAGGACCTCGGGACCGCCGAAGTCCTCGAAGACGACAGCCTTCATCAGCAGGCTCCTTTCCTCCCGCGCCATCCTAGTTGCGGGGCGCGCGGGCCGCCCGTTCGCCCGGCGTCAGGGCCGCAGGCCGTCGCCGATGATCCGGGTCAGCCTGCCGCGCTCGCCGCCGGCCCGCTTCTCGGCGGCCATCGCGCCCACGACCAGCGCGTGCAGCTCCGCCGTGCCCACGTCCGCGCGCACCGCCCCGGCCCGCTGCGCGCGCTCCAGCAGGCCGCCGAGCCCGGCCGAGAGCCGCCGGCCCGCCTCCAGGGTCTCCGGCCGCAGGGCGACACCGGTCGCCGTCAGCGCGTCCGCGAGGTCGGCCTTGCGCTCGGAGTCCTCGATCAGCGCGTAGAAGAACCCGTAGAACTCCTCGCCCGGATCGCCCTCGCCGGCGAGCCGCGCCTCGGCGTCCTCGGCGAAGACGAGCAGCCGGTCCACGATCACGGCCTCGAACAGCGCCTCCTTGGTCGGGAAGTGCCGGTACACGGTGCCCGCGCCGACCCCGGCCCGGCGCGCGATCTCGTCCAGCGACACGGCGAGGCCCTCGGCCGCGAAGGCCGCGCGGGCGGCGTCGAGCACCCGGGCCCGGTTGCGCACCGCGTCGGCCCGCAGCGGCCTCGGACTCTTCCCGGGCGCGTCCGTGTCCTGGCTGGTCACCGCCAGGCCTCCTTTCCGTCGACAAACGGGGCGCACGCCCCGTATAGTGCGGAGCAAGGAAACGGGGCGCTCGTTCCGTTTACCTGTCCCGCACCGACCACCGTATCCCAGGAGGATCGTGTGTCCGCTTCCCCCCGTACCCCGCGCGAGACCGTGGACCTGCTGCTGCACACCGTGGTGCACGGCCGCCGCCCGGAGGTAGCCGACCTCTACGCCCCCGACGTGCGCATCGAGAACCCCTGGGCGCCGCCCGGGATCCCGCGCGTGTCCGTGGGCCGCGCGCAGATGAAGGCGCGCATGGAGCAGACCGAGCACCTGTGGACCTTCGACTCCGTGCAGGACGTCGTCGTGCACGAGACCGCCGACCCGGAGACCGTCGTGCTCGAATACCGCGTCAACGCGACGGTCACCGCGGGCGGCGGCGCGGGGGAGAAGCTCAGCCTGGGCTTCGTCTCCGTGCTGCGGATCGTGGACGGCCTGATCGTCGCGGCCCGCGACTACAGCAACCCGCTGGAGACCGCCGAGGTCGCCAGGCATCTCAGCTCCGAGGGCTGATCCGCCCGGTCCGGCTACGCCAGCCGCTCCAGCTCCATGGCCTCGATCGCGCCGGGATCGGCCACGGCGTAGATCTCGCTGATCCGGCCCTCGCGGAAGCCCACGTGCAGCACGACCAGGATCTTGCCGCGGGGCGCCACGACCACGCCGAGCTCGCCGTCCAGCAGCGCGGGCTCGGCGACGCGCGCCCGGCCGCAGAAGGCCTCGGCGACGAGACGCGCGCCGCGCATGGGCGCGTCGTTGCCGAGCTTGGCCGCCGCCTCGTCGCCGCGGAAGACGACGTCGGGGTCGAGGACGGTGAGCAGGGCCTCGAACTCGCCGTCCCGGGAGGCGGCGAGGAACGCGTCCAGCACCTCGCGCCGCCGGACCTGGTCGGCCGCGGCCTCGGCGCTCGTCGACCGCCCCTGGACGCGGCGCCGGGCCCGGCTGGCGAGCTGGCGGGCCGCGGCGGGAGTGCGGTCGACGACCGTCGCGATCTCGTCGAAGGACACGCCGAACAGGTCGTGCAGCACGAACGCGAGCCGCTCGGCGGGCGCGAGGGTATCCAGGACCACGAGCAGCGCCACGCCGACCGAGTCCGCGAGCAGCGCCGCTTCCTCGGGATCGGGGCCGGTCTCGGTGGCGGTGGTCTCCACGTAGTCGTCGCCCAGGTCCTCGCGGCGTGACGTGCGGCTGCGCAGCTGGTCCAGGCACACACGCGCCACGACGGTCGTCAGCCAGCCGCTCAGGTTCGCGACCTCGCTGGTGTCGGTCCGCGCGAGCCGCAGCCACGCCTCCTGCACCGCGTCGTCGGCCTCGGCCAACGAGCCCAGCATCCGGTACGCCACCGCGCGCAGCCGCCCCCGGTCGCTCTCGAACCGCGCCGCCAACAGGTCCTGCGCCGAAGCCTGCGTCCCGTTCATCGCTCCCCAGTCTTTCATCGAAGCCCTACACGGGTACTGACGAACGCGGCGCCGCGAATGTGACAGGAGCGGCGACGCTCATCGCGAGACAGGCGGCGGCCATCACCGACCAGAGAGTCCCGGAGCCGAAGGAGCCGATGAGCCACGTGCCGACGACCGGCGCCGCCACCGTGGCGAATCCCCAGCTCAGGCCGTACACGGCGAGATAGCGCGCGGTGGCTCCCGGCGGCGCGAGCCCGCTGACCGCGGCGAGCGCGCGGCCCATCAGGAGCTGGTTGCCGAGGCTCCACGCGACGGTCGGGGCGAGCAGCGCGGGCAGGGTGTGGGCGACGGCGTACCCCGCGAGCCCGAGCGCCATCAGCAGGTATCCGGCGGCGAACGCGGGACCGGTCGGCAGATCGGCGAGCCGGCCGGTCCGCAAGAGCGGCCGGCTCACGACGAGGACCACCGTGGCCACGGCCATGATCAGGCCCGCGCCGGCGGGATTGATCCCGTCGACACCCAGGGACAACGGGAGCGAGACGAGCATCAGCATGTAGATCAGCGCGTAGACCGTCCCGGCCGCGGTGACGAGCAGCAGGGCTCTGTCTCGCCACGGGGAGGATTCGGATGCTGCGATCTCCTCGTGCTGGGAAGGTGTGTCGGGCAGGGCGAGGCGGATGATGAGCGCGCAGGCCAGGCACGTGCCCGCGTCGACCACGAACAGCCAGCGCAGATTCGTGCGCCCTACGACCTCCGCGACCAGTCCCGCGCCGGTGTTGCCGACCGCGAGGGCCGTGGTCAGCAGGGTGTAGGCGGCGGTGCGGCCGTCGGGCGGGACCGCATCGGCGATCATCGCCTGGCTCGGGGGTTCGTAGAGCTCGAAGGCCAGCCCGAGCAGGATCGCGCAGCCCGCGGCGACGGCCAGGTCGGGGGCCGCGGCGATCCCGAGCTGCGCGGCGGCGCAGCCGACCAGGCCGAGCAGGATCGTGCGGCGCCGGCCCACCCGGTCGGCCAGTCGGCCTCCGAGCAGCCTGCTCGGGATCGTGGCCAGCCCGAACGCGGCCGACACCGCGCCCGCCGCGCCGAGGCTCGCGCCGAGTCCGCGGCTGAGCAGCACGGTCAGGAAGGCCAGCGAGAACGCGCCGAACTGGTTGATCGCGCGCGCCGCGATGAGCAGGCGGACGGGGCGCGGCAGACTCACGCTCGTCCTCCCTCGGGAGCTCGGTGACCAATGAAAGCTGTATCGTCAGTCACGGAATCTAGGCTGAGGAGCGTGACCGGTCAAGTGCTATTCGATAGTCACGTGGAGCTGCTGCTCGAGGGCGCGGTCTCCTTCGTCAACGAGCTGACGGGCGGCGAGCGGCGCGGACGGCCGTATACCGCGCCCGCGGGGGCCGAGCTGCGGTTGGCCGCGGCGTCGGCGATTCCGAAGGGCACGCAGGGGGATCGGCCGAACGAGTTACCCGAGGCGAGCGCGGAATACCTCGCTTGCGCCGCGCGGGCTATGCGCGAGGTGTTCGAGGCCATGGACGAGGGCCGAACGGATGACGCGGCCCAGACCGTCAACCGGATGCTGCGCGAGACGGGCGCGCGGCCGCAGCTCGACCGCCGCCCCGGCGAGCCGTGGCAGGTCCACTTCCACGGCTCCGAGGACACTTACGGCGTCGGCTGGACCGCCGGCTGCGCGACCGCGCTCGCCCTCGCGGTCGGCAGCGAGCTCGCCGGCCGGCTCGGCGTGTGCGCGGCCCCGCACTGCGACCGGGTCTACGTGGACGCGTCCCGCAACGCGGTGCGCCAGTTCTGCTCGGCGCCGTGTCAGAGCCGGGTGAAGGCGGCCGCGTTCCGGGCCCGGCGCCGCGATGAAGAAGGCTGAATCACTCGCCGAGTTCCCGGGCCGGGGGCGTGAACAGGTGGAGGCGGTCCAGGACCTCGGCGGGGTCCCCGGTCCAGTCCATGGCGGCCATCTCGCCGAGCGTGCGCCGGCCTGACAGCATCCTGATCAGGTCGAACTCGTTCGTGTTCAGCGTGGCGATCGGCTCGCCCACGCCGATCACGGCGTCGTCGGTCGGGGTGGCGAGGCGGACGGCGGGCTTGAGCTCGGCCTTGCGCCAGCCGCGGGCGAACAGGTCGGTGAGCATGGCCGCGATGGCGGGCGTCGTCGGGCACTCGCGGTACTGCGGCAGCCCGAGCGCGCCGAGCACGTCCTGCTCGTGGTTCCACGCGTCGAAGGCCATCAGGTTGTAGCGGTAGCCCTTCTCCCCGGCGAGCAGCTCCTCCATCTCGGGCGACCGCTCGGTCCATTCCTCGCAGACCTTCGCGAGCGACCGGTCCGCGCGGTCGGCCACCTGCCGCGCCGTGTCCTCGTCGGTGGCCCGGCCGACCAGCACCCGGTCCACGACCTCGGTGCACACCCCCGCGAGATGCCCGTAGGCGTCCCGCACGGTCCAGGCCGGAAGCGCGGGGACGACCGTGGCCGCCTGCTCCTCGGTCAGCTCCGAGGCGAACTCGATCATGCGCGTGCGTACGACCCTGTAGCACTCAGCGGTATCCATGGCGCGAGCGTACGCTACTCGCCGGTAATAATGGAGGGCTCCGCCGCCACGGCCGACGCGGCGTCCAGCGCGCCCGCGCCCCGCAGGTCGAGCAGCACGATCGCGTCGTGGTCCGTCGTGCCCGGCTCGGCGGAGTAGACGACCAGGCGCAGATCCTGGGTGCGCACCACCTCGAGCACCTCGTGGCTCAGCGTGATCGTGCCGACGTCGGGATGGATGAAGGTCTTCTGGCCGTAGCCGACCTTGCGGACGTCGTAGCGCTCCCACATCCTGCTGAAGTCAGGGCTCTTCACCACCAGCTCGCCGACCAGCGCGACCAGGTCGGGCGTGTCCGGCGCCGAGCCGACCACGGCGCGCAGGTGGGCGACGCAGCCGCGGGCCTTGGTCTCCCAGTCGGGCCACAGCTTCCGCGCGTAGGGGTGCAGGAAGGTGTAGCGGATCGTGTTGCGCTGCCGGGCGGGCCACTCGGCCATGCCGGGCATCAGGTGCAGGCCGCCCGGGTTCGCCGCCAGCACGTCGTTCGTCGGCCCGATCACGTACGCCGGGCACGGCCGGACCGACTCCAGCATGCGCAGCAGCGTCGGGCGCACGGTCCGCGACGCCGCGGGCCGGGGCTCGGGCGCGCGGCCGCGGGCCGCCTGCTGGGCGAGGTGGCGCAGGTACTCGGTCTCCTCGGCGTCCAGGCGCAGGGCGCGGGCGAGCGCGTCGAGCACGGCCGGGCTCGGCCGGGTCTCCTTCCCGCGCTCGAGCCGGATGTAGTAGTCGATGCTGACCCCGGCCAGCGCGGCGAGCTCCTCGCGGCGCAGCCCCGGGGTGCGGCGCGGCCCGGAGCCCGCGGGCAGGCCCAGCTCGCCCGGGGTCACCGCGCCCCGGCGCGCGCGGAGGTACCGGCCCAGTTCGGCGGCGGTCTGCTCGGTCATGATCTCCAGTCTGGCAAACCCGCGCGGCCCGCGGAAGCCGCGTGGGGGGCCCTGGCGCACCCCCGAACAGCGCGGTCTGTCTCAGCGTCGGCGGATTCGGCACGCTGGAGCCATGACCACGACAGTAGAACGCTGCGACGCCCACGAGGCGGCGCGCGCCCTCGGCCGTCCGGACCGGAGCGGCTCGGCCCGGCTGACGCTCTTCGCCGCGCTGCTCGGCTTCGTCATGATCGCCGTCGACGCCTCGGCGGTGAACGTCGCGCTGCCCAGCGTCGGCCGCGGGCTCGGCGGCTCGACCGCGGGACTGCAGTGGATCGTCGACGCCTACACCCTGATGTTCGCGGCGCTGCTGCTCTCCGCCGGCGCCTTCTCCGACCGGCTCGGCGCCGGACGCCTCTACGCCTGGGGAGCGGGCGCGTTCACGCTCGCCTCGGCCGCCTGCGGACTCGCGCCCTCGCTCGGCTTCCTGATCGGCGCGCGGCTGGTGCAGGGGACGGCCGCCGCGCTGATGCTCCCGGCCTCCCTCGCCATGGTCCGCCAGGCCTTCCCCGACGCCGTCGTGCGCGGCCGGGCGATCGCCCGGTGGACGATGAGCGGGGCCGCCGCGACCGCGCTCGGCCCGGTGCTCGGCGGTCTGCTGACCAGCTCCGTCGGCTGGCGCGCGATCTTCTTCCTGAACCTGCCGGTCGGCGTCGTCGTCCTGCTCGCGCTGACCCGCACGCCCGCCTCGCCGCGCCGTCCCGCCCCGCTGGACCTGCCCGGCCAGCTCACCGCGGTCCTCGGCCTCGGCGCGCTCACCTTCGGCGTGATCCAGCGGAGCGTGATCAGCATCCTGATCGCAGTGCTCGCCTTCGCCGCCTTCGCGCTGGTCGAGAGCCGCACCGCGGAGCCGATGCTGCCGCTGGGCCTGCTCCGAGAGCGCGTGGTGGCCGTCTGCCTGGCCGTCGGCTTCGTCGTCAACGCCGCGTACTACGGCCTGATCTTCGTCTTCGGCCTGTTCGCGCAGGACATCCTCGGCCGCTCCGCCGTCGGCGCGGGCCTGATCTTCCTGCCGACCGCCGTCCTGTGCACGATGACGAACCTCGCCTCGGCCCGCGTCGCCGCGCGGCACGGAGCGCGGGTGCCCGTGCTGCTCGGCCAGGTGATCTGCGCGCTCGGCCTGCTGCTCCTGCTGATCGTCAACGTGCGCACCGGCGCCCCGATGCTCGCGCTCCTGCTGCTCCCGCTGGTCGGCGGCCTGGGCCTGGCCGTGCCGTCCCTCACCGCGCTGATGCTCGGCGGCCTCGCCCCGGAGCGCGCGGGCCTGGCCGGGGGAGTGCTCAACTCCTTCCGGCAGACCGGCGGCGCGCTGGCCGTCGCGGGCTTCGGAGCCCTCGTCGCCGGGCACGCCGGATTCGTCCCCGGCCTGCACATGAGCCTGCTGATCTGCGTCGCGCTGCTGGCGGTCACCGCCGTGGCGACCTTGGCCCTGCCGAAGGTACGGTGAGCGGGTGCCCCAACCCTATGGCGACTACCAGCACGAGATTTACTTCAACGCCCTGCAGGGCGTGCTCCCCGAGCTGCCGATGGCCTACGCGGAGCTCGAGGAACGGGCGCGGGCCGCGCTCGCGCCGTCGGTCTGGTCGTACGTCGCCGGGGGAGCGGGCGACGAGACGACCCAGCGGGGGAACGTCGAGGCCTTCGCCCGCTGGGGCCTGATCCCCCGGATGCTCGTCGGCGCGAAGCAGCGCGACCTGTCGGTGGAGCTGTTCGGCCAGCGTTACCCGAGCCCGCTGCTGTTCGCCCCCGTAGGAGTGCTCGGGCTCTGCGGCCAGGACGGCCACGGCGACCTGGCCACGGCGCGCGCCTCGGCCGAGCTGAACGTCCCGATGATCGCCTCGACCCTGTCCGTGGACCCGCTGGAGGACGTCGCGAAGGAGCTCGGCGGGACCCCCGGCTTCTTCCAGCTGTACACCCCCACCGACCGCGAGCTCGCCGAAAGCCTCGTGCGCCGCGCCGAGGCCGCCGGCTACCGCGGCATCGTCGTCACCCTGGACACCTGGATCCCCGGCTGGCGCCCCCGCGACCTCGCCACCGGCAACTTCCCCCAGCTGCGCGGCCACTGCCTGGCCAACTACTTCACCGACCCCGTCTTCCGCTCCAGGCTCGCCCAGCCGCCCGAGGAGAATCAGGGCGGCGCGATCCTGCACTGGGCCGGCGTCTTCGGCAACCCGCTGACCTGGGACGACCTGGACTGGCTCAGGTCCCTGACGAGGCTCCCGCTGATCCTCAAGGGCCTGAGCCACCCCGAAGACGTGCGCCGCGCCAAGGACGCCGGAGCGGACGCCGTCTACTGCTCGAACCACGGCGGCCGCCAGGCCAACGGCGGCCTCCCCGCCCTGGACACCCTCCCCGCGGTGGTCGAGGCCGCCGACGGCCTCCCCGTCCTCTTCGACTCCGGAGTACGCTCCGGCGCCGACGTGGTCAAGGCCCTGGCCCTGGGCGCCACGGCGGTCGCGGTAGGCCGCCCCTACCTCTACGGCCTGGCCCTGGGCGGCGTCGCGGGCATCGTGCACGTGATGCGCAGCCTGCTCGCCGAAGCCGACCTGATCATGGCCGTGGACGGGTATCCGACGCTCGCCTCGCTCACCCCGGAGGCGCTGCGGCGGGTGGGCTGAGGGCTGCGCTGCGTGGAGCCGAAGCGCCGCCGAACCACGAAGCCGCCCGACCGGAGACCCCTCCGATCGGGCGGCTTCGGGTCTGACGGCCCCGGGTCAGGACGTCGCGATGGCCGGGTCGCTGGTGCTGGGGCGGCCGGTTTCGACGTGGCCGGCGAAGCGGCGGAGGTAGGCGGAGTCGCTGGAGATCTTCACGGCGATGTCGTACCAGCCGTTGGCGCGGTCGGTCTGGACCGTGTGCTCGAAGCCGCCTCCCGGACGTACGCGGAAGGTGCCGTGGCCGCCGTGGTTGCCGTAGGCGTCGGTGAGGGTGATCTCCACCGAGTAGTCGGCGTGGTTGACGAAGCTCAGCGCCACCTCGCCCTTGCCGCCGCCCAGGTGGCGGGCCGTCACGTCCAGGCCGTTGACCGGCGCGGAGCCCTTGGCCTCGCGCAGGAAGCCGTTGGGGCCGTGCACCGCGTAGGCGTAGCCGGAGCCGGCCGCCCACTTGCCGGTCAGCTTCCTGCCCGCGGACACGGTGTAGTCCCACGGACCGGTCACGTCCACCGTCGAGGTCACGTGGAAGGCGGCGCCGACCGAGCCGAGGTTGACGAAGTCGAGCTCGATCTGGCCCAGCGTCACCTTGGCGTCCACGGCCAGGTTGTAGGGCAGCGGGCGGGCGTGCCGCAGGCCCGGCTCCTGGACCGGCATGACCTGGTCGGTCGGCACGTCCGGCACGTAGCTGGCGTGCCGGTCGCGGTCGGCCGGGACGTAGGCCGCGGTGCTCGGCAGGCCCTTGGGTCCGCCGCCCTCCTTCGAGAAGTCGAAGGCCGAGGTCAGGTCGCCGCAGACGGTGCGGCGCCACGGCGAGACGTTCGGCTCGCTCACCCCGAAGCGCTTCTCCACGAAGCGGATGATCGAGGTGTGGTCGAAGACCTCGGAGTTCACGTAGCCGCCGGTGCTCCACGGGGAGACGACCAGCATCGGCACCCGCGGGCCGAGGCCGTAGGGGCCGGCCGCGAACTCGCTGTTGCCGGGGAAGACGTCCAGGCTCACGTCCACCGTCGAGGCGCCCTTGGCCGCGGAGGTCGGCGGCACCGGCGGGACGTCGTGGTCGAAGAAGCCGTCGTTCTCGTCGAAGGTGATGAACAGCGCGGTCTTGCTCCACACCTCGGGGTCGGCGGTCAGCGCCTCGAGCACCTGCGCGATGTACCAGGCGCCGTAGTTGGCCGGCCAGTTCGGGTGCTCGCAGAAGGCCTCGGGTGCGACGATCCAGGAGACCTGCGGGAGCTTGCCGCCCTGCACGTCCGCCTTGAGCACGTCGAAGTAGTCGAGGGTGCCGCCGGCCTCGGTGTCGGTGCCGGTCTTCGCCTTGTCGGCCAGCGGGGTGCCCGCGGCGGCGTTCTGGTACTGGTGGAAGTAGAGCAGCGAGTTGTCGCCGTAGTTGCCGATGTAGGCGTCCTCGGTCCAGCCCCAGGAGCCGCCCGCGGTCAGGCCGGTGCCGATGTCCTGGTAGATCTTCCAGGAGACCTTCGCCGCCTCGAGCCGCTCGGGGTAGGTGGACCAGTCGTAGCCCGCCTCGGCGTTGTCCAGCACGGGGCCGCCGCCCTTGCCGTCGTTGCCGACGTAGCCGGTCCACATGTAGTAGCGGTTCGGGTCCGTCGGGCCCATCAGCGAGCAGTGGTACGCGTCGCAGATGGTGAAGGCGTCGGCCAGCGCGTAGTGGAACGGGATGTCGTTACGGTCCAGGTACGCCATGGTCGTGGTGCCCTTGGCGGCGATCCACTGGTTCCAGTCGCCGCCGTTCCACGCCTCGTGCGTGCTGTTCCAGTCGTGCGCGAGGTCCTCGATGAACTGCAGGCCGAGGTCCTTCGCGGTCGGGTGGAAGGGCAGCAGCGTGCCGGTGCCGTTCGGCTGGTGGAAGACCGACTGGCCGTTGGCCTGGCTCACCGGGCGCGGGTCCCCGTAGCCGCGCACGCCGCGCAGCGTGCCGAAGTAGTGGTCGAAGGACCGGTTCTCCTGCATCAGGATGACGATGTGCTCGACGTCCTTGATCGTGCCGGTGGTCCGGGACGCCGGGATCGAGGCGGCCTTGGCGATGGAGGTGGACAGGATGGACGCGGCCGCGGCTCCTCCGGACAGCTGGATGAAGCGGCGGCGGTTGGTGTTGACGGCCATGGAGGGCGCGGCCTTTCCTCGAGCGGAGACAGGGTGGGGCGGGCACCAGTGTGCTGGTACGGACCGGCGCGGGGGTAGGCCTGGCAGGGAAGGTCGGGCGAAGTCTCTTCGAAACCTGTATGAACAAGTAACAGGGACCTAGCGCTGGGTGACCGGGGGGTTACGGCCCGGGTCCGGCGTTTCCAGGCTTTGACATCCCGTCGCCTGTCGGAAAAATCGATTCATCTCGCAAAGGCCCGACGATCCCGCTTCCGGTGGACACCGTATGTTGATGCGCCGCGCCGCGCGGGGTCGGCGCGGGGCGCGTGCACATTGCACGAGGCCAGCGGCTACGCGGCGGCGCCGCCCACCGCTGCATTGTGCCGCAGTGTTCGTATATTTGTTCGCAGACCATGATCGGCCCGCCGTGCCACCAGCCCGAATGCGAATATTGACCTCGGATAGGGGCTGGAAAATCGGCGAGGACGCGGCATAATCCCAAGCAGTTCCGCGGCGGCGTTCGGGTCTTGATCACCCTCCCGAGGCCATGGTGGGCGCGGACGGCGGACCGGAAACCTGGTGGGGTTTCCACCGCGGGTGCGGGCAGGAAGGGGCCTTTGATGGCGATATCGACGTTTGCCACGTCTCGCGACGAAGAAGTCGCGATCCAGTTGCCCGGCGGCCGGGACGGGCGCGATCCGGAGCGGGCGATCAAGCGCGGGCCGAGCAGGCTGCCGCGCGAGTTCATCCTGGCCACGCAGCGCGACCGGCTCTACGACGGGCTGGTGCGCACGGTGGCCGAGCACGGCTACACGAACGCCACGGTGACCGAGATCTGCCGGGCGGCGGGCGTCACCCGGCCGGCTTTCTACGAGCACTTCGACGGAAAGGAGGCCGCGTTTCTCGCGGCCTATACCCGGGGCACCGATCTGCTGCTCGGTGTCCTGGAACGCGAATACCGGGCCGGTTCCCAGGACTGGTACTCCGCGGTTTGGCGGCATCTGGAGTGCCTGCTGGCGATTCTCGCCGGCACGCCGTCCTTCGCGGAGGCGGCGATCGTCGAGATCGAGATGGTCGGCCCGGACGCGCGCCGCAAGCGGGCCGAGCTGCTGCACCGCTTCCGCGGCTTCTTCTCCGGCGCTCCCGAGCTGCCGAAGGAGGTGGACCGCACCACCGTCATCGACACGGTCATCGGCGGGGTCTACACGGCCATCTACCAGCGGGTCGCGGTCGGCCGGGCCACGGAGCTGCCCGGCCTGCTGCCCTCGCTCGCGTACTACGTGCTGACCCCGTTCGGCCTGGCCGAGCCGCCGAAGAGCGGTCCGGCCGCGGCGGGCGCGGCCCGCTATCCGCGCGCGCCGCTCTCCTCGATGCCGCTGTTCCTGACGCCCGGTCAGGACTAGCCGAGGGCCGCGCCCGGCGACGGGACGATGCGCGCGCCGAGGTCGGGTTCGGCCATCAGCGGGTCGAAGGGGAACAGCGGCCGCTGAATCCGGTGATGGCCGAGCCGGACCAGATCCTGGTCGACGCCGCCCGGGGTCAGCGCGAGCCGCCAGTCCGCGGCCATCGCGTACAGCTCGGGCTCGAGGTAGCCGATCTTCACGACGACGAGGTCGGCCGTGCGCGGGTCGAGGTCCAGGTCGGTGAAGTCGTGCTCGTGGTGGTACGGCTTGCGCAGCCGCGTCAGGATCGCGCGCACGCCGCCGACGCGCAGCACGACCTCGGTCTCGGCGTCCCGGTCGCCGTGCCGGATGGCGTGCACGACGCCGGTCAGGGTGAGCGGTCCGGCGTGCCGGTCGTCCACCTCGGCCCCGGCCGTCACGGTCACCGTCGCGCCCGCGCCCGCCCGCACGGCCTCCTCGACGGCCCGCGGTCCCGGCAGCGAGGCGTAGATGGCGACCGGTCCCTCAGGGTCCTGGAACTCCGGGCGGGCCAGCAGTTGCGCCAGGCCCCAGGTCACATCGCCCGCGCCGCCCGCGGTCGGATTGTCGCCGCTGTCGCTGACGAAGAACGGCCGCGCCGTGGACTTGAGCGCCTCGTCCAGGCACTCGCCGAAGCTGCCGGTCGGGGCGACGAAGGCGAAGTCGCGCCGGGCGTCCCAGAACGATCGCGCGAGCCGCTCGGCCCCGGCCGCGACCGCCGCCTCGTCGTGCCCGGTCACGACGACCGCCGCCCGGTTGCGCGGCTCGTCGGCCCACGCGTAGCCGACCCAGATCGCCGCGTCGATCACGCCGTCCCCCGCCTCGACCTCCGGCACGGCCGCGTAGACGCCGCGGGCCGGCTCGATCCGCGTCGAGGTCTGCTCCCCGGCGAGCAGCACCGGCACCGGAATCCAGGCCTTGACGGGCAGCGGCGCCCCCGTGCGCAGCAGCCGCAGCAGGTTCGCGAGCGCGCGCTCCTTCGTCTCCAGGTAGTCCTCGTGCGGGGCCATTCGGTAGCAGGTGATCAGGTCACTCATCTGGAGGAGTTCGCGCGAGACGTTCCTGTGCAGATCCATCGAGGTGGAGACGACGACGTCCGGCCCGATCACGGCGCGGATCCGCGCGAGCAGTTCCGCCTCGGCGTCGTCGATCCCTTCGACGGTCATCGCGCCGTGGATGTCGAACCAGAGGCCGT
>DASTAE010000226.1:0-26147 GCA_035712985.1 Actinospica sp.
GATCATGTTGAACGTCGCCCGGATGCCGTACCGGTCGAGGATCTCGAGCACCTGCGGGGTGTAGACCGGGTGCGGGCCGTCGTCGAGGGTAAGCGCGATGGCCCTGGGGTCAGCGTCGTCGATGTAGTACTGCGGGGCCGCGCCGTGGTGTCGTGCGGCCTGCCCGACCTCGATCGGCGGCGAGTTCCCCTGCGGCGTGCCGCTACCGGAGTCCGTGTCGAGGGAGGGGGCTTGGGGTGATTGGACGGCTGTGGACCCGGGTTGCCCGCCGGCCCGGTTCGCCCTGGCCGCGGTGCCGATGCCGAGCAGCGCGAACCCGCTGGTGCTCAGCAGCCGCCGGCGAGATGCTCCACCTCGTACGTCGCCGCTGCGATCGGGCGAGGCGTCGATGTCGTGGTGTGGCTGGTCGGCATGTACTTCGATGACGCGCCTCCTGCTCCCGTTCTCCGATGCGCGGTGTGCCTTGCGTATCGGTTTCCGAGTCTGTCTCGCCGGTGCGGTGCGCGAGGTCGCCACGCCCCCGAACGGATGACACATCGGTATCGAGTTCACGCTTTCGGCGGACGCGGTCGCCGTGGCGGCTTGACCGCCTACCCGCGTGGGCCGGGTGAGCCGCTCGTCCGTAGCGAGGCGGGACTAAGGCCCTTTGTGCGCGCGGCGCCCCCTGGAGAAGCTGGGGGAGAAACTGAGGCGAGGAGGAGGTGTCGGGGCGCTATGCAGGTGCTGGGAATCGACAACGTGTTCGTGAGCGTGGGCGACCTTGACGAGGCGGTGACGTTCTACCGCGACGTCGTCGGCCTGCCGGTGGCCAAGCGCTTCGATGCGATGGGGATGGTGCTGTTTCAGGTCGGCCCGGAAACGCCCGGTCTCGGCGTGGGAGCGACGAGTGAGCCGCGGGTCGGCGGGCAGAAGCTCTGGTTCGAGGTCGCCGATGCCCGAGCCGTGGCGGAGGAGTTGGCGGCGCACGGCGTCTCGCCGCTCGCGCCGCCGTTTCGGATTCCGACCGGTTGGGCGGTCGAGATCCGCGATCCGTGGGGAAACGTGCTCGGCTTCACCGACTACACGCTCAAGCCGGAGTTGGGGCGCGGCTGAGCGTCAGCTCACCGCCTCTGTCCGCTCGAACCACTCGTAGACCGTGAGCGGTCCGTCTGCGGAGTCGGTCTCCCGCGAGGTGGCGCGGAAGTGCTCGTATCCGTTGAGGTGGGGGATCTTCACGTCGCCGCCGGGGCGGGTGATCGGGACGATGCGCTCGGGGAGGTCGGACGGGCCGCCCTCCAGGTACACCTGGCGTTGATCCATCGCTTGCGTCATGACTGGGGCCTCTCCGATTCGTGGACGGCTCGTGCCTGGCCGCTTCCATCCTGCTGGTGGCGCACGATCAGTACCGGGCAGAGGGCGTGCTGCGCGCAGTGCTGGCTGACCGAGCCCAGCAGCATGCCGGCGAACGCCCCGTGCCCCCGGCTGCCGACGACCAGGAGATCGGCGCCGAGGCTGGAGTCGACCAGGACGGCCGCGGGATGGCCGCGTTCCACCCGCACGACGGCCGGCGCGGCCCCGAGGACCTCGGCGATCGTCGCGTCCAAGTCCTTGCGCGCCTGTGCGGCGAGGTCCACGTCGGAGTAGTCCGGCGCCCAGCCGTAGGTGGCGGGGAAGTCCCACGCGCAGACCGCGTGCAGCTCCGCGCCGGTCAGCCGGGCCTGGCGGGCGGCCCAGCGCAGCGCGTCCCTGCTGGAGGCGGAGCCGTCGACGCCGACGACGATGAACGGCGTGCCCGGGTTCTCAGCCATGAGGCGGCCTCCGGTGGCTCGGCGCCTTGCTCGGCCTCGGCCCTCGGCGGCCGGGCGGCACGGCGAAGCGGCGTGCGGTCGGGCTGCGCGGGCCGGCGCCGGGGGCTTCGCGCAGGTGCGTGGTGAACCAGTCCGCGGCGAGCTCGGCGACCCGCTCGAGCGCGCCGCGCTCCTCGAACAGATGCGTGGCGCCGGGCACGATCTCCAGACGGTTCTCGCAGGTCAGCTTCGCCTTGGCTTGCCGGTTGAGGTCGATGACCGTCTCGTCGCGGCCGCCGACGACCAGCAGGGTGGGCGCGGTGACCCGCGGCAGGCACGCGGCGGCGAGATCGGGGCGTCCTCCGCGGGAGACGACCGCACGCACCGGGCTGCCGGGCTCGGCCGCCGCGCACAGCGCCGCCGCCGCGCCGGTGCTGGCTCCGAAGTAGCCCACCGGCAGCTCGACCAGCCACTCACCCACCCATTCGGTCACCGCGTGGAGTCGGTCGGCGAGCAGCTCGACGTCGAAGACGTTCGCGCGGTCGCGTACCTCGTCCTCGGTGAGCAGGTCGAGCACCAGCGTGGCCAGCCCCGCGCCGTTGAGCACCTCCGCGACGTAGCGGTTGCGCGGACTGTGCCTGCTGCTCCCGCTGCCGTGCGCGAAGATCACGATGCCGTCGGGCTCGGCCGGGGTGACGAGCTGCGCGGCCACCTTGCCGTCCCGCACCGGCAGCACGACTTCGGGATCGACGGCCTGAGCAGCGGGATGCCGCGGGCCGCGCGCCGACGCACTCCCGGCCGCCCGATCCGCCCGGCGCAGGCAGTCGCGCACCTCCTCGTCGGTGGTCGCGGCGAAGTCGTCGTAACACTGGCCCACGGCGAACAACTCGCGCGGCGTCTCGAGGCACACGAACTCGTCGGCCGCGTCCCCGAGCCGGCGATGCCAGTTGCGCGGCGCGACCGGTACGGCCAGCACCACGCGGGCCGCTCCCCGAGCCCGGGCGATCAGGCAGGCGGCCCGGGCCGTCGCGCCGGTGGCGACGCCGTCGTCCACGACGAGCGCGCACCTGCCCTCCAGCGGGACGGCCGGGCGCCCGGCACGATAACGGCGCAGCCGCCGCTCCAACTCCTCCCGCTCAAGGCCTTCGACCTCGGCGACCTCGCCCGCCGAGAGGCGCAGCGAGCGCACGACGGCGTCGTTGATCACGCGCACGCCGTGCTCGCCGATGGCTCCGAGCGCGAGCTCGGGCTGGAAGGGGACGCCCAGTTTGCGCACCACCAGCACGTCCAGCGGCGCGCGCAGCGCGTCCGCGATCTCGGCGGCGACCGGCACGCCGCCGCGCGGCAGGCCGAGCACCACCACGTCCTCGGTCCGCAGCCGCGCGGCCAGGAACGCCGCGAGCCGTCGTCCGGCGTCGACGCGGTCGATGAAGGACACGATCCGACCTCCTCGAGCGGAAGACCGCGGCCGCCGCTACCGCTCCGGGCTGGACGGCGCGGAGGATGCGGCGCCGTGGATCACGCGCGCGTCCGGGCCGGGGAAGACGAGCGCCTCGCGGCCGGTCTCCTCCCAGCGCACCAGGAACGGCGGATCCCCGTCCACGCCGTGCACCTCGAGGATCTCGCCCTGCGCGACCGTCTCGTCGACGTGCCGGGAGAGCACGATGAGCCTGTCTCCGACCTTCGCCTTCATCGGGCCACTTCCCTTCTCCGTCGCGCCGCTTCCAGCATCAGCCCGTCCGGACGACAGGAGAAGGGACTTTCGACCCTGCGCCGCGCGAGGAGGCCGCGGCGCCGTCGACCCGGCCATGCACAGCGCCCCTCAGCGGACCTTGCGCACAGCGGGCGGGACCCAGGCTCCGGGTGAACACCTCCGTGGTCGGGGCGTAGATCCGCAGGGTGACTCCGGAGGCGCGCCAGCCGTTGGCGGCGGTCCCGAAGCTCGCGAGTGAGCCGAGGATCCGGCCCAGCGCCTGTTCGGCGCCGGTCTCGATCTCGGTGAGCTCGGCGTCCGTGAACCGGGTCCGGTCGAACCGCTCGCCGGGCACGAGACCCAGGGCACGCCCCACGCCCGCCCGCACTCCGGCGGCCCGTTCGGTGGCGCATGCGAGTGAGCCGGAAGCAGCGATCGTGCCCGCGCGCCCCGACGGCCTTGCGCTCGCGGGACCTTCGACTCTCGCCGTCGCGGGCGGTTGGACGGATGGTTGCGGCATGAGCCAACCGGGTCGAGGCGGCGCGGTCGCTGCTGCGCAGCCACCGTTTCCGGTGCGGCGTCGTTCCGCTCAAGCGGATCGGTGCCGACGTCTTCGATCGAGGAGGCGAGTGGGTCCATGGTCGTGGAGCACCGTGGAACGCGGCGCGTCGTGGCTTGGGTGGATCACTCGGCGGACGGCGCGGTCACCACGCGGTGGGCCGCGCTGCACGCCGCGGCCCGGCGGTTGCCGCTGCATCTGATCCAGTTTCCGCGCGCGCCTGCCGACGTGTCGGGTGACGGTTCGGCCGAGATCGCGCTCGGGACGCCGGATCCCACGGTCGCCGCGGCGCTGGCGCTGAGGTACGCCCTGCGCCGCGTCCAGGTCCGCCAGCGGGATCTGGAGGTGACGACCCAGATCGTTCTGGACGACGGTCCGCGCCCCGGTCCGGCCTCACTCAGGCCCGGCGATCTTCTGGTCACCGGCGTGACCGGATACATCGAACTGGCCGAGCACACCCCTGCCACGGCGCACCTGCCGGACACCATCGGCGCGCCGCTCGTGGTGGTTCCCCTCGGAGACGCGCCCCCGGTCGGCGCCGGGCTCGGTGTCGTGCTGCTGGCCGGGGCGCGGCTCTCCAGGCAGGCCGCCGCCTTCGCGTTCGCGACCGCCGCCGACCTCGGCACCCGGGTGGACGTGGTGCAGTCGGCAGTGGACGGCATGGCGTTCGGCGCTGACGACCGGCCCGGCCCCACCAGGGCGGCCGACGGCGTCCAGCGCCGGGTACGCAGCTTGATCGACGGCGCCACGACGCCGCATCCCACGCCGGCCTGGACCATCAGCACACTGCGTTCGACGTCGTGGCGCGCGTTCCGCGCCGTCACCCGCACCGCGCAACTGACCGTGCTGCCCGATCCGACCGAGCCGGACGAGAACGTGCGCCGGCTCCTGGACATCACCGCGAGCCCGCTCGTCCTGGTACCCGCGCCGGACGCGGTGCGGTGAGCCAGGACTCCGGAGCCCGGCATGCCGCGGCCTGCGCGCCCGCGTCACTCGCCTCGCGAGTACCGGGGCGAATGCCTCTGGGCAGGCGCCCGTCACGGCGCGAGTGTGGAGTCGGCGATGTATGGCGGTTCTCGGAAAGGCGGCGGACATCATGAAGCCGCGGGCTCGTTCTCGCTTCCCCGTGGACCGGCGGCTGACCGTGCGCATGGTGATCACCATGGTGCTCCTCGGCCTGCTGTACGCGCTCTTCGGGGCGGTGCTGCTGGTCCTGCTCGGTTCCTGGCTGCCGGTCGTGGTGATTCTCGCGCTGGTGATCCTCGCGCAGTACTGGTTCTCGGACCGGATCGCGCTGTACGCCATGCGCGGCGTCGTGCTCACTCCCGAGCAGGAGCCCCGGCTGCACGCGATCCTCGACCGCCTGTGCGCGCAGGCCGACATGCCCAAACCGGCGCTGGCCGTCTCCTACGCGGAACTCCCCAACGCCTTCGCGACCGGCCGCAATCCCTCCCACTCCGTGGTGTGCGTGACCACCGGGCTCACCCGGCGGCTGGCCGACGACGAGATCGAGGCCGTACTGGCGCACGAGTTGTCGCACGTCGCGCACCGGGACGTCGTGGTGATCACGATCGCCTCGTTCGTCGCCGTGCTGGCAGGCCTGCTGATGCGCGCATCGTTCTATGGGGCGCTGGTCGGCGGACGCGGCCGTCAGGGTGCCGCGTTGGGCGCCGCGTTAACGGCCGTGGCGATGTTCTCCGCGATCGTATACGGGCTCGGATTCATCCTCATCCGGGCGCTGTCGCGCTATCGCGAGCTGGCAGCCGACCGCAGCGGAGCCATCCTCACCGGGCAGCCGTCCTCCCTCGCCCACGCACTGGTCAAGCTCGATGCCGCCGGCGCCGGAATTCCCACCGAGGACCTGCGCAGGGCCGCGGCCTTCAACGCGTTCCTGATCACTCCGGCGGGCCGCCGCGGCGGAAGCCTGCTCTCCACGCACCCGGACCTGCGGACCCGGCTCGATCGGCTGGCTCAGCTCGCGGCCGCCCTCGAGCGGCACGGGTAAGGGGGCGTCGACCGCTCGGCGCGTTCGGCGCGCCTCCGGGCGACGCGGGACCATCGCCGGGCGCCGGGCCGGGCAGCGCGCCTCTGCCGGGCCGGTCGGCGATCGGCGAGAACTGACTCAAGGCCCTACTGACGAAGGGATCTGGGTCGATCATGAGCACTGAATCCGCCCCACTCGCGACCACCGCCGACCCGGCGCCGCTCGGGTTGTTCGGCTTCGGCTTCACCACCCTGATGTTGTCCGTGGTCAACGCCGACCTGCTCAAGGAGACCGGGACCGGCGTCCTGGTCCTCTCGCTCGCGCTGCTGTTCGGCGGCGGCGCCCAGTTCGTCGCCGGACTCTGGGAGTTCCGCCGCGCCAACACCTTCGGCGCCACCGCGCACTGCTCCTACGGCGCGTTCTGGGTGGTGGTCTGGTGGTTCACCGAGCACGCCCCGACCACCGACGTGCACAACGCCATGGCCCTGTTCTTCCTCGGTTGGGCCATTCTGACCGCGCTGTTCACGATCGCCTCCGCGAAGGTCGCCCACGCGGTGTTCGCCGTGTTCTTCTTCCTCACGCTCACCTTCCTGTTCCTCGCCCTCGGCCAATGGCAGAACACGCTGCCCGGGCCGGGCACTCTCACCGAGGTCGCCGGCTGGCTCGGCATCGTTACCGGCCTCCTGGCCTGGTACGCGGGCGGCGCGGTCGTCATCAACGCCACTTACAAGCGCGAACTGCTGCCACTGAACCTCAAGAAGTAGGCAACGAGGCTGAGGCGGCCGGGAGGGCACGAAGCCGTGTCCTCCCGGCCGCCTCGCAACTCCCCACCGGATTCGTCAGGCTCTTCCCGCCGGTCTCCCGATCGAAACGGTCACCGGGGCTCCCGGGGTGCGAGAAAGTCGTGAACCGCCTCGTCGAGATGACGCAGGGCGATATGGCGCACTTGGCGGACGGCCTCGTCCACGTGATGCACCGCGCTGTGCAGATGACGGCTGACCGGTCCGTCGCCGGCCACCGCGAGCACGGTGTCGAGGTCAAGGCCGATGCGAAGCAGGGTCTCGACCAGGAATTCGCGCGCGCCCTCCGGAGTCAGGTCCTCGAGGTCACGGTGTGAGACGGGCGTCGCCCGCTGTTCGCCGAGCGTCGGCTGAGATGTCACGCTCTGGGGGCGGTCCATGGGGTCGTGCACCTCCCGCGGTCACGAGCGTCGGTGTGGAAGTTCGATCGCCGACTGTCGGGGTCCGGGACAGTACACCGGGTGGACGCCGCGCCCCCTTCGAGGTTCTGCGCCGCCCTGCCCAAGCATCGGCACCAGCATATGACCGGATCTCGTTCATGGCTATCGGGCGCTCAGACCCGGGCACGCGCCAGCGCATCCCGCCACACCAGGCGGGGAGCCTTCCCGGGAGACGCGTCGGGATCTTCGGGACTGGCGACGTGCTCGAACGGGTACGGTTACTACCGACGCCTCTCCGGCATCCCCACCGCGGCGCGCAGCACGCACTGCAGCCTTTCCGAGTCTGGGGTCCACATGGTCGGAGTCGGCAATGAGTGAGCAAGCTCCCGAAGCGCGCCTACAGCCTTCCCGCCTGCAGGACGGGGTCGGCGGCGGCTGCTCCGACGACGCGGCGCCGCGTCGGCTCGTGGAGGTCGACGAGGTCGAGGCGCTGCGGCTGCTGGGCAGCGTGCGGCTCGGCCGGGTCGTCTTCACGCGTGACGCGTTGCCCGCGATCCGCCTGGTCAGCCACGTCCTCGATCACGGCCGGCTGATCTTCCGGCCGGACGTGGGCAGCACCCTGTCCGCGATCAGCGGGACGCGAGGGCAGGGCTCGGTGGTCGCGTACGAGGCCGACTCGATCGACTCCGGGACCCGCCGCGGGTGGAGCGTCGCCGTGGTCGGCCGAGCCGTGCCGTTCACCGACCCCGAGTCGGCCGGACGGTACGACACGCTGTGCGCGCCGTGGGTCGAGTCCGCCGGCGAAGATCTCCTGTGCATCCGGCCGGACCTGATCTCGGGACACCGCTTCGTCTGACGCGCGCCAGACCGGCTGGGCGGCCCGCGAGGCGTCGCGGATCCGGTCTATGTCGAGTTCCACCTCGCTCCGCGGCACATCAAGCTGCGCCGAAACACTCGTGACCGGCAACTGTGGATGCAAGCGTTGCCGCGAGAACGACGGAGCTCCGTTGGCAGGCGTTTGCCTAGGTTGAGGCCTTCCCCGAATATTCAACGGTTTCTCAACGCCTCCGGAGGTCGGGAACGATTCACGATGCCCTGGCCCGGGTGTAGGACCAGAGGGAGAGCGGATGGGCGTCCGAGAAACCGGGGGTGTGCCATGTCCGACAGTGACACGCTCACGCCGTACGCGCTCATCAGCCATACCGGAAAACTGGTGTTCCGTCCCGACGAAGCGCAGCGGATGCTCGACGAGGTGACGGTCGGGAACACGCCGCCGCGCCAGTTCACGATCGTCTCGGCCTCGATCGGCGGCCCCAGGCTCCCGCTCACCGGTTTCAGGGTGTCGTCCCAGACGTTGCCAGACCGGATGCGACCGGGTCTATGCGGACAGGCATACCTACTCGATCTGGGCGTGGCGGCGTTCGCCGGTGTGTACGCCGCCGTTCGCCGGATCACCCCATACGTCGAAAGGGTGCTGGCACCGCTACCGGGTCACAGGTAGCCGGCTTACGCAGGGTGCTGCATTTCTCGGTCCGACGGGACGAAAGCCTCTGCCGAGGGTCTGCCGGGCGGAGGACACTTCCGCGTCATCGGGCTCTGCTGAAGGAGGGTGTTTGCACGATGGGCGGAGGTTTTCGGGCACGATCAGTGCGCGTATTCGGCATGGTGGCGGCCGTCGGGCTGCTCGTCGGCCCCGCGCCGGGAGCCGCGCTGGCCGCTTCGGCGGGGAAGGCGGGACCGGTCTGGTCGAGCTGCCGGAGCGTGGACCTGCCGGTGCCGACCGGGACGACGGAGTCGGCGGTCTACGGCGGGGACCCCTCAGGGCGCTATCTCGTGGGGGTGGGGTTTCACGTCGGTGGCGGCGACGGGCTGCTGTGGGTGCGCGGGCGGCTGGAGCCGGTCAATCAGAGTGCGCTCACGCCGTACGTGCAAGTCGAGTTCGATGCCGTCAACAGCGGCGGCGAAATCGTCGGGTACCGCATGACGAACGAGACTTCGTTCCACACCGACGCGTTCTTCTATCTCCACGGCCGATTCACGCTGCTGCCCGCGCCGAGCCCCGGTGATGCGACCAAGGCCGTGTCGATCAACGCCCGCGGCGACATCGCGGGCGTAGCCATCGGCCCCAATGGCTGGCATCCGGTGAAATGGACCGCCGCGAGCCGGTATCGCACCGTGCGGGTTCTGCCCACCCCGGGCGGCGGCAACGCCTACGCCTCGGGCATCGATACGGACGGCACCATCGTCGGTTACCTGGGCTCGCCGACGGCCGCGACCCCGTACGTGTGGCCGGCCCACGGGCGCGCACACGCCCTTCCCGTTCCCCGGGGCAGCACCGACGGCGAGGCCTACGCGGTCCGCGACGGCCGGGTCGTCGGCGACGTGCTGAACCCGGTGACCGGATCGAGCGAGCTGGCCGAATGGAACCTGCGCACCGGGCGGTTCACCACGTGGCCGGACATCGGCGGTGTCGCGCTGTCGATCAACCGCCGGGGAACCATCGGTGTCGCGGGAGGCGACATCGTGCACCCCGACGGCCGCGTGGTCCCGGTCACCGGCTGGGTGTACGTCGTCACCGACCGGGGTACCGCCGCGGGCACGACCCGTTGGGGCCTGGGCCACGCCGTCCTGTGGATCGGCTGCTGAACTCGACCGCGCGAAGCCGGACACGCCCGCGACGAGCATGCGGGCGAAGCTGCGGACCAGTACGGCAGTCGGAGGTTCAGTCGGCGAGGGCGAGCAGCGCGCGGGCGTGCTGTGCCAGGGCCGCGACCTGTGTCGGTTGTTCGGTGGCCGAGAGCAGGCGGGCCAGAACGCGGTGAGCGATGCAGGCACGGAAAGTCGCGTGGTCCGACGCCGCCACCGCGCGGTCCCTGATCTCGGCCACGGCCTCCGGGTCGGCATATCCGATCATCGAGGCCAGGAGCGCGACCAGGTCGATGGTTCGGGTACCGCGCCCGAAGCCTTCGAGATCGATGACCGCGCTCAGGCCGCCCTGGTCGACGAGGACGTTGCGCAGGGTGAAGTCGCCGTGGACGAACTCGCCGCCCGGCAGCGCCGGGACTGGGTTCGGCACCAGGTGGAGGGCTTTCGCGGCCAGGCCGTTGAGTTCCGGGTGGAACCGGTGCTCGCGAATGCCGCCGTTGAGGAAGAGGGTGACCATCGCGGACCAGTCGCGCTCCGCCGGCGGCTGCACGCCGGCGTGGAGATCGACCGCGTCCGCCAATTGCCTGGACAGCGGCACGTCGATTTCGCCGGGCTGAGATCCGGACGCGAAGCCGGTGACCAAGAACCACCGGTCTCGTGTGAGGCTGCCAAAGCCCAGCACCGGCGGTGTCGGATAGCCCGCCGCGCGCAAAGCGGTCAGCACCGTCTCGTGTCTCGCGAGCTGCTCGCCCCACCATTCGCCCTGCTTGATCTTGAGCACGGCGCGCTGGGCCCCGCTGCCGAGCAGGTGCACGCTGTCGCTACGGCCGCCGCTCAGTTGTCCGAGCACGCTCCATCCCCGGCCGGTGCTCCGATCGACCTGCGCAAGGTCCGCCGGGGACGGGCCCGGCGGCTGGCGCTCTCCGCCCGTTTGGGTGACGCGCAGCAGGCGATACCCCTGTTTGGAGGCCGCACGCAGCGTCGGATAACCCTGGTCGATCAGCCAGGTGTGCAGCGAGTCGGCCCCCATCGACTGCTTCACCACGACGAAAGCCTCACCGCCGTGCGCGAGGCGGCGCAACCATCCGCCCAGCAGGTCCTGCAGCCTATCACGGCCGATCTTCACCGGCGGGTTGGAGTACACCCGGTCGAAGCGCAACGCCGCAGGCACCTCAGCGGGCCCCGCGGCCACGACGTTGCGGGCGCCACTGGCCAACGCGTTATCCCGTGCGAGCCCAAGGGCGCGCCGATTGACATCCACCGCCCACACACCGGCGCTCGGCTCCCGTAGCGCCATGCTGATCGCGATCGGTCCGTACCCCGTACCCACGTCGACCGCCCCGGTGCACGCGGCGGGCACCGGAGCCTGCCCGATCAACACCTTCGTGCCGTGGTCCACACGCCGCGCAGCGAACACCCCGTCAGCGCTTCGCAGGGACAGCGCACGCCCACCCGGAATCTCGAGGCGCACGGTGCGCTCGCGCGCCGGCCCGTCAGGCTGTACCTCCCAGTAGGCACCCATGCCGACAGCCTCCCAGACGCGTGCGCTACCCCGCACTCGAATATCGGCCTGCCAGACCACTTTCGTCTCGCAGCTTAATCAGCACTCTGAATAAAGTGCTGTCGCGCGCCGAAGCCCGTGAGGAAGGTGTCCACGAGCACGTCGGCGGCCTCGGCCGTGGTCAGGTCGGGCAGGTCCTGCGCCGCGAGGTGCAGCAGTTGGCCGAGGACGATGCCGGGCCAGCCGGCCGGCGACCCGGGGTGCAGGAAGCCCTCGGCGGCCGCTCGGTCGAGGAACGCGTCCACCTCCGCGATCGCCCGGTTTCGCCGCTCACGGATCGCGGGTTCGGCCTTCATCCGGGTCAGCTCGACCGGCCACTTCCGGTTGACGCCGATGATTCCCTCGACGTACGCGCGCAGGGCCTGCGGCACCGGGGCCTCGCGCAGTCCGGCCGCGCCGATCGCCTCCTCGATGGCGTCGAGTCGCGCCTGGTAGACCGCCGCGAGCAGTTCGTCGCGGGAGGCGAAGCGCCGGTAGACGGTGCGCCGGTCCACGCCCGCGGCCTCGGCGATCGCGGCGATGCTCGTTCCGGCGTCCCGCGCGAGCAGGCGGGCGCCCGTCGTCAGGACCAGTTCCAGGTTGCGCGCGGCGTCGGCTCTCATACCGCAATAGTGTCACATCGCCGTGGCACTTAAGTGCTACAGTGGTGAGACAGATAGAGAGGAAGGTGTTCATCGTGATCATCGACGACAAGCTCTTCATCGGCGGCGAGTGGACCGCGCCGAGCGACCCCGACCTGCTGGACCTCGCCTCGCCGCACGACAGGTCGGTGCTGGTCGGGCGCGCCGCGCAAGCTCGGCCGGCCGATATCGACCGGGCCGTGGCGGCGGCGCGCGCCGCGTTCGACGAGGGCCTCTGGCCGCGGACCGCTCCCGCCGAGCGGATCGCCGTGATCCGGCGGTTCAACGGCCTCCGCGAGCGGCGCGCGGAGGAGATCGCCGCGCTCATCACCGCGGAGAACGGATCGGCGCTCTGGTTCACCCGCGCCGGGCAGCCCGGCCTGTCCCGGCAGGCCGAGGCCTACCTCGAGGCGGCCGAGGAGTTCGGCTGGGAGGAGGTCCTCGCGCCCTACGACCCGGCGGCGCCCTTCCGCTCGATCGTGCGGCGCGAGGCGATCGGCGTCGTGGCGGCGATCATCCCGTGGAACTCGCCGTTCTCGGCGGCGCTCGCGAAGATCATCCCCGCGCTGCTCGCCGGGAACACCGTCGTGCTCAAGGTCTCGCCGGAGAACTCGCTGAGCATGAACCTGCTCGCGCGGCTGCTCGACGAGGCGGGCCTGCCGCGCGGCGTCATCAGTGTGCTGCCGGCGGATCGGGAGACCAGCGAGCACCTGGTCCGGCACCCGGACGTGGACAAGATCGCCTTCACCGGCTCGACCCGCGCCGGCCGCCGCATCGCCTCGCTCGCCGGGGAGCAGCTCAAGCGGGTCAGCCTGGAGCTCGGCGGCAAGTCCGCCGCCATCATCCTGCCGGACGCCGACGTGGCCGCGGCCGTCGCCGGGCTGAGGTTCGGCTCGCTGCTCAACAACGGCGAGGCCTGCATCGCGCAGACCCGCATCCTCGCGCCGCGCAGCCGCTACGAGGAGGTGGTGGCCGGGCTCAAGGACATGGTCGAGTCGCTGGGCGTCGGCGACCCGCTCGACGACAAGACCTTCATCGGCCCGATGGTCCGTCAGGACCAGCAGCAGCGCGTCATCGACTACATCGAGCTCGGCATCGCCGAGGGCGCGCGGCTGGTCACCGGAGGGCCGCGGGTCCCGGTCGGCCTCGAAGGCGGCAACTACGTCACCCCGACCCTGTTCGCGGACGTCGAGAACACGATGCGGATCGCGCAGGAGGAGATCTTCGGCCCGGTGCTCGTCGTCATCGCGTACGAGGACGAGGACGACGCCGTGCGCATCGCCAACGCATCGGAGTACGGACTCTCCGGCGGGGTCTGGTCGGCCGACGAGGCGCACGCGCTGGCCGTGGCGCGGCGGATGCGGACCGGCACGGTGACCGTGAACGGCGCCCCGATCGGCTTCGACGGACCCTTCGGCGGCTTCAAGGCCAGCGGAATCGGCCGCGAGTACGGCGCCGTCGGGCTCGGCACGTACACCGAGTACCAGACCGTCACCGCGTGACCGCCGTTCGGCGCCGTCGTGGACAGCGTCCAGGCGGCCGCCGATCCGGGCGGCACCGAGACCCACCCCGACCAGACCGTCACCGGCGTGCCCGCATCCTGCGACGTGACGATCGTGCTTTCGCCCCCCGGCGCGGGCGACCACGTGACCGTCGAGGTGCAGCTCCCGAGCGACCCGGCGCAGTGGACCGGGACGGCTGCAGGCCCTCGGCGGCAGCGTCTACCAGGCCGGCAACCTGACGAACTCCGGCTTCGCGGTGGGCCTGAAGGACGGCTACGTCACCACCACCACCGACGCCGGCGTGACGCAGAACCCGATCGACGCGAGTTGGGGCCTGAAGTCCGACGGCACGTTGAACACGGCGCTGCTCACCGACTTCGCATCCCGCTCCGAGCACGACATGACGGTGGGCGCCGAGCAGGTCGCGGTCCCCTTCTACGGCCGCCCGGTCACCTACTCCTACTGGAACGGCTGGAGATCCCGGGGCCGCCCGGCGTCCGCGAGGTTTTCATAGGATGGCCCGGTGCCCCAGGACGTGGTGAGGTTCAAGCTGCTCGGCCGGCGTCGCGAGACGGAGGCGCTCGATCGCGTCCTGCGCGAGGTGCGCGACGAGCGAAGCCAGGTGCTCGTGCTGCGCGGTGAGGCGGGCATCGGCAAGTCGGCGCTGCTCGACTACGTGGCCGCGCAGGCCTCGGAGTTGCGGGTGCTGCGCGCCGCGGGCGTCGAATCCGAGTCCGACTTCACCTACTCGGTCCTCGAACGCGTCTGCGCCCCGCTGATGCGCTACCTCGACCACCTGCCGCCGCACCAGGTCAACGCGCTGCACGTCGCGTTCGGGGAGGCGGACGGCGAGCCGCCGAAGCAGCTCGTGCTCGGCATGGCCGTCCTGATGCTGTTCTCCTTCGCGGCGGCCGACTCCCCCTCGGTCTGCCTGATCGACGACGCGCAGTGGATCGATCGGCACTCCCGGCAGATCCTCATGTTCGTCGCGCGCCGCCTCGACGCCGAGTCCGCGGCGCTGATCTTCGCCGAGCGGGTCACCGAGGCCGAGACGACGCTGCCGGGCCTCCCCGAGCTCGCCGTCGGCGCGCTCCAGGACGCCGACGCGAACGCGCTGCTCGACGCCGCGCTGCCCGGGCCGGTCGACGCGCGCATGCGCGACCGGATCATCGCCGAGACCCGCGGCAACCCGCTCGCCCTGATGGAGCTGCCGCGCGGCCTGTCCGCGGCCGAGCTGGCCTTCGGCTTCGGCGGCCAGGCGGGCGGCCCGCTGGAGACGCGGGTCGAGGAGGGCTTCCGCCGCCGGATCGAGGCGCTGCCCGCCGACACGCGCACGTTCCTGCTGGTCGCGGCGGTCGAACCGGTCGGCGACGTGCTGCTGCTGTGGCGCGGCCTCGAACGGCTCGGCATCGGCCCCGAGGCCGCGGAGCCCGCCGAGGCCGCCGGACTGGTCACGGTCGGGGCGCCCATCAGGTTCCGGCATCCGCTGGTCCGCTCGGCCGTGTGGCGCCGGGCCGATCCGGCCACGCTGCGCCGGGTGCACGCCGCGCTCGCCGAGGCCACCGATCCCGACAGCGAGCCCGACCGGCGCGCCTGGCATCTCGCGTACGCCACGGCCGGACCGGACGAGCAGGTCGCCGCGGCCCTCGAGGGCTCCGCGGGCAGGGCCCTGACCCGCGGCGGCCAGGCGGCGGCCGCGTGCTTCCTGGACCGCGCCGCGACGCTCACCGCCGACCCGAAGGAACGCGCCCGGCGCACGCTCGCCGCCGCGTGGGCCCAGCTCGACGCCGGGGCCCCGGCCCGCGTCCCCGACCTGCTCGCGGCCGCCGCGCTCGGGCCGCTCGACCCCCTGCAGCAGGCCGACGCGGCCCGGCTGCGCGGCAAGGTCTCGTTCATGATGAACCCGGGCCTGGCCTCGGTCGCCCCGCTGCTCGACGCCGCGGCCCGGCTGCGCGAGCTCGACCCGGCCGCCGCGCGCGTCACCTCCCTGATGGCGATCGGCTCGGCGATGTGGGCCGGCCGCCTCGACCCGAACGCGATGCGCCGGGCCGCCGAGCGCGCCCGCGACCTGCCGCCCGGGGACGACGTGGCAGGCCTCTTCCTTCGGGCCCTGATCGCCTGGGCCTTCGAGGGCCCGGTCGCCGCGGCACCCGCGCTCGCCGAGGCGCTGCACGCGTTCACCGACAGCGGCGAGTTCGTGCTGCTCTGGCTCGCCTCGAACGCGGCGATGGAGCTCGGCGACCTCGACGAGTGGTCGCGGATCACCGAGAACGCGATCGCCGTCGCGCGCACGACCGGCTCGCTCTCGATCCTGTCCACGGCGCTCACCTACCGCGCCGGAGCCGTCGCGTACCTGGGCCGCTTCTCAGAGGCCTACGAACTGCTCGCCGAGGCGGCGGCCACCGGGGAGGCCGCCGGGCTCGCGACGCACCAGGTCACCAAGGTGATCGCGGTCGTGTACCAGGGCCGGGAGCGCCCCGCGCTCGACCTGATCGAGTCCATCGAGCGGGACGCCGAGCAGCGCGGCATGAACCGGCTCCACGGCACGGCCGGATTCGCGCGCGCCGTGCTCTACAACGGGCTCGGCAAGTACCCGATCGCGATGCGCGCCGCGCAGCACGGCGTCGAGCACGCCGACCTGGGCCTGCACCACTGGGCGCAGAGCGAGCTCGTCGAGGCGGCGAGCCGCGCGGGCGAGCAGGACGTGGCCGCCCGGGCGCGCGAGGCGATGGCCGCCTGGAGCCGGAGCGCAACCCCGTGGTCGCTCGGCGCCCGCTCCCTGGCCGACGCCCTCGTCGGGCCGGACGACGAGGCCGAGGAGCACTACCGCGCGGCGGTCGGGCACTTCGCCGGCGGCGGCCTCAAGCTGTTCGAGGCCCGCGCCCACCTGCTGTTCGGCGAGTGGCTGCGCCGCCAGAACCGCCGCGCCCAGGCCCGCGAGGAGCTCCGTACCGCGCACGAGGCCTGCACGGACATCGGCATGGAGGCCTTCGCCGAGCGCGCCCGCCGCGAACTGCTGGCCACCGGCGAGACCGTGCGCCGCAGCACCGTCGGCGCCCCGGAGCTCACCCCGCAGGAGGCGCAGATCGCCCGGCTCGCCGCGAACGGCCGTTCCAACCCCGAGATCGCCCGTGAGCTGTTCCTGAGCCCGCGCACCGTCGAGTGGCACCTGCGGAAGATCTTCGGCAAGTTCGGCATCTCCTCCCGCCGCGAGCTCGACGCGGCCCTGTCCGCCCGCTGACCCCCGGGTGTCGACCAGGGTGCACCCTGGTTCGACGGGCCCGCCCCCGGCGGCACTGTAGGGGGCATGGACGAGTACTACCTGCTCGGGCGATCCGGGCTCCGGGTCAGCCGCCTCGCGCTCGGCACGATGAACTTCGGCACCGGCGGCTACCACGCCGCCTACGGCAGGACCGAGGACGAGGCGCGGCCGATCTTCCGCCGCTACCTCGAGGCGGGCGGCAACCTGCTGGACACCGCCGACTTCTACACGGCGGGGGAGAGCGAGACCATCCTCGGCCGGCTGATCGCCGAGGCCGGCAACCGCGACCGGCTGGTGATCACCAGCAAGTTCACCAACAGCGTGGACCGCGGAGACCCCAACGCCGGCGGCAACGGCCGCAAGCACATGGTCCGCGCGGTCGAGGAGTCGCTGCGCCGCCTCGGCACCGACTACCTCGACCTCTACCTGCTGCACACCTGGGACCGGATCACCCCGGTCGAGGAGGTGCTGCGGACCTTCGACGACCTGGTCGGCGCCGGCAAGATCCGCTACGCGGGCCTGTCCGACGTGCCGGCCTGGTACGCCGCGAAGGCCCAGACCCTGGCCGACGCCCGCGGGCTCGCGCCGATGGTCGGACTGCAGCTGCCCTACTCGCTCGTGGAGCGGACGATCGAGGCCGAGCACGTCGGCGCCGCGCTGGAGCTCGGGATGGGCATCACCGCCTGGAGCCCGCTCGCCGGAGGCTTCCTGACCGGCAAGTACCGCGCCGCGGACCAGGGTTCGGCGGGCGCCGGGCGCCTGGACGGCGCGACGTGGACCGACCGCGAGTGGCAGGTGCTCAAGGCGGTCGGGGACGCGGCCGAAGAACTCGGGGTGACGATGGCTCAGGTCGCCCTCAACTGGGTCGCCGCCCGGCCGGGCATCGCCGCCGCCATCGTCGGCGCGAGCAGCGTCCGCCAGCTCGACACCTCACTCGCGGCCCTCGACTTCGAGCTGCCCGCGGAACTGCGCGACCGTCTCGACGCGGCGAGCGCCCCGGCGCCGGGCAAGCCGTACTCCATGTTCACCGCGGACTATCAATCAAAGATCGTCAATGCCGACGTCAAGCTCGGCGACAAGCCGGCCGGCTACCACCCGGTCGTGCGCAACTGGAAGGAACCCACCCGATGAGCAGCATCAGCAGGCGCACCTTCGGCAAGGCCGTCGGTGTGAGCCTCGGCGCCGCCGCGACCGTCACCGGCCTCGGTACCGCGGCGGCCCACGCCTCCGCCCGCGTCGCCCACGCCTCGTTCCCCGAGATCAAGCAGGTCGACGCCGGTCTGCTCAACGTCGGCTACGCCGAACTCGGCCCGAAGCACGGCCCCGCCGTCATCTGCCTGCACGGCTGGCCCTACGACATCCACAGCTACGCGGAGGTGGCGCCGATCCTCGCGAGCCAGGGCTACCGCGTGATCGTGCCCTACCTGCGCGGCTACGGCTCGACCACGTTCCGATCCGCCGACACCGCGCGCAACGCCCAGCAGTCCGCCTTCGCGCTCGACCTCATCGCCCTGATGGACACGCTGCGGATCGAGAAGGCCGTGCTCGCCGGCTTCGACTGGGGCTCGCGCACCGCCGACTGCGTCGCGGCCCTCTGGCCGCACCGTGTCAAGGCGCTGGTCTCGACGAGCGGGTACCTGATCACCAACCTGGAGGCGCAGAAGTCGCCGCTGCCGCCGAAGTCCGAGTACGCGTGGTGGTACCAGTACTACTTCGCCACCCCGCGCGGCGAGGCCGCGATGAACATCCGGCAGGACCGGCACGACCTGGCCCGGCTGGTGTGGACCGTCGTCTCGCCGAACTGGGCCTTCGACGACGCCACCTTCGAGCAGACCGCCGCGGCCTTCGAGAACCCCGACTACCCGGCGATCGTCATCGACAACTACCGCTGGCGCCTGAGCCTCGCCCCCGGCCTGCCCGAATACGACCGCTACGAGAAGGTGCTGCAGACCAAGCCGCTGATCACCATCCCGACGGTCACCCTCGACCCCGCGCTGGACCCCTTCACCGCGCCCGGCGACGGCTCGAGCTACCGCTCCATGTTCACCGGCCCCTACCAGCACCACACGCTGGCGAACGTCGGCCACAACCTGCCCCAGGAGGCCCCCGAGGCCTTCGCCGCGGCCGTCGTCGAAGCCGACCGGCTCTGAATCAGGGAAAGCAGGTACCCGCCATGAACACCACGCGCACTCCCGAGACCGAGGACGCCGCCGCCGAGGTCAGGCACGCCCGCTTCGGCCACCTGCCCGAGCCGATCCCGTACTCGGCGATGGTCGAGGAGCAGCCCGCCACGCCGAAACCCGTCGACGGCTACGACGAGGAGCACTCCTGGCTGCACTACTCCTGCGTCGCCCTCGACCTCGCCTTCTAGCCGGCCGCGGCGGACGGCAGCGGCGCGCGCCGGGTCGAGAGCGGGGCGCTCGCCAACCAGTCGGAGACGAAGCGCGCCTCGACGGTCCCCGACTCCGAGCCCGGCGCGAGGCCGCAGGTCACGAACATGCGATGCGGCGTCTCCAGGAACAGCACGTCGAAGCGCAGCGTCGCGGGGTCCGTCCATCCGCCGCTGACCGCGGTGGGCAGCTTGCCCGGAGCGGAGGTCCGCCAGCCGCAGCCCGGGGCGAGCCGCAGCGTGATCGGCCCCCGCGGGAAACCGCCGTACTCGATGCCGACCACGTCCTCGGCCGCGCGCTCGGTCAGCGTCAGCAGCCAGTCCCCGGACCCGTCAGGGCACTGCGAACCGCGGATCTCCGCGACCGGCCCGTCCTGCGCGACGCAGACGAACCCGCCGCCGCCCGCCGCGGCGCCGCCCGGGCACGGCTCGAGCGCCAGCCCCGCGAGCCGCTTCTCCAGCTCCCCGGGGTCCCCCTCGTCGCTCGCGAAGCCCGGCAGCAGGTGCTCCCAGACCAGCCCGAGCAGGGCCTGCATGTCGACGGTCTCCGAGGTGAGGACGACGACCGCGTCCTGCTCGGGCAGCACCAGGCAGTACTGGCCGTACGCGCCGTCGCCCCGGAAACCGTGCCGCGAGATCCAGAACTGGTAGCCGTAGCCCTGCTCCCAGTCCGGCCCCTCGCCCCGGCCGGAGTTGTCGGTCTGCAGCGACGTCGCCTGCTCGACCCACTCTTCGGACAGCAGCCGCTCGCCGTTCCAGACGCCGCGCTGCAGATAGAGCTGCCCCAGCTTGGCGACCGCCTCGGTCGTCGCGTGCAGCCCGGTGTGCCCGAGATCGCGGCCCGTCGGACGCATCCGCCACGCCAGATCGCCGATGCCGAGCGGATCGAACAGCCGCGGCCGCAGGTAGTCGAGCAGGCGCTGCCCCGACGCGCGCTGGATGATCGCGCCGACAGTGTAGGTGCACGGCTGGTTGTAGGCGAACACGCTGCCCGGCTCGCGGTCGGGCCCGCCGAGCAGGAAACCGCGCACCGGCTCGTCCGGGTCCCGCGTGGTGGCCTCGCCCCACTGCTCCCCGCTGTGCCCGCTGGCCATCGACAGCAGGTGCCGCACCAGGATCGACCGGCTGCCCGGATCGGTGATCTCCGCCTCGAACTCCGGGAAGTAGGAGACCACCGGGTCGTCGAGCCGCAGCAGCCCCTCCGCGACCGCGAAGGCCGCGGCCGTCGAGGTGAAGCTCTTCGTCAGCGAGTACATCAGGGTTCTGTGGTCTCGCGCGTACGGCGCCCACCAGCCCTCGACCGCGACGCGGCCGTGCCGCAGGATCATCAGGCTGTGCGGATCGACGCCCGGCGCGGCCTCGAGCGCGTCGAGGAACCGCAGCACGGCGGCGGGGGAGATGTCCGGGGACTGAGACGTGGGAAGGTCGGCAGCGCTCACGTCCCGCGAGTCTAACCCCGCCCGCGATCATCGACCAGGGCCTTCGCTCCGCACTATTGCACTATTGTTGAACGATCCCTAGATTGGCAGCAGGGCGCTCCGCGACGCCGCCCCCGCACGCCTCCCAGGAAGGGCACGCAGATGACGCTTCCCCCGGTCCGGCTCGGCAACATCTCGCCCGCGGCGGCCCGCGAGGTCTTCCGGGCCGGGACCGCGCAGCCCACCAGCGGGCTCGCGCTCGGACACACCCAGGCGAACCTGATCGCGCTGCCGCGCGAGTACGCCTACGACATGCTGCTGTTCGCCCAGCGCAACCCCGGGCCCTGCCCGGTGCTCGAGGTGACCGAGCCCGGCGCCTGGACCTGCGCGCTCGCCCCCGGCGCGGACCTGCGCACCGACCTGCCCGCCTACCGGGTGTGGGAGAACGGCCGTATCGTGGCGAGTCCGCGCGAGGTCACGGACGTGTGGCGGGAGGATCTGGTCACCTTCCTGATCGGATGCAGCTTCAGTTTCGAGACGCTGCTGCTGGACGCGCGTGTGCCGCTGCGCCACGTCGAGCAGGGTGTTAACGTGCCGATGTACGTGACGAACCGCGAGTGCGCGCCGGCAGGCAGATTGCGAGGTCCGCTCGTGGTCTCGATGCGCCCGGTGCCCGCCGAGTCCGTGGCCCGCGCGGCCGCGATCACGGCCCTGATGCCGGCCGTGCACGGCGCGCCGGTGCACATCGGGGAGCCCGCGGCGCTCGGTATCGCAGACCTCGACAAGCCGGACTTCGGCGATCCGGTGCGGCTACACGAGGGCGACGTGCCGATGTTCTGGGCCTGCGGGGTGACGTCGCAGGCCGCTGTGATGGCCGCCGCGCCGCCCTTCGCGATCACGCACGAGCCCGGATGCATGCTCATCACCGACGCGCGCGACACCGACTACCGGGTCGCGTAAGGGAGCCGTCATGACCACGATCGATCTCAACTGCGACCTCGGCGAGGGCTTCGGCGCCTGGACGATGGGCGACGACGAGGCGCTGCTGACCGTCGTGACCAGCGCCAACGTCGCCTGCGGCTTCCACGCCGGGGACCCGGGCATCATGCGCCGGGTGTGCGACGTCGCGGTGGAGAACGGCGTCAGGATCGGCGCGCACATCGGCTATCGGGACCTGGTCGGCTTCGGCCGGCGGCGGATCGAGATCGCCCCGAACGACCTGGTCAACGACGTCGTCTACCAGATCGCCGCCCTCGACGGCTTCGCCCGGATCGCCGGGGGCCGCGTCTCCTACGTCAAGCCGCACGGGGCGCTCTACAACACCATCGCCACAGAGCCCGTATACGCCCGCGCGCTCGCCGAGGCGGTCCTGCGCTACGACCCGTCGCTGCGCGTGCTCGGTCTGGCGGGCTCCGTCGGCCTGCACGACATCGCCGACACCGGGGTGACGACGGTTGCGGAGGCCTTCGCCGACCGCGCCTACACGGCGGACGGACACCTCGTGCCCCGCGGCACCCAGGGCGCCGTGATCCACGACGTCCACGCCGTCGCCGCCCGCTGCGCGCAACTCGCCAAGACCGGCGAAATCGAGTCGATCGACGGCGCGAAGGTCCCGATCAGCGCCCAGACGATCTGCGTCCACGGCGACACCCCCGGCGCGGCGGTCATCGCCCGCCACGTCCGCGAGACGCTCGAGGCCGAGGGTGTCACCGTCGAGTCCTTCGTGCCGAGCGGCGGCGTGGCACCATGACCGCTCTGCGCATCAAGCCCGCCGGCTCGACCGCGCTGCTGGCCTGCCTGGAGCACCCCGACCAGGTGACCGGCCTCTACCGCGAGCTGCAGACCAGCCCGCCCGCGGGCTACGTGGACGCGATCCCGGCCGCGGAAACCGTCATGGTCGTCTACGACCCCGCCCGCACCCAGGCCGCAACCCTCGCCGCCTGGCTGGAGTCCGCCCTCGACCGCCCGGTCACGGCCGAATCCGCACCCCATCAGGGTCCTGCCATCTCCATTCCCGTAACCTACGACGGCCCCGACCTCTCCGACGTGGCCGCCCGCACCAACCTGTCCGCCGACGAGGTCCTCCGCCGCCATACGTCCGCCGAATACGTCGTGACCTTCTGCGGCTTCGCCCCCGGATTCGCGTATCTCAGCGGCCTGGATCCAGCGCTCTGCCTCCCGCGCCGCACCGTGCCCCGCACCCGGATCCCCGCGGGCTCGGTCGCCATCGCCGACCGCTACACCAGCGTCTACCCGAGCAACTCTCCCGGCGGCTGGCACCTGCTGGGCCGCACCGAGACCGTCATGTGGGACCTCGACCGCCAATCGCCCGCCCTCCTCACGCCGGGCACCCGAGTCCGCTTCGAGGCGCTGTGAGCAACGCCGTCGAAGTCCTCAGCCCCGGCCCACTGACGACCGTTCAGGATCTGGGCCGTCCCGGACTCGCCTCGGTCGGGGTGGGCCCGTCGGGCGCGGCCGACCGCGGCAGCCTGCGCCTGGCCAACCGCCTGGTCGGCAACCCCGAGTCCGCGGCGGCGCTGGAACTCACCTACGGCGGACTGCGCATCCGCTTCGACGCCCCGGCCACGATCGCGCTGACCGGAGCCACCGTGGACGGCGTCGGCATGAACGGCCCCGTGCGCGTCGCGGCGGGTCAGGAGATCGCGATCGGCATCCCGCGCGAGGGCCTGCGGACCTACCTCGCCGTACGCGGGGGTATCGACGTGCCCGAAGTCCTCGGCTCCCGCTCCACCGACACGCTGTCCGGGATCGGGCCTCCCGTGCTCGAGAAGGGCATGCGGCTGCCGATCGGCGCGCGGCCCGGGGGCTTCCCGAACGTCGACCTCGCCCCGCCCCAGCCCCTCGGCCCGGCCGTGCTCGGCGTGCTGCCCGGCCCGCGCGACGACTGGTTCGTCCCCGACGCGCTGGCGACGCTGACCCAGTCGGCCTACGCGCTGACGAAGGACAGCAACCGCGTCGGCGCGCGCCTGGACGGCCCCGAGCTCACGCGCGGCGTGCACGAGGAGCTGCCGTCCGAGGGCATGGTGCGCGGCGCGCTGCAGGTCCCCCCGCACGGCCGGCCGATCCTGTTCCTGGCCGACCACCCGGTGACCGGCGGCTATCCGGTGATCGCCGTCGTCATCGACGCGGACCTCGACCGCGCCGCGCAACTGCGCGCCGGCGACGCGGTCGCCTTCCGGATCGCGGGGCCGCGGCCGTGACCTGTCACTTCACCGCGTGCCGCGCGTGCCCTGTGAGAAGATGGCGCGTCGGACCAACGGCCGGGACGAGGAGCGAACGCGGGCATGGACAGCAGCCTCGGTGAACGCTTCGCCGACCTGGAGCGCGACCGCCACCTCCTCGGCCGCAGCAGCACCGCCGAGCGCGTGGCCGCGATCCTGCGCGACCGCATCACCGTGGGACAGCTCCCGCCCGGCACCAGGCTGGTCGAAGAGGCCATCGGCGACGCGCTGGGCGTGTCCCGCAACACCCTCCGCGAGGCCTTCAGGCTGCTCACCCACGAGCGCCTGCTCGTCCACGAGCTCAACCGCGGCGTCTTCGTCCGCACCCTGAGCGCCCAGGACGTCGTAGAGCTCTACCGCGTCCGCCGCATGATCGAGATCGCCGCCCTCAGATCCAGCGGCGACCTCGCGGACCGCGAGCACGCCCGCGTCTTCGCCAAGGTCGCCGAAGCCATCGCCGACGCCGAGCAGTCCGCGAAGGACGGCCGCTGGCAGGACGTGGGCACAGCGAACCTGCGCTTCCACCGAGCCCTCGTCGAGCTGGCCGGCAGCACGCGCATCGAGGAGTTCATGGCCCAGATCCTCGCCGAGCTCCGCCTCGTCTTCCACGTCATGAAGAACCCCCGCCGCTTCCACGAGCCCTACATCGCCCGCAACCGGGTGATCCTCGAGACCCTCCAGGCGGGCAACGTCGCCTCCGCCGAGGCCCTGTTGAAGGACTACCTGGACGAGGCGGAACACCAGCTCGTCCAGGCCCACGCGGAGCTGGGGCAGGGCTAGGGGTAGGGCTCTGCCCCAGCTCCGGAAGATCGCCGCCAAGCGCGCGGCGTGCGCTGTGGTCATCGGCGCGTCGGCGGCCCGCTTCTTCGAATCGCACGCCGGATGGTGGGTTTCTCGATCTTCCCGCACCTCGACAACGTGGACTGTCCGGAGAACAGGATGGCGGACGCGGAGAGGTGGGCCGCGCGTGTGCCGGTGCCGGGATACGCGGTGGATGACGAGACGGCGGTCAAGGTCGTGGGCGGCGACATCGAGATCGTCTCCGAGGGGCATTGGCGGCTCTTCGAGCGTTAGCCGGCCGGCGGGGGCGGCGCGACGCGGCGGAACAGAACGTCGCCCGGCGCTGTTGGTGGCGGAGGCCCTCGGGCTTGGAGCCGTCGAAGGGAAAGGCTTGAAAATGCGTGCGATGACTCTGCGGGAATTCGGCGACGAGCTGGTGCCGGCCGAGCAGGACGTGCCGCGGCCGGGCGACGGTGAGGTTCTGGTGCGGGTCGAGGCCAGCGGCGTGAACCCCCTGGACACGAAGATCCGCGCAGGTCGTGCAGCCCACGCGCGGACCGTGCTGCCCGCCGTGCTCGGCCTCGACCTCGCCGGTGTGGTGGAGCGGGTCGGCCCCGGCGTGACCGCCTTCGCCCCCGGCGACGAGGTGTACGGGTTGACCGGCGGCGTCGGCGACCTGCAGGGTTCGCTCGCCGAGTACGCGGCCGTCGACGCGCGCCTGCTGGCCCGGCAGCCGCGCACCCTCGACATGCGCGAGGCGGCTGCTCTGCCGCTCGTCGTGATCACCGCGTGGGAGGGCCTCGTGGACCGCGCGAACGTGCAGCCGGGCCAGAAGGTGCTGGTCCACGGCGGCGCCGGCGGTATCGGCCACGTCGCCGTGCAGCTCGCCCGGGCGCGCGGTGCTGAGGTGTACGCGACGGGGTCGGGCGCCGGCCTCGAGGTCATCCGCGCGTTCGGCGCGACGCCGATCGACTACACCGCGAGCAAGGTCGCGGACTACGTCGCCGAGCACACCGGTGGCGAGGGCTTCGACGTCGTCTTCGACACCGTCGGCGGCGCGACGTTGGACGACTCCTTCGCGGCGGTTCGCACCTACACCGGCCACGTCGTCAGTGCCCTGGGATGGGGATCGCACAGCCTCGCGCCGCTCTCCTTCCGCGGTGCCACCTACTCCGGCGTGTTCACGCTGCTGCCGATGCTCACCGGGAAGGGCCGCGAGCACCACGGCGAGATCCTGGCAGCGGTCGCGGACCTCGTCGACGAGGGCCGGCTGCGTCCGCGCGTGGACGATCGGGTGTATTCGCTCACTGAGGTCACTTCGGCACACGAGGTGGTCGAAGCGGGCGCGCGGAACGGGAAGATCGTCGTGAGCGTCCGCGGCTGAGGCGCGACCCGGCTCAGCCGCGGGCCCTGACCTAGACTCGGGGTTTGTGGCAGAGCCGGAATACATCGAGGTCGCTGAGGACGAGTCGGGCGCCGTCGAGTGGCTGGACGCACCGGAATCCCTGGAGGAGCACGCCGCTCGCCCCCGCCGCAGCAGGCGAA
>DASTAE010000227.1:0-7306 GCA_035712985.1 Actinospica sp.
GACAGCGGCACCGTGCTGACGACGGACACCTTCTCCACAGCCGTCAGCGGTAGTTCGTCACCCGAGATCTCGGTTTCGAGCGACACGAACACCGAGATCGTGAGCAACACGCTCGAGACCAACTGCAGTGCAGGCGTGTCCGTCGCCGCTTCGACCGGCACGACGATCGAGAACAACGTCGTCGCTTCGGTAGGCGACTGTTCCCTCAGCGGCACGGCGGACGAACTCGTCGTGGACAAGGCGTCCAGCACCTCGATCGCTGAGGGCTACAACGTTCTCGGTTCGGAGAGCGGCATGACGCCCTATGAGTGGGCCGGTGCGGCGTACTCGACGCAGGCCTCGTTCGCGTCGGCCAGCGGTCAGGGCGCGCAGGACGTCGTCGACGCATCCTTCGACCTGGGCACATCGGCGTCCACCGAGGACTCCGACGCGCACGCCTCGGCCAACGCGTCCGCTCCCGGCGAGCTGTCCACCGACATGTACGGCAACGCCTGGCCGAGCAGCACGCCCGACCGCGGCGCGATCGCCTTCGAGGAGCTGACCTCCGCGACGCTCTACGCGCAGGACGTCACGCCGCAGCAGATCGCCGTGACCCTGGACCTCCAGGGTGTCGCGTGGGGCGAGAACGACACCGTCACGATCGATTGGGGCGACGGTTCGACCGACTCGAACTTCAATCTCTCCCCGGGGATGCAGACGAACTTCTCCGACATCGAGAACTACCACATGTACGCTCAGATCGGGACGTACACGGTGACCGTGACGATGCAGGACGACGCTCAGAAGATCGTCAGGACCGCGACCCTCGCGACGGCGGGCAGCACCTACGTCCCGGTCACGCCGACCCGTGTCCTCGACACCCGGCACGGGACCGGAGCGCCCACGGCCAAGGTCGCCTCCGAGGGCACCCTCCCGGTCAACGTCGTGAACGGCGTCACGCTGCCCTCGGGCATCGGGACCATCACCGCGGTCGTCATGAACGTCACCGTGACGAACCCGACCGCCGGCGGAAACATCAGCGCCTACCCGGGCGGCACCGCCAGGCCCACGACCAGCAACCTGAACTTCGGCACCGGCGAGACCGTGCCGAACCTGGTCACGGTGCGCGTCGGCGCCGGGGACGTGGTGGACCTGCACAACGACTCCCCCGGCAGCACCGACCTGGTCGCCGACGTCGAGGGGTACTACGTCGCCTCGACCGCCGGGAGCTACTACCTGGCCTACACGCCGCAGCGGATCCTGGACACGCGCAACGACACCGGCGGGGTCCAGGGGCCGGTCGCCGCGAACGGCACCGTCTCGATCAGCGTGCCGCAGTGCGCCTCGGGCAGCGGCGCGGCGGCGCAGACGGCCACGGCCACCGCGGTCGCGCTCAACGTGACGGTGACCGACCCGACCTCGAACGGGCACATCACCGTCTACCCCGGCGCGACCGACCTGCCGAACTCCTCCAACCTGAACTTCAGCGCGAAGGAGACGGTGCCGAACCTCGTGGTGGCCAAGGTCGGCTCGAACGGCAAGGTCAACCTGACCGATGTCGGCTCGGGCACCGCGCAGCTCGTCGTGGACCTCGAGGGTTGCTACTCGGCGACCCTGGGCGACGCCTTCGTGCCGATCAACCCGGTCCGGGTGCTCGACTCGCGCTCCGGCCTCGGCCAGGACTCCGTGCAGGGCCAGGCCGCGCAGCCGGACCAGACCGTGGCCTGGTCCCAGGAGGACATCGCCCCGTTCCCGCTGAACGCGAGCAACGGGGCGTCGGCGGTGGTCATGAACGTGACCGTCACCCAGCCGAAGGCCGCGGGCAACATCATCGCCTACCCGTACGGAGCCACCCGGCCGACCACCTCGAACCTGAACTTCACGCCGGGCGAGACCGTGCCGAACCTGGTCATGGTCCCGTTCTACGCCGGCTGGCAGAACTCCCTCTACAACAACTCCAAGGGCACCAGCGAGCTGATCGCCGACTACTACGGCTACTTCGGCTAGCAGGTCGGCCGGGGTGACCGGCCGAGCACAGGGATAACCTGAGGCGGCGCACACCGTGCGCCGCCTATGCTTTAACCGTCATGTGTGCTCATGGACCCATCACCCTCGATGACCTCCGTTCCCGACTGACCCCGCTGCCCCCGCGCGACGCGGCCCGCCTGCGCCGCCGGCTCGACGGGGCGCGGCGGGTGCGCAAGCCGGAGGCCGCCGCGGCGATCGCGGCCGAGATCTCGGCGCAGATCGACGCGGCGATGGGGCGTCTGCAGGCGCGGGCGGACGCCGTGCCCGCGCTCGAGTACCCGGAGAACCTGCCGGTCAGCGCCAAACGCGAGGAGATCCTCGCCGCGATCAGGGACCACCAGGTGGTGATCGTCGCGGGCGAGACCGGCTCCGGCAAGACGACGCAGATCCCGAAGATCTGCCTGGAGCTCGGCCGCGGGGTGCGCGGCGTCATCGGGCACACGCAGCCGCGCCGGCTGGCCGCGCGCACCGTGGCCGAGCGGATCGCGCACGAGCTGAAGACCGAGATCGGCGCCGTGGTCGGCTACAAGGTCCGGTTCACCGACAAGGGCGGCTCGGACACGCTGGTCAAGCTGATGACCGACGGCATCCTGCTGGCCGAGCTGCAGCGCGACCGGGATCTGCTGCAGTACGACACGCTCATCATCGACGAGGCGCACGAGCGCAGCCTCAACATCGACTTCATCCTCGGCTATCTCAAGCAGCTGCTGCCGCGCCGGCCCGACCTCAAGGTGATCATCACCTCGGCCACGATCGACCCCGAGCGCTTCGCCGCGCACTTCGCCTCGGCCGACGGAAAGCCCGCGCCGATCGTCGAGGTGTCCGGACGCACATATCCGGTCGAGGTGCGCTACCGGCCCATCGTCGACCTCGACGATCCGGACGGGGACACCGACCGGGACCAGGTGCAGGCGATCTGCGACGCCGTCGGCGAACTGCAGGCCGAGGGCGACGGCGACATCCTCGTGTTCCTCAGCGGCGAGCGGGAGATCCGGGACACCGCCGACGCGCTCACCAAGCTGCAGCTGCGGCGCACGGAGGTCATCCCGCTCTACGCCCGGCTGTCCAGCGCCGAGCAGCACCGCGTCTTCCAGCCGCACTCCGAGCGCCGGGTCGTGCTGGCCACGAACGTGGCCGAGACTTCGCTGACCGTCCCCGGGATCAAGTACGTGATCGACCCGGGCACGGCGCGGATCTCCCGGTACAGCCACCGCCTCAAGGTGCAGCGGCTGCCGATCGAGCCGGTGTCGCAGGCCTCGGCGAACCAGCGCAAGGGCCGGTGCGGACGAACCTCGGACGGTATCTGCGTCCGGCTCTACTCCGAGGCCGACTTCACCTCCAGGCCCGAGTTCACCGAGCCGGAGATCCTGCGCACCAACCTGGCCTCGGTCATCCTGCAGATGACGAACATCGGGCTCGGCGACGTCGCAGGGTTCCCCTTCGTCGAGCCGCCGGACCGCCGCAACATCAAGGACGGCCTGGACCTGCTGCACGAGCTCGGCGCGATCGAGCCGACCTCGCCGGAGGCGCGCCCCCAGCTCACCGGCGTCGGCCGCAAGCTGGCCCGGCTGCCCGTGGACCCGCGGCTGGCCCGGATGGTCATCGAGGCGGACGGCAACGGCTGCCTGAACGAGGTCCTGGTGATCGCGGCCGCGCTGTCCATCCAGGACCCGCGCGAACGGCCTGTGGACAAGCAGATGCAGGCCTCGCAGAGCCACGCCCGCTTCGTCGACAAGGAAGCGCAGTCCGACTTCCTGACCTACCTCAAGCTCTGGGACTACCTCAAGGAGAAGCAGAAGGAGCTCTCCTCGAACCAGTTCAGGAAGCTGTGCAAGAACGAGTTCCTGCACTATCTGCGCATCCGCGAGTGGCAGGACCTGCACGCGCAGCTGCGGCAGTCGATCCGGGACCTCGACGTGGTGCCGAACTCCGTGGCCGCTCATCCACAGGCTGTGCACAGAGCATTGCTCTCCGGGCTCTTGTCGCACCTCGGGATGTACGACCCCGAGAAGCGCGAGTATCTGGGCGCGCGCAACGCGCGATTCGCCATATTCCCCGGGTCCTCGCTCTTCAAGAAGTCCCCGCGCTGGGTCATGGCCGCCGAGCTGGTGGAGACCTCGCGGCTGTGGGGCCGGGTCGCGGCGCGGATCGAGCCGGAGTGGATCGAGGAGCTGGCCACGCACCTCGTGAAGCGCAGCTACAGCGAGCCGCACTGGTCCAAGGCCGAGGAATCGGTGCTGGCCTACGAGAAGGTCACGCTCTACGGCATCCCGATCGTCGCGCAACGCAAGATCCACTACGGCAGGATCGACCCCGAGCTCAGCCGCGAGCTGTTCATCCGGCACGCGCTGGTCTACGGCGAATGGACGACCCGGCATCAGTTCTTCCACGACAACCGCAAGCTGCTCAAGGAGGTCGAGGAGCTCGAGAACCGCGCCCGCCGGCGCGGCATCGTCGTGGACGACGAGACGCTCTTCGACTTCTACGACCAGCGCGTCGGAGCCGAATGCACCTCGGCGCGGCACTTCGACACCTGGTGGAAGAAGGCCCGCGTCGACGCGCCGGACCTGCTCTCCTTCGAGCGCTCCATGCTCGTCAACGAGAACGCGGCGGCCGTCACCGAGGAGCAGTACCCCAACGTCTGGCGGCAGGGGAAGCTGCGCTTCAAGCTCACCTACCAGTTCGAGCCCGGGGCCGACGCGGACGGCGTGACCGTGCACATCCCGCTCGCGGTGCTCAACCAGGTCGAGCCGGACGGTTTCGACTGGCAGATCCCGGGACTGCGCGAGGAACTGGTCACGGAGCTGATCCGCTCGCTGCCCAAGCCGATCCGCCGCAGCTTCGTCCCCGCGCCGAACTACGCGAAGGCGCTGCTCGAGAAGCTGCCGCCGCGCGAGGGTTCGCTGCTGGACGGCCTCGAGCGCGAGATGCGCCGGATGGGCGCCCGCGATCTCGACCGCGGCGACTGGGATCTGGACCGGCTGGCCGAGCACCTGACGATGACCTTCCGGATCATCGACGAGCGCAACCGGAGGATCGCCGAGGGCAAGGACCTCGTCGCGCTCAAGGAGAAACTGAAGCCCCAGCTGCGCGAATCCCTTTCGTCGGCAGCCGACGACATCGAGAAGACGGGCCTGCGGACCTGGGACTTCGGCGCCGTCGCGCCCGTCTACGAGCAGCACCAGCGCGGCGTGGCCATGAAGGCGTACCCGACGCTCGTCGACGAGGGCCAGTCCGTCGCCCTCAAGCTGCTGGATACGCCCGAGGAGCAGGCGGACGCGATGTGGCTCGGGGTGCGGCGCCTGCTGCTGCTCAACATCCCGTCGCCGACCAAGCTCATGCTGGCCGCGCTGGACAACAAGCAGAAGCTCGCGCTGGGCACGAACCCCTACGGCCCGGTGCCGCTGCTGTTCGAGGACTGCGTCGCCTGCGCCGCCGACCACCTGATCGCGCAGAACGGCGGCCCGGCCTGGAACGAGGCCGAGTTCGCCGCCCTGCGCGAGAAGGTGCGCGCCGACCTGGCCGAGATCGCCGAGAACACGCTCGTGACCGTCGCCGACACCCTCGCCGCCGCCCACGAACTCGACCGCCGGCTCAAGGGCACGGCCAGCCTCGCCCTGCTGCCCTCGCTCACCGATGTGAAGACCCAGCTGGCGAACCTGCTGCCCAAGGGCTTCATCTCGGCGACCGGCTACGAGCAGCTGCGCCATCTCCCGCGCTACCTGCGCGCGATCGGCTACCGCCTCGACAAGATGAAGGACGACCCCTACCGCGACCAGGCGAACCTCGCGAAGGTGCAGCAGCTCCAGCGCGAATACGAGGACGCCCTCAGCCGCGTCCCCCGGGGCCGCCGCCCGAGCGAGAGCCTGCGGCAGGCCCGCTGGCTGATCGAGGAGTTCCGGGTGAGCCTGTTCGCCCAGCAGATCGGGACGGCGACGACGGTCTCCGAGAAGCGGATCAGGAAACTGCTGACGGCGGCGTAGCCGAAGCCGCGCCGCCGTCAGGGCGTACTCATTGCTCGACTAGTTCGCGGTGAAGTACCCGAACACGTCGATCACCAGGTCGGTCGAACCCGGCGAGTTGTCGTACACATCGATCGAGTCCGTACCGGTCAGCGTGTCGAACAGGCCGAAGCCGGCGACGTTCTGCCCCTTGCCGAAGTTCAACGCCGAGGTGTTCGGTGTCGCGTACTTCGGCGAGTAGGCGATCAGCGATCCGCCCGCCGTCTCGTCGGTCGCCGTCAGGTTCGCGGCCATGGTCGCGCCCGTCGGAATCTGCGTGGCGGCCGGGACGAGGTCGAACCGCTCGGAGCTGAAGCTCGCGATCTTGTTGTTCGTCGTGCGGGTGTCCACCGCGCGGTACGGCGTGACGGGCATGAAGACCTCGGGCGCCGAGGCCGAGTAGTACCCGGAAACGTCGGCGATCAGGTCCACCGAGCCGCCGGCCGCGCCGTTGTAGAGCTCGATCTTGCCGTCCGCCGCGATCGGCACGATCACGGTGTTCGACACGGTCTGCCCGGAACCGAAGTTCAGGCTCGACGTGCTCGGCACCCCGGACCCGTCCGGCTCGGCCGCGATGAAGCCGCCGCCGGTCGCGTTCGTCTCGGTCACGTGCACGGCCACCGCGGTGGCATCGGCCGGAATCGAGTCCACGCCGACGATCGGCACCGACAGGCTGGACTTCGCGCCGACCTTGGCCTTCGCCGCCCCGGTCCCGGCCCGGGTGTCCAGGATCCGCTCCGGCGCCGAGGGTTGGTAGCCGTCACCGGCGGTCTGCGCGAAGTAGCCGGTCACGTCGACGATCGCGTCGGCGTAGGTGCCGGCGTTCCCGTTGACGCAGACCGGAAGCACGCCGCCGTTCAGCGGCACGATCGCGCTGTTGGCCACGGTCTGGCCGCCGTTGTAGTTCAGGTTCGAGGCGTTGCCCGAGCCGAGCACGAACAGCCCGTTGCCCACGGTGTTCGTGGCCGTCAGGTTGACCGAGACCGCCGTGGCTCCGGACGGGATGCCGTCCACGCCCGCCACCTGCAGGCCGTAGCAGTTGCCGCCGTAGAGGTAGCCCTGCACGCCGCCGGTCCCGGTCCGGGTGTCCATGATCCGCTGGGGGGCGATCGGCGTGAAGTCGGAGGCGTTGGTGGTGGTCGAGGTCGTGGCCGACGCCGTCCCGCCGGTCGTCAGGTTCGCCGTGTCCGTGATCGAGTACGTCCCGGGTGTGGCATAGGTGTGCGAGGTGAAGGTCGTGGCGGCGGTGGTCGACGCCGAGACCGTCTGCGACTGGCCGTCGCCCCAGTTGATCGTGT
>DASTAE010000228.1:0-21615 GCA_035712985.1 Actinospica sp.
CGATCTGCCACGGCTCCAGCTCCAGCCGCCCGAGCACCGCCCGGATCTCCTCGGCGGTAGGCGGCTCCTCCAGGTAGCGCCGGATCGTGTACTCGGCGCCCGCCTCGTCCAGGAAGTCCTTGGCGATGCGGCACTTCGTGCAGCGCGGGTTGAACCAGATCTCCATGCCGCGATCGTACCCACGTTCCCCGCGACGGCCCGCGCATGCGGCGTAGCGGAGCGGGTACCCGGCGTATAGTGGACAGGTTCGCAGCGGCGGATGAGCAGACGAGCGGACGAGGCTGGGGGTGAGGCGGATGCGCTCACGCGTGACAGGCCTCTTCCTTGCCCTGATCCTGCTCGGCGCGGCCGTCCCCGCGGTGCTCGACTGCTGCTTCCACGGCCCGCAGCAGCACGGCACCCCGAACGCCGCCTACGCCCGGCAGATCCCCGTGCTGCCCGACGACGCGTTCCGCGGCTGCGCCGACCACGCCGGGCCGACACAGAGCCCGTACATCGAGCCGAGCACCGGCGGCGGCGCGGCCCCCGCCTCGGCCCGCGGCGCCGACTCCGCGGCCACCCCGTACGCCGACCGCCCCGCGGCCGCGATCCGAGCGGCCCGCCACAGCGCCCTGGACGCCGACAGCACCGGCCCGCCCTTATGGCTCAGCACCTGCGTCAGCCGCACCTGATCGACGGCCCGCCCGCGGCGTGATCCACCCGACCCCCCGCCGCGGTCACCCCTGCCCGAAATCAGCCATCGCATGTGCCCAGAGCGGAGCCGAGACCACCATGAAGACCCTCACCACGTACGAATCCCCCGACCTCGACGAGCTGGAACGGGAGGAGCCCACCCCCGAGGAGCAAGCCTGGCATGCCGACCGCGACGCGAAACTCGCGACCTACCCCCGCCCGCGCACCGTCACCCTCCCCGGCCGCGAACCCCTCGACCTGGAGGCGATCAGCGACCTCTGGCTCGACTGACCGAGCGGAACGCGAAAGGCCCGGTAACCATCAACTGGTTACCGGGCCTCATCTGTGGACCTGAGGGGATTTGAACCCCTGACCCCCTCGATGCGAACGAGGTGCGCTACCGGGCTGCGCCACAGGCCCAACTTGCTTCGCGGACGCTGGTGAAAGCGGCTGCGACGTGGATGAGGTTATCACAGCGGCGGGGCGCGGCTGAAACCGATTGTTCAGAGCCTGGCCACGCGCAGCGGCGAACGGACGACCCCCGCGCCCGAAGGGTCGGGGCGGGGGTCGGCCGTGCTCGGTGCGCGGGATCGGTCGCCGGCCGGCTCCGCAGGCAGCGCGGGCGGGTCAGCCGTCCGCGGGCGCGGGCGGCATCTCGGGCGCGTCAGCGGCCGGCGGGCCCGCGGGCCTCCTCGACGGCTCAGCCGTTGGCGGCTCGGGGGAGGTCGCCCTGGTCGGGGGCGCCCCGGCGCTCGGCGCGGGAGCGGGCCGCGGCCACGCGGCGGCGGGCCACTGCGCTGCGGCGGGCCAGTTCCTCGCGCTCGAGGCGGTCGGCCTCGTCCTGGGCGCGCTGCTGCTCCAGCTCACGGCGTTCCGCCTCGCGCTCGGCCTCACGGGCGGCGCGCGCCGCCGCGGCACGACGGCGGGCGCGCTCGGCGGCGCGGGTGCGCTCGTCCTTGCGGCACCAGGCGATGTACGCGGAGAGCACGGCCGCCGGCAGCAGCATCGCCCACACGTACGCCAGGCCGAGGTCGGCCGAGACGATCGCGCCGAGGCTGGTCAGCGCGAACAGGAAGCCGACCACCTTGCGGCGCCGCGCCCGCAGGCCGGCCAGGGCCCGCGCACTCTGCGTGGGTCGGACGGTCCGCTTCGGCGCGGGGACGGCGAGCGGGGCCGGGGTCCAGACCGAGGAGTCGGCCTCCGGCTCCGCGGCGGCGGCCACCGGAGCAGCCCGCTTCGCCGCGGTCGCGGACGCGCCCGCGGCCGGACCCTCGACCTTCGCCGTGACCCGGCGCTGCGGGGGCGCACTCGCCGCCGCGCGCTCCCGCTCCTTCTGCTTGACCCGGTCCAGGGCCTGCTTCCCGGCGCCCGGGGCGGGGCCGTTCTGACCGGCCGCCAGCGGCAGCTCGCGAGCCTGCTCCTTCTCGTCCGCCGCGCCGTACCGACGTTCGAACGAGTCCTTGTGCGACAGCACCTTGATGGCGGTGGTGTACCGCCGGGTCTGCCGCGCGTTGTTCAGCTCGTCCTCGCGCCGCAGCCACATGGGCACGAGGTACACGGCCCAGGCACCGACGATGAAGGCGTAGATAAGCCCGCTGCTGCTCATAACACAACCGTAGAGTGGTACGACCTCCTACGGCGACAGATTTCGGCGTGTCGGGGTAAGAAAATTCGAGTGATCCGATAACCCGGATTCGCGCCCATCTTCTTTTACCCCGTCAGATCCGGTACTACTCCTCATCTCACCCGATCGGGGAGGCCTGCGCCGCGCGCCACCTCGCGAGCATGCCCTCGGGCACTTCCTCCTGGGTCACGGCATAGGAATAGTGATCCCGCCACGCGCCGTCGATGTGCAGATAGCGCTCGCGCAGACCCTCTTCGCGCAGGCCGAGTTTCTGCGCGACCCGGCGGCTCGGGCCGTTCTCCGGCCGGATGTTCACCTCGACGCGATGCAGCCCGACCGTTTGGAAGCAGTAATCGATGGCCAACGCGAGAGCCGTCGGAATCACCCCTCGACCGGCGACGCGCTCGTCCACCCAATAGCCGATGTGCGCGCTGCAGAGGCTGCCCCACGCGATCCCGGCGACGTTCATCTGGCCGACCATCCGGGCGCGCTCGTTGCCCGGGTGCCGGTCGTCGGCCGATTCGTCGTACCAGACGTTGAAGGGCAGCATCCGGCCCTGCGTGGCCTCGTGCCTGCCCCGGCGCACCAGCTGACGGTAGCTCAGCCGCCGGGTGTACGGGATGTTCGGCGGCACGCTCGCGTCCCAGCGGGAGAGCCACGCCCGGTTCCGGGTCTGCAGCTCGCTCCAGGCCTCCGCGTCGCGCAGCCGGGGCGGGCGCAGGCTCACCGGCCCCTCGGCCAGCACCCGCGGATAGCCCTGCACCCCGGTCACCGTCAGTCGCCTCCACGTGGATGGTCCCCGCCGGCCAGCTGTTCCAGAGCGTGTCCGAGCAGCGGGAGCAGCACGGCGAGGCCGTCCTTCACCCCGCCGGACGAGCCGGGCAGGTTGACAATCAGAGTACTACCGGCGACGCCGCTGGTTCCGCGGGACAACGCCGCGGTGGCCACCTTCCGGACGCCGTGCGCGCGGATGGCCTCGGCGATGCCCGGGACCTCGTAGTCCAGCACGGCGCGGGTGGCCTCCGGGGTCCGGTCGGTCGGGCTGATCCCGGTGCCGCCGGTGGTCACCACGATCGCGCAGCGCGCCCGCACGGCCTCGCGCAGCGCCAGCTCGACGGGGTTGCCGTCGGGCACGACGGCCACCTCGACCTCGAGCCCCTGGGCCTCGAGCGCCTGCGCGATCAGCGGGCCCGTGGTGTCCTCGTAGACCCCGGCCGCGGCGCGGTTGGAGGCGACGACGACCCTCGCGCTCTTGCTGATCGCGTTCATCGGTGCCAGTCCCCGCTCATTCCGCCGGTCTTCGACTCCACCATGATCTCCCCCAGCACCGCCGCCGGGTCAACAGCCTTGACCATATCGATGAGCGCCAGACCCGCGACCGCGACCGCCGTCAGCGCCTCCATCTCCACCCCGGTGCGGTCGGCGGTCTTGACCCGGGCCCGGATGGCCACGGCCGCGTCCTCGACCTCCAGGTCCACCTTCACGCCCGCGATGCCGATCGGATGGCACAGCGGGATCAGCTCGCTGGTCCGCTTGGCGCCCTGGATCCCGGCGATCCTGGCCACGGCGAGCGCGTCGCCCTTGGGCAGCCCGCCGCCGCGCAGCAGCTCCACGACCCGCGCGTTCACCGCGACCCGGCCGCTGGCCACGGCCTCGCGCGCGCTGACCGGCTTGTCCGCGACGTCCACCATCCGGGCCGCGCCGCTCGCGTCCAGGTGCGTGAACTCCTCGGAGCGGCTCACGCGGCGTCCTCCAGTCTGATGATCCGGACCGGCTCGCCGATCTCGACCCTGGTCACGTCCTCCGGCACCACGATCAGGCAGTCGGCGTGCGCGAGACCGCCCATCAGGTGCGAACCGGAGCCCGAGGCCAGGGCCACCCGGATCACGCTGTGCTCCCCGCCCTCGGGGTGCCTCACCAGTCTCCCGCGCAGGAACTGCCGCCGCCCCTCGGGAGAGCCGAAGGCCTCCGCGGCCAGCGCGGTCTCCGGCTCCTCGTCCAACTGGCCGAGGCCCTGCAGCGCGCGCAGCGCGGGCTTCACGAAGACCTCGAAGGAGATGAACGCGGACACCGGGTTGCCGGGCAGTGTGAAGATCGGCGTCTCGTCCGGCCCGATCACGCCGAAGCCCTGCGGCATCCCCGGCTGCATCGCGACCTTGGTGAAGTCGACGGTGCCGAGCCGGCCGAGCGTCTCCTTGACCACCTCGTAGGCGCCCATGCTGACTCCGCCGCTGGTGATCACGAGGTCGGCGCGGATCAGCTGGTCCTCGATGGTGTCCAGCAGCACCTTGCCCTCGTCGGGCACCATGCCGACGCGGTAGACCTCAGCCCCGGCCTCCTTGGCCGCGGTCGCCAGCATGTAGCTGTTGGAGTCGTGGATCTGGCCCGGCGCGGGCTCGGTGCCCGGCTCGACCAGCTCGGCTCCGGTGGAGATGACCACGACGCGCGGCGTGGGCCGCACCAGCACCAGGTCGCGGCCGACCGCGGCAAGCAGCCCGATCTGACGGGCCCCCAGGTAGGTCCCCTCGGTGAGCACGGTCTGCCCGGCGCGCACGTCCTCGCCCCTGCCGCGCACGTGCATGCCCAGGCTCGGCGCCCTGGTGATCCGGACGCTGCCGTCCCCGGCCGCCCCGGCGTCGGTCCACTCCACGGGCACGATCGCGTCGGCACCGGGCGGCACCGGCGCGCCGGTCATGATCCGGGCGCAGGTGCCGGGGGCGAGCTCGATCTCGCTCGGCGGGCAGCCCGCCGGAAGCTCCTGCTCGACGGAGAGGATCGCGGGCGTGTCCTGGTCGGCGCCGAGCACGTCGACCAGGCGCACCGCGTACCCGTCCATCGCGGAGTTGTCGAAGGCGGGCAGGTCCCCCGCCGCCTCGACGTCCTCGGCCAGGTAGTGCCCGTGCGCGCCGAGCAGGTGCTGCTCGAAGGTCGGCAGGGGCCTGAGCCTGGCCAGGATGACGGAAAGATGCTCCTCGACGCTCCTCATGCAGTCAGCGTAACCGCATGACGTCGCGTCACCTGCTTATTCGGTGAAACCCTTCGCCACATAGGCCTCGAGCCACTCGCGCAGCCCAGGACCGAGGTCCTCGCGCTCGCAGGCGAGCCGGACGATCGTGCGCAGGTAGTCGGCGCGGTCGCCGGTGTCGTAGCGGCGGCCGGAGAAGAGCACGCCGTGCACCGGGCCGCCGATGGACGGGTCGGCCGCCATCGTGCGCAGCGCGTCGGTGATCTGGATCTCGCCGCCGCGCCCGGGCGGGGTCTCGCGCAGCACGCCGAAGACGGCGGGGTCGAGCACGTAGCGGCCGATCACGGCCAGGTTCGAGGGGGCGACGGCCTGGTCCGGCTTCTCCACCAGGTCGGTGATCCGCATCAGGTCGGCCTCGCCGTCCACCGGGGTCACGGCCGCGCAGCCGTAGAGGTGGATCTGCTCGGGGTCGACGGCTATCAGCGCCACCACCGAGCCGCCGTACTGCTCCTGCACCTGGATCATCCGGGTCAGCAGCGGGTCGCGCGGGTCGATCAGGTCGTCGCCGAGCAGCACGGCGAAGGGCTCCTCGCCGACGTGCGGGGCGGCGCACAGGATCGCGTGGCCGAGTCCCTTGGGGTCGCCCTGGCGCACGTAGTGCACGGTGGCGAGCTCGCTGGAGGCGCGGACCGCCTCGAGCCGGGTCGCGTCCCCCTTGGCCGCGAGGGCGTTCTCGAGCTCGTACGCCCGGTCGAAGTGGTCCTCCACCGGCCGCTTGTTGCGTCCGGTGATCATCAGCACGTCGTCGAGGCCGGCGTCGGCCGCCTCTTCCACCACGTACTGGATCGCCGGCTTGTCGATCACCGGGAGCATTTCCTTGGGCGTCGCCTTCGTGGCGGGCAGGAACCGCGTCCCGAGCCCGGCGGCGGGGATGACGGCTTTACGGATCGGCATGAGGGGCACGATACCGGGTCGTCTGGTCACGAAGAGCGAGACCCGGTTTGATAATCGGTTAAAACTACCTCTCCACCGCGGTCCAGCCGCCAGCCGTCGCCCCCGTCCGCGCGCGCCGCGGCGAGCGCGCGGTCCGCGGCGCCGACCAGGCTGGCCGCGTGCTCGCCCGACTCGGGGAAGCAGGCGATGCCCACCGAGAGGGTCAGCTCGGCGGCCGCGTCCTGCTGCTGGGCGACCGTCTTGCGCACCGCGTAGCAGAGCCGCTCGGCCACGCCCTCGGCCCCCTCGCCGGTCGCGCCGGGCAGCAGCGCGACGAACTCGTCCCCGCCGTAGCGCGCGAAGGTGTCGCCGGAGCGGATCTCCACACTCAGGCGCTGGGCCAGGTCGCGCAGGGTGCCGAAGGCCTTCTGGTGCCCGGCCGCCGCAGTGTACTCGGCGAAGCCGTCGACCTCGAGCAGCAGCAGCGCGAAGGGCCGCCGGTCGCGCGCCGCCCAGCCCAGCTCGCGGGCGAGGGCCTCCTGCAGATAGCGGTAGTTCCAGACCCCGGTCACCGGGTCGAGGGCGCTGAGGCGCTCGAGATCCTCGCGGCCCTGCTCCAGGCCGCTGAGCTCGCGGTGCAGACGATCGATCCTGGCCTCGTTGCGCCGCTCCCGGTCGCGCAGCGTGAACACGGTCCGCGCCAGCGCGACGCCCAGGCCCAGGCAGAGCAGGCCGAGCACGAGCAGCACCCAGCCGCCGTCGGTGAACCACTGTGTAGAGCCCATGGCCGTGGTCGTGCCGTTCCCTTCTCACGCGCCCTATAGGTCAGGCTAGGTCGTACGAGAATGCCCCGTCCCCACAGCGCCGATGAAGGCCCAGCACCGTACAGGACCCAGGATGACAGAGCAGATCCACGGGAAAGCCACGGCACGATCACGTTTCGTAAACAATCGTAGAGCTCTCGGTAATCGGGAGCGCGCGTCGCAAACGCGCGCCGCAACCCTGCGCCTGCTCGCCGATCCCCGTCTGACCTCGGCGGACACCGTCGCCGCCTACTGGCCGCTCGGCACAGAGCCTGATACGCGGGCGCTGATCGAGGGGCTGTTGGAGCGGAATGTGCGGGTACTGCTTCCGGTTTTACTCGCGGATCGTGACCTGGACTGGGCGCGGTACGACGGGGACCCGGACGCGCTGCGTGACGGCGGAGCGGGCACCAGACGACCGCCCGGCACAACGCTCGGGACGGACGTTGTGTTACGGGCTGACGCGATGATTGTTCCGGCGCTCGCGGTCACCGCGGCGGGCGTCCGGATCGGCCGCGGCGGCGGCAGCTACGACCGGGTGCTGGCCCGGATCGCGGCGGCCCGGGAGGCCGGGCGGCCGACCCCGTGGACCTGCGCCCTGCTCTACGAGGACGAGCTCGGCACGCTGGACCAGGACGCCGTCGAGGCGCACGACCGGGCCGTGGACGCGGCCTGCACCGCCTCCCGGCTAGTGGCCTTCGGCGGCTAGGGTGAGCCGCCGCTGGGTCGCCGCGCGCACCGCGGAGGTCGAAAAAGCCCAGGTCGCGGTCTCTCCGGCGGCCCACTGCGCGGCCTGGTCGAGGTAGTCGGCGTCGCCCGCGTGGCCCGATTCGCCGGTCTGCCCGATCCAGCGCGAGTCGTCCGGGGTGCCCAGGTCGACGACCATCCGCAGCGCCGGGGCCGCGCCGACCGCGAAGCCGCCGGAGGCCACGTTCCAGTCCGCGGTGGCCACGTCGGAGCCGCCGCCGGCCACGCCGAGGCTCTCGCCGTCGAGCAGCCACTTGACCAGCGCGGGGTGCGACCCGGCGCCGAGCGTCTGGTTCTCCGGGGTGATCGTGTGCACCCGGCCCCAGGTCCAGGTCGCGACGTCCTTGCCCATCAGGGACGTCAGGTCGAGGCGCGCCTTCTCCAGCGCGCGGGCGAGCATCGAGTCGCGCGCCGAGACCTTCGTCGAGCCCGAATCCCCCCACCACGTGCTGCCCGGCTGCTGGAGCAGGGCGTTGACGACGGCGTCCCAGCGCACTGACCCGTTCAGTGCGAGCTGCGCGTCGAGCTCGTCCTCCGGCAGTTCCCTGTCGATCACGAGCTTCAGCAGTTCGGCCCACACCGCGTTGTAGTACGCGGCCGCGCTCGACCCGGCCGGCTCGGTGTAGTCCCAGCGCTTGAGCAGCGCGACGGCCGGCTGGGTGAAGTCGTCGACACCGACCTTGAGCAGGTACGGAACCAGGATCGCCGCCTCAGGGTCGTACGCGTCGCCCTGAATCGCCGCCAGCTGCGCGGCCGTCAGCTTCTGCCCGACCGAGGTGCTCACCTCGAGGTCGGCGGCGGTCCGCGCGGCCCGGATGCCAGTCACTCCGCCCGGCGCGCCGGCGATGTATCCGTCAGCCGGATTGAGCTCTCGGACGGGCGTCGCGTAGTTCGAAGCCGATGCCGTCCACGCGTAGGTCGAATTCCATCCGGCCACGGGCGTGGACCCGTCGTCACCTGGCGCGCGATCGGGCAGCGCCGCCGGGCCCTGGTAGCCGATGTTGCCCGCGTGATCCGCGTAGACCATTCCCTCGTCCGGCGCAGTGAACTCGGCCGCCGCCGCGCTGAAGTCGCCCCAGTCCGTGGCGTGGTCGATGGCGAACAACGCGTCGGCGGTCACGTTGGGCTGCAGGCTCGTCGACTCGACGGATAGCCCGGATGCACCATTAGTACGACCGATGCGCCGGAAGTCGGACGAGACGTCTGAGAGCAGCGGACCATGTCCCGTGGCGCGCACGGTGATCGTGACCGGTGATCCGTCGGCGACGTCGATCGTCTCCTGATGCCGCGTCAGGGGGTATGCGTGCCCGTCGTACGAATAGTCCGAACCAGTGACCTTCTCCAGGTAGAGCTCGGAGCCACGCGCAGCTCTCCCGTTCCAGCTCCAGGCGATCGACTGGTCGTGCCCGATGAGCACGCCGGGAATGCCGGGTTCGGTGTAGCCGGCCACATCGAACGGACAGGCCGCGCTGACGCTCGTGCAGTGCAGCCCGATCTGATACCAGGCGGACGGCAGCGCGGGAGCGGCGATCGGCGCCGAGGCCAGCAGCGCCGATCCCGTGGAACTCAGCTTTCCGGACACGGCCCACGCGGCGAAGCCCGAGTCCTCGCCGTCGGGCGGGTACAGCTGGGCGATCTGCGCCGACGTCAGCGTGTCACTCAGAAGGGCGCGTGCGACCTCCTGATCGATTGCGCCATCCTGATTCCAGCTGCCGGCTTGCAGCCACGCGAGTGAATCGACGGGGGTCCATCGCGCGGGTGTGTACCCCTTGGCGGAATGCGTGTCGGGGAGCCCGAGTACCGAGTACTCGAAGGAGAGAGCGGAACCTCCCGGGTGTGTCGCGAGATAGTCGTTCACACCCTGTGCGTAGGCCTGGAGATAAGTCCTCGTCTGAGGCTGGAGTCTGCCGTACGACTGCTCCGCCAGGGCGCGCCACCCCAGCGTTCGCGCCAGCTCGTCGTGCCGAACATAGGTCCCGCCGAGCACCGAGGCGAGCGTTCCCGCAGCGTAGTGCCGGGATACGTCCATCTGCCAGAAGCGGTCCTGCGCCTGCACGTAGCCTTCGGCGAGGAACAGGTCCCCGGCGGTCGCGGCATAGATCTGCGGGATTCCGGCGCCGTCGCGATCGACCGTGACCGAATCGGTAAGTCCGGGAACCGGCAGCGTCCCCGAGGTCTGCGGATAGGACGCGTGCAGTGCGTGATCCAGCCGCCACCAGGCGAAACCCGCCCCCGCGGCCAGAACGAGAGCGAGCAGCGCGGCCACCGCGCCGAGACCGCGCCAGAGCAGCCTGCGACGTGCGCGAATAGGCCGAACGGGGGAAGCCGGACCGCTCGTCGTCGCCAAGATTCGCTCCTCACGGTGCGTCACTGTGGATCTGACAGTCCGCCACCCTAGTCCGCCCGGACGAATTGCCCCGACTTGTATGCTCACTCCAACACTCCCGCACGCTCCGGGGAATGCCGACGCTTTGCTGTTTTCGGCGCGCCGGTAGTGCCACACTGGATCAGCCGGACGGCGGGTTGCGCGCGGTGTCCGCCCCGTCCGGCGGGCGCTCGGAAAGGTGGGCTTGATGGCAGGTCAGGTGATGGGCACCACGGACACTCCCGGCGCGTCCCAGGCCGGGGTCGCGGGATCACCGACCGTGCCCGCCAGACGCCGCGCCGAACACGCCTCCGAACCCGGCTCAGCCCGCGCCACGCTGCTCTCCCGCGCCGGCCGGCTGCTCGGCACCTCGCTGGACACCGGCCGCACCCTGGCCGCGATCGCCGAGCTGGTCGTGCCCTCCTTCGCCGACCAGTGCGTCGTCGACCTGCTGGAGGACACCGGAGCGCTGCGCCGCGCGGTGAGCGTGCGGCTGGACCGGGAGCGCGCCCGGCGGGTGAGCGTGCCCGGCCCGGCGGACCGTCGCGTGGTCTACCCGAACGAGCACCCCTGCGCCGTCGCGCTACGGACCGGCGCGCCGGTGCTGGCCGAGTTCGATCAACCGCGCCCGGTCGCCGAGGCGCAGCAGTCAGGCCGCGCCACGCACAGCCTGATGTCCGACGCCGCGATGGTGATCGCCGTCCCGCTGCTCGGCCCGCGCGGGATCAAGGGCGTGCTCGCGGTCGGCGCGGACGGGATCAACCGCAAGTTCAGCGCCTCCGACGTGGAGCTGGTCGAAGAGGTCGCCGCGCGCGCCGGATTCGCCCTGGAGAACGCCGCCCTCTACGAGTCGATGCGCTCGCTGGCTCTCGCCCTGCAGCACTCCCTGCTGCCCGCCCACCTGCCGACGATCGACGGCGTCGAGGTGCAGGTCGGTTATAACGCGGGCGACGAATCAGACGTCGGCGGCGACCTGTACGACGTCATGGAGCTCTCGGCCGGCCGCGTGGGCATCGTGATCGGCGACGTCCAGGGCCGCGGCGCGCACGCGGCCGCCGTCATGGGCCAGCTCCGCGCCGCCCTGCGCGCCTACGCCGTGCTCGACGAGGAGCCGGCGCAGGTCCTTCAGCACCTCGACAGCCTGGTCCAGGGCCTGAACGAGGCCCTGCTCGTCACCTGCGTCTACGCCGTCTTCGACCCGTTCACCCGCGAATGCGTCCTGGCCAACGCCGGCCACCCGCCGCCCCTGCTCGCTGGCGCGCACGGCTGCCATCCGATGGAGGTGCCGCCGGACGTGCCCCTGGGCGTCGGCGGAGTCAGCTTCAACGACCACACGTTCACGGTCGCACCGGGCGACACGATCTTCCTGTACACGGACGGCGTGGTCGAACAGCGCGGCCGCTCGGTGGACGAGGGCGTGCGCGACCTCTGCGAAGCCCTGGAGGAGGTGCTCGACGGCAACGGCCCCGGCGGCACCGACGCGACGCCCGCCGCCCTCTGCCGCGCGGCCCTGCGATCGAGCAGCATCGCGGGCCCGGCGGACGACGATCGGGCGGTCCTGGCGATGCGCACCGGCGTGGGCCCGCTGCCGCTCTGGCGGCTGAGCCTGCCCGCCACCCCGTCCTCCCCCTCGGCCGCGCGCGCCGCGATCCGGCCGGTGCTGGACCGGTGGGGCATGCAGGCGCAGGCCGACACCGTGGAACTGCTGCTCTCCGAGCTGGTCACCAACGCCGTCCGGCACGCCGCCGGCCCGGCCCCCGCGCCCCGCTTCGACCCGGACGCGGTCGACGACCTGGACCTGGAGTCCCTGGAACTGGCGCTGCTCGACAACGCCCCGATGTCCTCCAGCGGCGAGAACCCGCAGCTCCCCGGCCCGCGCCAAGTGGAGATCGTGGCCCGCCGAGGCAGCGGCTCACTGTGGATCGAGGTTTACGACCAGGACGTGCGCATGCCCCGCGTACGCATGGCGGCGGCCACCGACGAAGGTGGCCGCGGTCTGTTCCTGGTGGACCAGCTCTCGAAGCGCTGGGGAGCCCGCGACACGCGGACCGGGAAGGCGGTCTGGTTCCAGGTCTAGCGCCGAGCCACGACTAGGCGGCGGCCGAAGAACTGCTCGACGAGGACGAGGCCGACGACGAACCCGAGGAGCTGCCGGCACTGGACGAACCGCCCGACCCGCTGCCCGACGACGAGCTCTCAGCCTTGCTGGAGCCGGAGTTCGACGAAGCCCCGCCCTCCGACTTGGCGCCGGACGACGAGGGCGTACTGGAGCTGGACGAACTACCCCGGCTGTCCGTCCGGTAGAACCCCGAGCCCTTGAACACGATCCCGACGGCCGAATAGACCTTGCGCAGCTTACCCTCGCAGTTGGGGCACACGGTGAGCGCGTCGTCGGTGAATTTCTGCACCACTTCGAGCGCCTCGCCGCACTCGGTGCACTGGTACTGGTACGTCGGCACGGTCACGCTCCCGGTTGGCACTCTGATACGTCGAGTGCCAATTCTGCGACATCCTCACTCGATCTGTCCACTTCGGAAAAGTATGCACTCGTCGGAATTTTCATGCATACTGGATCCAAAGGTCGCTACAAACGCATCGAAGAGAGGAAATCCCATGTTCGAGGCCTACCCCGTGGAGCTCAGACCCGTCCTCACGAGACACCGCCTCCGCCGCCGACGCCACCGCAGCGCCGCATCCCTGCTGACCGGCGCAGCCCTGGCCTTGGGCATCACCGCCACCCGCCCAGCCCCCGCTGGCGCCGCAACAGCCAAACACACCAACCCGCACACAGCCCGAGCCGCCCCCGCCCTGCGCCTGGCCCTACCAACCCCCGCCGAGACCAACCAGCCGTAGCACGTACGCGCACGGGGTCAGGAGCCCCATCGAGGCTCCCACCACTCCCACCCCTCCAACCCGCCGCACGGATCAGACCAACTCAGAGGAGGCCAACGCTCCCTAATCCCGCCTTAGTAGACGTAGCCCTGCAGGTCAGCCTCTACCCAAGTCCCCATCGCCGAGCCGCCGCCAGTATCGGTCCAGCGCAGCCAACACCGACACTCCCCGGTTCCGGTTGGTCACCCCCACCGTGGAGGTGAACCGAGTCCACATCTCCGATGCCCTAGCAGCCGTCACCAAGATCAGGCCTGTCCAGCCGCCAAAGGCCCCAACTCCGACAACTCCGACCAGCCGAGGAGGTCAACCAGAGTCCTCGTCCCCGACGCTTCAGTCGCCGTCACCGAGATAACGCCAGCCCAGCCGACACCATCGGCCCAGACTCCGATGGGGCAACGAGCCGAGGAGGCCAGCCCGTATCCCTGTCCCCGTGTTGCCCTCGCAGCCGTCACTGCCCTCACAGCTCTCGCCGAGTTCAGGCTAATCCAGGGGACGCCATGGTTCCCTCGCCACCGGCCAGCTCTACCAGCCTTACCAGCCGAGGAGGTCCGCCTATGTTCCTATTCCCGACGGCCTAGCCAGTCGCCGCGCTTCAGTCGGCCGCGCTTCAGTCGGCCACGCTTCAATCGGCCGCGGTTCAGTCGCCGTGATGCGGCGGGCGCTCTTCGAGGTAGCGCTCGAGGTCCGGGTCCGAGCCCGTCGAACTGTCCGACCAGGTGCGCTCGCCCCAGCCGTGATCCGTGTCGTCCCGTGTCTGCTCGTAGCCCGAAGCCGCGACCAGCGTGCGCTCGTCGCGTCCCCAGTCGTCGTCGTACTCGTCATCCTGGTAGCTCATAGCGTCTCCGAGGATAGCCAATCCGTCTGTCCATCCGGCAAAGTCTGGTCGGACGCGCCGTGCCAGCTGTCCCACAAGCGGGCGTACGCGCCGCCCGCGGCGATCAGTTCGGGGTGCGAGCCGAGCTCGGCGATGCGGCCGTCCTCGATGACCGCGACCCGGTCCGCGTCGTGCGCCGTGTGCAGGCGGTGCGCGATCGAGATGACCGTTCGGCCCTCGAGCACCGCCGAGAGCGAGCGTTCGAGGTGGCGGGCGGCGCGCGGGTCGAGCAGGGCCGTCGCCTCGTCGAGCACGAGGATCTTCGGGTCGGCCAGCACGAGCCGGGCGAGGGCGAGTTGCTGAGCCTGCGGGGCGCTGAGCTCCAACGCGCCGGAGCCGAGGCGGGTGTCGAGGCCGTGCTCCAGAGCCGCGGCCCAGGTATCGGCGTCGACGGCGCGCAGTGCGGCGCGGATGTCCTCGTCCGAGGCGTCCGGACGGCCGAGGGCGACGTTCTCGCGGAGCGTGCCCACGAAGACGTGGTGCTCCTGCGTGACGAGGGCGACCTGGCTGCGCAACTCGTCGAGCGGCAGCTCGACCAGCGAGGCTCCACCGACGGTCACCCGACCGCGGCCCGGTGCGCCGATGCCGGCGAGCAGCCGTCCCAGCGTCGACTTGCCCGCGCCGGAGGGGCCGACCATGGCGAGCCGCTCGCCCGGGCGCACCGTCAGGTCGATGTCGCGCAGCACCTCGCGGCCCGGCACGTAGGAGAACCCGAGCTGCTCGGCCTCGAGGCGCGGGTCGTCGGGGTCCGGACGGACGTCGGTGCCGGCCTCGCGGTCGGCCGGGATCTGCGTGACGCCGAGCAGGCGGGCCAGCGAGGCCGAGCCGGTCTGGATCGTGTCGAGCCAGTCGGCGAGGGTGCTGACCGGTCCGGCGAGCTGCTGCACGTACAACGTCGATGCGGTGACCTGGGCGATGCCGACCCAGCCGCGCGTGTAGCCGATCCCGCCGAGTAGCAGGATCAGCCCGGCGGGCGCGAGCTGGCCGAGCTCGACGGCGGGCCACAGGATGTTGCGCAGTCGGAGCGTGAACCGCTCGGCTCGGTAGGACCCGGCGATGTCCCGGTCGGTCTGCGCGATGTGCTGTTCGCCGAGCCGCAGCGCCTCGACGGCGCGGGCGCCCTCGACGGTGGCCGCGAGGTTCGCGATCATGACCGAGTAGCTGGCGTTCGTGGCGAGGTAGCCCTCGCGCGCGTGCCGGAGGTACCAGCGGGTCACGAGCGCGGTCGGCGGCAGCGTGATCAGTGTGACCGCCGCGAGCAGCGGCGAGACGAGGACGAGCGCGCCGAGCGTCAGCACCGACGAGGTAGCCGCGGCAAGCACGGCCGGGATTCCCTCCTGGGCCGCGATCCGCAGCGCGGCCACGTCACGCGAGGCCCGGTTGATCAGGTCGCCGCTTCCCGCCTGCTCGACCGTGGACAGCGGCAGGTCGAGCACGCTGTCCACGAAGTTCTCGCGCAGTTCGGCGAGCACCGTCTCGCCGAAGACCTTCCCGGCCACGTACGCGTACCTGCTGAGCACGCCCTGCACGCAGACGGCGAGGACGAGCAGACCGGCCAACGCGTCGAGGTGCCCCGCGGTCGTCCCGGTCTGCACCGACTGCACGATCTCGCCGAGCAGCCGCGGCCCGAAGAGCCCTGCGACCGTAGCCGAGGAGGCCAATCCGACCACCCATACGAGCTGTCGCCGATACCGCCTGCCGATGTCGGCCGCGTACGAACGGACCGCTGCGGAATCCGCGATCGGAAGCGTCGTCGCACTCATGACTGCACCGCTCCCTCGAGCTCGCTCGCGATGTTTCCTTCGGTCCCGTTCACGGCTCCACCTTCAGGCCCGGTTGCCGCGACGGACCCGCTCGCAACGCTCTCGATCCCGGACCCAGCCGCGGTCTCGGACACAGACTCTGTCGCGGTCGCGGACCCAGTCTCGAACTCGAACTCGGACTCAGTCTCGAACTCACACTTAGTCCTGGAGTCGGACTCGGACCCAGGCTCGAACCCGTCCTCCGCCCCTGACTCTTCCTCGTCTCGGGTGACGAGGGCGCGGTAGCGGGGCTGGCCGGCGAGGAGTTCGCCGTGACGTCCCGTGGCCACGACGCGGCCGTCCTCGACGTAGGCCACGAGGTCTGCGTGGTCCAGGACCAGCGGGCTCGTCGTGAACATCGCCGTCGCGCGCAGTCCATCGCGGCTCGCACGGTAGGCGCCGATACGTTCGGCGATCCTGGCCTCGGTGTGGGCGTCGACGGCGCTGGTGGCCTCCACGGCGATGAGGTACTCGGGGTCCGCGATCAGGGCTCTGGCCAGCCGCAATCGTTGGAGCTGACCGCCGGAGAAGTTGCGGCCCCTCTCCTCGACCTCGGTGTCCAGGCCGTCGCCGAGCGCGGCGACGATGTCCTCGCCGGAGGCCGCGTGCAGTGCGCCGAGTACGACGTCGTCCGCCGCGACGGTTGTGCCGCAGAGGGTCGAGCGCAGGGTGCCTGCGAAGACGCGGTCGGCGTTGCCCGCGGCCAGGATCCGTTTCCGGGTGACCGCCACCGACAACTGGGATAAGGGCACGTCGCCCAGAGTCGGGTCGCCGTCGTCCACGTAGCGGGCCAGGCGGTTGGCTAGCCGTTCCGCGTCGTCGGGTTCGGCGCAGGCGACCGCCAGCAGCCGGCCCGGAACGAGTGTCAGGCCGGATTCGGAGTCGGCGAGGAGTGCTCCGGGCGGTGGCGGCGTGGTCGGGGACTCGGGTTCCGTGATCGGGGAGCTGATGCGCAGGAGCTTGACCACGTGGCCCGCGGCGACGTGACCGCGGGTGATCGAGTAGGCCGTCTGACCGAACGTGGACAGGGGCATGACCAGGAACGAGGCGTACCCGTAGAAGGCGACGAGTTGGCCGACGGTGATCTCGCCGTGCAGCGCGAAGTGCGCCGCGAGCCAGGTCACCAGGCCGGTGAGCAGACCGGGCAGCAGCACTTCCTGCGCCGCGAGCAGCGACTCGACCTTCCCCACGCGGATGCCGATTCCGCGCAGCGTCTGCGAGCCCGCGCAGTAGCGGGCCGAGAACGCGTCCTCGCCGCCGATGCCACGCAAGACCCTGATTCCCTGCGCGATATCCACGGTCTGATCCGACAGCTGGCCCTGCAGTTCACGGTACGTGTCCTGGCGGCGGTGCAGCGGGCGCATCAGCAGCATCGTGCACGCCATCATCACCGGTACGCCGATCAGCACGACCAGGCCGAGCGGGATCGACGTGCTCAACATGATGATCGCGACGACTGTCGTCGAGACGAGTCCCCCGGTCAGTCGCGCGAGGATGTCAAAGCTGCTGCCCACGGCCTCGACGTCCGTCGTACCGATCGCCAGCACGTCGCCGCTCGCGATCAGCCGCGGCAGGTCCGCGCCGACCTTCACCGAGTGCCGCGACGTGGCCTGCACCGTGACGTACGCCGCCGACAGCCAGTTCGTCATAGCGCTGCGGTGCCGCAGAGCGCCCGCCGCCGCCGCGAACACCGAGAGCGCGAGCACGACGCCGGTCCAGGTCAACAGCCCCGAGGTCGAGCGTGCCAGCAGGCCGCGGTCGATCGCCCGTCCGATCATCGCCGGCATGATCGCGAGCGAGAGCATCCAGACGACGCCCCACCAGACCCCGAGCAACTGCGAGCGCCACTGCTCCCGCCACACCCACAGCAGGTAGCGAGTGGCCGACCGGCTGTCCGGCACTCCGGGGTCCGCGACAGGCAGTTTGCGCATGCTAGCGACGGTACGTGCGGGCCACGGTGCCGCGCACCCCAATTTCGACGTGCGATACCGATAGGCCAATGCCACGATCGGGGGGTCGAGAAGCAGCCTGCGATGAGTGCCACGACGGAGCCGCGGCGGCTAATCCACGCCAAGCGCGCGGCGCTGATCGACGACCTCGCGGAGATCGACCCCGCCTGACCAAACCCCGCACGATCGCTGTCGCGAGACGTTTCATTTACTCGAGCAGGCACGAAGCCGGACAGCCGACCACCAACGAAGCCGCTGACTACGCGCATCCAAGCCAAGCGTCCACCGCCCCCGCCGCGCCCAATGCGGTTCAAGAACATCAGCGCCAGCCTGTAAGCTGTCCGCAGTCCGCGAGGGGAACCTCACCACGCAAGGGCAGAAGCCAGCCCGAAGCCGGTGGACGACCGCAGGAACCGCCGAAGACCAAGATCAAAACCCGACGGGATGCCTCCGACCAGGGTTTCATCGAGGAATTCAGCATTTCCCGCCCTTGTAGCTCAGGGGATAGAGCAACCGCCTCCTAAGCGGTAGGTCGCGCGTTCGAATCGCGCCAAGGGCACCCATGTGGGCGGCTCGCTAGCGGGCGGGCTGTCAAACTTCGGGCATGCGTTCGTGGGTTGAGTCACCCTTTGTGCTGACGAGTACCGGGCTGATCGTTGTGGTGACGCTGGTCGTCGGGGCGGGGCTGTACCGCCGTGGGGAGCGGGGGACGCTTGGCACGCTGATCACGGTGCCGGCGGCGATGTTGCTCGGCATCTATGCCGGTGATCATGATGAGCGACCACTCGGGCTTGTGGCGTTCGCGCTGCTCGTCGGTGGTATGGCCGCCAGAACCGCGATTCGTCGGCGTCGTGATGGCGGCGGCGGGGAGTGCGCTGAGGGCTGACGGCGTCGGCAACGGTTGGCGTCGTACACTCCGGGTCCATGGAAGATGGAGCCCCGTTGCACTGCACGGCGTGTAAGTCGACGGAGTTGGAGCAAGGGTTCGTTCAGACCGAGGTGCCGCAGAACAACGGTCTTGGGCGCTGGATATCGGGCGTGTACAAGGCGTCGCTGTTCAGTACATCGCCCAAGGGCATGAAGCAGCGGGCTCAGGGACGGGTGGTGTCCTATCGCTGTCGACGTTGCTCGCACTTGGAGCAGTTCGTCATCCTCGAGGGGCTTCCGAATCTGTAGCCATAGGGGACAGCCGCGGAGCGTCGGCTATTGGGGGCGGCTCTAGGGCGGCCGTCGGGCGGCGCTGGCGTGGTGGGGGCGTACCGTTAGGTCACTCTGAGCTCTGGGGGCCGAAGCGCAGGCCTCTGGTTATGCGGATCGGACGCTCGGCCACGCTTCCTCCCCCGCCTGCGTCCGGGTCCTGATCCGCCCTGGCGTCCGCTTTCGGCCTCCACTTTCGGCCTCCGCTTTCGGCCTCCACTTCGGCCTCGGCGGACTGGCGGATGTCATGACGAGGCGCCTGGGCGCCGAGAGCGGCCCTAACCCTGCGGCAGTGGCAGCGGGGTCGACGAGTGGAGTGTGTTGGTCAGCCACTGCAGGGCGGGCGGTATTTCGGCGTTCCAGGTGGTGAAGTTGTGGCCGCCCTCGTTGCGGATGAGGGTGGAGGTGTGGGTGGCGGTTCCGGCCGTCAGGTGCTGGAAGCGGAGGACGGCGGGGTAGTCGCTTTCGCCGGAGCGGCTGCTGGCCAGGAGGAGGGAGACGGGGGGCTTGGGGAGGTTCTGCACGCGCCACATGATGTTGTTCAGGTTGCGGAACTCGGGCGTGCCGTAGAGGTCGCCGGTGGTGATGTCCTGGGGGGCGTTGTAGTCGCCGGACAGGGATACTGCCACGGCGATCTTGTCCGAGTTCATCATGGTCACCTTGAGGGCGCAGTCGCCGCCGGTGGAGTCGCCGATGATGCCCCAGCCGCCCGCTGCCGGGGTCACCCGGTACTGGTCCTCCACTGCTCTGGGGATGTCTTGCGCCCAGAAGGTGTTGACCTGGGGGCCGCCGGGCACGTTGGTGCACTCGGTGTCCACGCCGCCCACGCTCGTCGGGGACGGCTGGGTCATGACGAGGACCACGGGCTTGTCCTGGTGGCCGTTGATGCCCGTGAGCAGGCGGTAGGGGTACTTCAGGCGGTCCTCCAGCGCCGTCAGGTCGCCGGGGTAGCCCGTGGAGACGATCGCCACGGGGAACTCGTAGCGCCGGTAGTCGGGCTGGAAGTACTGGGGCGGGAGGTAGACGATCGCCTGGGTGCTCAGGCCGGTGCTCGCGCCGTGGACGGTGACGTTCTGGATCTCGCCGGTCGCGTCCGGGACGTTGCCGCCGGGCAGGCTCAGGCCGGATACGGACTGGACGGTGAGCAGCGGGCGGTGCGGGGGTTGGCCGGGGCCGCCCACGCCGGGACCGCCCGGGCCGTCGGGGGCGTCGGCGCCCGGTGCCGGCCCCAGAGGGTGGGCCTGGTTCTGGTTGACGGCTTGGGATGCGAAGCCGAGCAGGTCGTGCCAGGAGCCGTAGAAGCCGAAGTAGTCGTTGCAGAAGGCTGCCAGGAGCAGGACCAGGGCCAGCTGGGCGGCGCCGAGTACGGCGATGCGGGCGGTGACGTGCTTCCAGGTCTTCGGGGAGAGGCTGCGCCAGCGGAGGACGACGGTGGTGAAGGCGGCCAGGACCAGGACTGTCAGCAGCGCCAGGAGCCAGTTGCCGGTCAAGGTCATGCGGGGACTCCCGCGTCGGCCTGGATGGAGGCGGCGAGCCAGTCGAGGGCGCCGTTCAGGGTCAGGGAGGACTGGGTGGCCACCTGGAGCGAGCCCGCGGTCAGCCGGAGTCTGGCGGGGATGGCGGGCGCCGTGGGGTCGTAGAGGATGCGGGCGGCGGGGGTGGGCACGCTGGTCAGGTACTTGTCGATGCCGGGCCAGTTGTCCCGGGCCGGGGCGCTGGTCCAGTCGCCGACGGCGGCGGCCAGGCCGTAATGCGTGGAGTCCTGGACGGCCAGGTTGAGGGCGGCGCCGCCGGACTGGCCCACGCCCGCAACGCCCCAGTCCGCCGGGGAGGTGTCGGCGCGGTAGTGGGCGATCAGGGCGGAGCGGAGGTCCTGGGACCAGAACAGCTCGCCCTGGGGGCCCGCCGGGACGTTGACGCCGGGGATCATCGCGGGGGACGTGACCACGGCGACGATGACGTGGTGGGTCGTCGCCAGCTGTTGGTACGGCGGGAGCGGGCCGGTCACGGAGTAGCCGGTCAGGTCGACCACCTCCACCGGGAAGTGGGCGTGCGCGGCGGCGGGCGGGCCGGACTGCTGCGGGGCCGCGTAGTCGGCCGGGGTGTAGACGGCGACCTGGGCCGTGACGCCGCTTCGGATGCCCGCCACCTGGCCCCGGCCGTCCGCGGCCACGACGAGCTGCTGGGTGTTGTGGGCGGTCACGGCCGGCTCGCCCGCGTTGTTCAGGCGGTACTGGGTCGAGGAGTCGCCGAGGAGCTGGGCCCAGGAGGTGTAGAAGCCGCCCAGGGCGTTGATCGTGAAGAGGAAGGTCGCGGCCAACGTGAGCTGCGTGCCGAGGAGCAGGGCGATCCTGCCGGCCACGGGGCGGACGCCGCGGCCCGCCAGGCGGGGCCAGAGCCACAGGGTGAGACCTGCGGAAACGAGCGTGGCGAAGCCGAGGAGGAGCAGGAACCCCTTGCCCACGATGTTCACGCCGTGCCGCCTTGCCCGACTAGCTCCGCTCGGCCCCGGGGTGTCCCGGGGCGCTTACGAACAGAGACTAACGAGCCGACGGCGCGGGACGCGCGAAATGCGTAACAGGCTTGTCTTAAATCAGCCTTAGCCCTGTGGCAATTCTTCGTTCAGGGCCGATTCATCAGGGCGCTCAGGTCTGCTTCGACCAGGTCTCGTAGGCGTCGGCGACCTCGTCCACGTCGCCGTCCATCAGGATCTTGCCCGCCTCGATCCAGATCGCCCGGTCGCAGGTGTCGCGGATGGCGGCCATCGAGTGGCTGACCACGAACACGGTGCC
>DASTAE010000229.1:0-12399 GCA_035712985.1 Actinospica sp.
GCCGCGCTCGCTCTGGCACTGGCCGCGCACCCGGACGACCAGGTTGCCGCCGTCGCGGAATACGAACACGAGATGTTCGAACGCACCGGCGCCGCCGCCCGCAGATCCGCCGAGATGAAGAAGATGCTCATGGCGCCGGACGCCGCGCAGCAGCTGCTCGCGTTCTTCCAGGGCGGCTAGAGCAGGCGCGGCATGTCCTGCACTGATGGAACTCCTGCGTACCGAGCGGATGATCCTGCAGCCGTGGGCCGAGCGGGATGTGGCGGCCTTCTTCGCCATCTACTCGCGCGACGAGGTGGCGCGTTGGCTCGGAGCGCACCCGCGGCGACCGGTCTCCGACCTCGAGGACGCGCGCAAGCGGCTGCTGGGCTGGCGGAAGTTCCATGACGGGTTCGAGGCGCCGTACGGCTTGTGGGCGTTGGTTCCGATCGGTCACCAGGCCCCGGTCGGCACGGCCCTGCTGCTCCAGTTCCGCTGGAACCGTCCGCCGCGGGGCTGGTTTCTCCCGGGTCGGGGTGGGTCAGACGCGCCCACCCCGACCGCGCCGCGTGGATCAGAGGGCTTCGTCGCCCGCCGCGTACGAACCCAACCCCCGCCCCGCCCCTGACGCATCCTGAGACGGCCGCGCGCCGCCTCAACCCCTTGCGCTATGGTCTAAACCAGTTCTGAGGAGGGGATATGCCGGCCACGGTGGCTACGGATGTGGGGGCGGAGCCGCCGGCGCCGCCGACGGGGGTTGTCGAGCCGGTCGGGCTGCTGGGGCGGATGAGCGGGGCGCTGCGGCGGCGGGCGTTCCGGTGGTGGTTCGCGGGGCAGGTGACCTCGTCTTCGGGGACGATGACGCAGGCGGTGGCGCTGTCGTGGACCGTGCTGGAGCAGACGCACAGCGCGGTGTGGCTGAGCGCGGTGACGGCGTGTTCCTTCGGGCCGTCTCTCGTGCTCGGGCCGTGGGCCGGCGCGTTGGTGGACCGGACGGATCGGCGGCGGTTGCTGATCTGGACGCAGGTTCTGATGATGGGCATCGCGGGGGCGTTGTTCGTCCTTCAGTTCGCCGGGGAGCTGCGGCTTCCGCTGATCCTGGCGCTGTCGTTGGCTTCCGGGGCCGTGGCCTGCGCGGACTCGCCCGCTCGGCAGGTGTACGTGGTCGATCTGGTCGGGCGGGATGCCGTGGCCAGCGCGGTGGGGCTGTGGGAGGTGGCGCTCAACGCCTCGCGGGTCGTCGGACCGGGGCTCGGGGGACTGCTGCTGGCCACGTCCGGGGCGGCGGCCTGCTTCGGTGTGAACACGCTGACTTATCTGGCGCCGTTGGTCGTGCTGGTTCGGATGCGGGGCGCCGAGCATGCCGAGAGTGCGGGACGGGCGGCGGGTCGGCAGAAGGGGGCGGCGCTCGAGGGATTGCGGTATGCGCTGCACACGCCGCTGTTCCGCGCGCTGCTGCCCATGTCGGCTGCCAGTGGGCTGATCTTCAGCATGGGGGTGGCTTTGCCGCCGTTGGCCAGTCGGGCCTTGCATCTCGGGGGCGGCGGGTACGGGGCGATGATGGCGGCGTTCGGGGCCGGGGGGCTTCCCGGGGCGCTTCTGGCGGCCGCCGCTCCCGAGCCCACGGGGCGGCGGGTCAGGGTCCTGGCGTTGTTCACGGCGGCGTCGGTGTTGGTGGTGGCCTGGGCGCCGGTGGCGGCGGTCGCGCTGGTGGGCATGGTGCTGGTCGGGATGAGCTCGATCTGGTTCATCGCCTTGGCGAACACGCTCGCCCAACTGCGCTGCGATCCGTCCTTCCGCGGGCGGATCATGAGCCTGTGGGGGATGGCGATGACCGGCACGCTCCCGCTCACGAGCTTCGCGGTGGGCGCCGTGATCGACGGGGCGGGGCCGCGCTTCGGGTTCTCGATTTCAGGATTGTGCGTCGCGGCGAGCGTGATCACCGGGTGGCGCGCGTTGCGCGATTGAATCACGCGTCACCACCGCGCAGTTGCGCACCTATGGCGTCCGGTGCCATCCGCTTAAGGTGACAGCACGTCAACGCCGCAAGTGTGGGCCGGCGTTGCACGACCTCCCCGCTTTCGCGGGCCGGGGAGGGGACCGAGCTGTCGGGACGATCGCGCGTCCGATGGCGCCAGCCCGGTCCACCCGTGGTGGGGGTGATGGAGGGGAAGGTGGGGGTCCGGAGTTCGAGGGTGCTGGTGGGGAGTGCTCTCGTGCTCCGGCTCGCTGAAGAACCCTTCGATCAACCGGGCCCCGCCCGCCCCCTCCCGGCCGCCGCCATCGCGTTCACGTAGTCCGCGAGGCTCAGCCCGTCCTCGTTCCCCTTGGGCTCCATGCTCCCGGCCACCAGCGCCAGGGCGGCCGTGCTGAGCAGCCCGCGCCGGTTCGCCGCGTCCATCACGCGCGTCTGCGGGCCCTCGGCCATCGCCCGCAGGGCGCAGCCCTCGACGAGGGCGGTGAGGATGTCGGCCAGCTCGCCGAGGCTGATGCCCTCGCGCAGCTGCAGTCCGCGCGACGTCATCATCCGGGTGTAGATGCCGCCCCAGATCGTCTGCCCCCGCTCGTACTTCGCCGCCAGCACGGTCCGGATCGCCGGATCGTCCTGGGCGCCGATCGAGGCCGCGAGCTGGATGCGGAAGGTGACCATCGCGAGCAGGTGGAAGGTCGCGTCGTACGCCACCTCTTGCAGCGCCCGCGCGAAGTCGTCGCCCTCGGCCAGCTGCTCGGCGCCGCCGTCCCACAGCCCCATGTAGGAGGCCGGGTAGTAGCCGGTCCAGAGCACGAAGCCGAGCAGGTCGGCCACGAAGTCGGACTGCGAGCGCCAGCTCGTGCGCAGGGTGGACACGCTGCCGCGGCGGGGGAAGGGGTCGGGATTGCCCTCCACCTCCGCCGCGACCGCGCGCTGGGTGAGGAATCCGAAGAAGGACCGTTCCGCGGCCGCCGGGTGCGGTGTGCCCGTCGGCTCGCTGCGCGGGCCGAGCCTTCGCTCGACCAGCCTGAGCGCTGCGGCGAGGTACGCCGCGGTGACCGGATCGTTCGCCAGCTGCTGCCGTCCGCGTTCGGTGCGTCTGTTGAGTCGGAGCAGTACCGGCGAAAGATCTTCGTTGAATGGGTACGGGAGCCGGGATTTCAACTCCCCATCGACTGCCATGCCGATATTCTGACAGTTCGCTCCCAGTCTCGGACAGTCATCGCTAACGTTTGGCGTGCTTCCTGCGGTAATGGCCGTCGGCCAGCTCGTGGCAGAGCACGCATTCCGGCGCCGTGTCCGGGGCCTGCAGCTCGCCGGCGTGCACCGGCTTGCCGCAGATGCACTCCGCGTCGTGCGGGGCCACGGTCTGCTCCGCGAACGCCGGGTAGCACATGAGGCAGACGATGTGCCGGAAGTTGTCCGAGATCGCCTCGACCTCCTCCTCGTGGCTGAGTTCGGTCTCTTCGCTCACCGGTGCGGGAATGGTCATTCGGGTCACGTTGCCCGCCTGGCGGCGGCCAAACGGGCCTAAAGGTACCTCTCGTGCGTTGACGCAGGTCAGGCGGACAGCACCGGACCCTGCACCAGGTCGAGCGTGGCCGTGGTGGTGTCGGCGACGGCCTTCGCGTCGGAGCCGGTGAACTGCGCGACCCAGGCTTTGGGCATCGCGGCGCCGTGGTTGTGCACGAGGTTGCCGCGGTACTCGCCGCCGCCGTCCGCCGCGAACCCCGCCGCCGTGAAGCCCTCGAAGCGCGCGAAGTCCTGGGCCGCGGTGTTCCCGTCCAGGTCGTAGGTGTTGTTGACGATCTGGGCGGCCGGGTCGCGCCCCGCCTGGGCCAGCCCGCTGCCGAAGCGGATCGCGCTCGGGTTGGCCTGGCCGCGGAAGTAGTTGCCGACCGCCTGCAGCCCGCGGCCGCCGCACTCGATGTGCACGTCGCCGCACACGTCCAGGTAGCAGCCCTCGATCCGCAGCGTCCAGGCGTTGCCCACGGTGCCGTAGTTGACGTGCTGCCTGCCGGGCTCCGAGGAGAAGTGCGTCTCGAGCACGGCCCAGCCTCCGGCCCCGGCGAAGTCGAGGCCGAGCACGACGCCGTACCCGTGCCCGTTGACCTGGCAGCACACCACGCGCCCGTCCGTGCTCCCGCCCCCGGGATAGGCCGGGGAGAGGCCGTCGGCCAGCAGGAAGGTGCCCGCGCCGTACGAGCCGCAGAACAGCAGCCGGCCGTTCACCGAGAACGCGTTGCCGGTCCCGGAGGAGCGGAAGGCGGCGAAACCGCCGGTGCCGTCGCCGCCGCCCGGATAGCCGGCGAAGGCGAAGGCGCCGCAGTACAGGTCGCGGCACTCGATCAGGGTGACATCCGATGTGTCGACCACGGTGACGGCCCAGAGCGCGGGGACCACGGCCCCGGCGGCGGTGGTGCCGCGGAAGCCGATCCCCTCGACGGACAGGCCGTGCGGGTTGCCGGACACGCTCGCGCCGTTTCCGCTGGAGCCGATCGTGAGCAGCGCCAGGGTCGAGTCGTCGAGCGGCGCGAGGACCGAGCCGGTGAGCGAGACGACCGCGGGGCCCTGCGCGCCGAACAGCGCGCTCTCGCCGATCAGCCGGCCGACGCCGCCGGCCACGGTCAGCCCCGTGGTCCGGTAGCAGCCGCCGACGGCCGGCGGCACGTAGACCGCGGAGCCCGGGACGGCGGCCGCGGCGTCCAGGGCGGCCTGGATCGCCTTCGTGTCGTCGGTCCTGCCGTCGCCGACGGCCCCGTAGGTCTGGACGTCGAAGACCGCGGTGGCGGTCGCGGCCCGGGCGGGCGGCGCGGCGGCGAGCGAGGCGGCGCCGCCGAGGACTCCGGCGCGCAGCGCCGTGCGCCGTGTGAGCACTGACATGGGGTACGCATCCTTCGTGGGTGGGTGGGTGTGCCGGCCCCCGGGGATCAGCCGCCGAGCAGCTGCTCCAGCCAGGGCACCGCCACCTGCGGACGTGCGGTTCCGCAGGTGGGACAGGCGGATCCGGAGGACGGGACGTTCAGCCAGTAGCCGTCCACGACGCCGCGCACCGAGTTCGCGTCCTGCGTCAGCACCGCCGCGGAGATCGAGCGCCCCGAGGGATTGGTGCTGAGGCCCGCCAGCACCTTGACGCCGGGGTTCGCGGCCCGCGCCTGCCGGGCGGCCGCCGTGACGAAGGACGCGTACTGCGCGCCGCCCTCGAGGCCCTGCGCCTGGATGTCCACGATGTCGGCGTACCGGGCGGCCTGGCCGATCAGGTCGAGGCTCAGGAAGCGCTGGGCGACGGTGCCCGCGCCGTCCGGATCGAGCACCCGCACCAGGTCCATCGCCGGGGCCACGATGAAGACCACGCCGCGCGCCCGCGCGAGCCGGTAGCCCTCGGACTCGAACTCGGCAGGGTTCTGTTGCTGCGCCTTCGGGGTCTGCGCCCAGTCCTCGACGTCGTAGAGCACTGCTTCGGCGCCCCGGGAGAATCCGGCGGGCCGCAGGTCGGTCACGGTAATGGATTGCGGACTCGACCAGTTGCGAAGATCCGCCGACTCGGAGTCCGCGGCGGCCGAGCCGAGGATATAGCTGTGCGCATTGTTGAAGAGTTCTGATAGTTGAGTGTTGGACATTCCGGCGGTGCCGAGTGCGGCCAGCGCGGTCCGCTCGATCACCCAGGTCAGCCCGCCGGCGCCGGCGGCCGTGCCGGTCGCCGGGCTGGTCGGGGCCGGGGTCGGCGCGGGGGAGGGGGAGTTCGAGGAGCAGCCGGCGGCCAGCAGCAGGAGGCCGGAGCCGAGGACGGCGAGGCGTCGCCTCAACCGCCCACGGCGCATCGTTACGCACAGGAAACCCATCAGCAGCCTTTGATCCGGAGAATATCGGGTACCGAACTATCGGAGCACACGGGGGACGGGAGGCGAAAGAAGATCCGACCTCCGACACAGTGCTCGACGATCCACGGGTCGTGAGGCTAACATCGGCGCCGGATCATCCTGAAAGGAGTCTGAAGCGTTCTCGCAGTGAGACGTGCTCCGCACCCACGCGGGGCATGCCGGGTCCGCGCAGCCCGGAACTCACGGACGCCCCGGGGAAGCCCAGGTCCGCGAACGGTGTCCTTTCGCCACCCACAGAAAGGTACTGACGCGTGAATACAGAGACCGTCGAGCCGCAGCACGGCGGCTCCACCGACGTATTGAGCCGGTCCGAGGAAGCGGTCTACCTCGGGCTGTGCCGCAAGGGCGCCGCGAGCGCCGAGGAACTGGCCGAGGCCGAGGCGCTGAGCCTGGACACCGTCTTCCAGGCGCTGCTCGGCCTGCGGATCAAGGGGCTGGTCCGCGGGCCCGGCCTGGACGGGCGGGCCACCTGGTCCGCGCTGGCCCCCGATCTGGCCCTGGAGGGCGCGCTGGCCCGCCGCGAGCGCTCCGAGCGGACCGCGCGCGATTCGCTCACCCGACTGCTGGACGGCTACCTGCGCGAGCGCGGACAGCGCGATCCGGTGGCGGCCGGACTGGTCGAGGTGGTCACCGGGCTCGAGAGCATCGGCGAGGTGTGGGCGACGCTGCAGGCGAGCGCGCGCACCTCCGTCGACGTCTTCGACAAGCCCCCTTTCGTCCAGGCGGACGACGAGGAGCCGGTCTCCGAACTCGACATGCTGGCGCGCGGGGTCAAGGCGCGCGGGGTCTACGAGCGGGCCTCGCTGCTCGATCCGGCCAAGCTCGCCGAGGTGCAGGAGATGATCGCGGCGGGGGAGACGGCGGTGATGGTTCCGGAACTGCCTTTCAAGCTGGCCGTGGTCGACCGGCGCCGGGCGCTGCTTCCGCTCGGCGACGGGACCGAGCTCACCGCCGCGCTCATCGTGCGCCCCTCCCCGCTGCTCGACGCCCTCATCGAGGTCTTCGAGACGCAGTGGGCCAAGGGCATGCCGGTGCCCAGGACGGCGGGCCGCGAGTCCGCCCCGGAGGCCCCGGCCGAGGGGCGCACGGCCTGGGAGGGGCTGCTCACCATGCTGTCCGCCGGGATGACCGACGAGGCGATCGCCCGGCAGCTGGGCGTCTCGGCGCGCACCGTGCAGCGGCGGATCAGCGATCTGATGGAGACGCTCGGCTCCCGCAACCGCTTCCAGGCGGGGGTGCAGGCGGTCCGGCACGGGCTGCTCTGAACACGGGTTCCGCGGCATCGGCTCAGGCTCGTCCCAGCCCGCGCCGATGCCGCAGCCGGCGCTCGACCGGCGCGAAACCGAGCACGTTCACCAGCACGCCGAGGCCGAGGATCAGCAGGACCGTGGCGAAGGCCAGCGCCATGTCCTGGTTCTCCCTGGCCAGCTCCAGGGTCTGGCCGATCCCGGGGCCGAGCGTCGGCGAGACGGCGATCAGCTCGGCGGCCATCAGCGAGCGCCAGGAGAAGGCCCAGCCCTGCTTGAGCCCCGACACGTACGCGGGCAGCGCGGCGGGCAGCAGCACCCGCCGCACCAGCACGAGTCCGCGCGCGCCGAGGTTGCCGCCGACGCTGCGGAAGATCGGCGGGACCTGGTCGATGCCGTCGATCAGCCCGATGGTCACGGACGGCACGGCGCCGAGCAGCATCACCGTGTAGATCGTCGCCGGGGTGATGCCGAACCACATGATCGCGATCGGCACCCAGGCCACGGACGGCAGGTTCTGCAGCCCGGACAGCAGCGGAGCCACCGCCGAGCGCAGGGTCCGACTGCCCGCGGCGGCCAGCCCGATCAGCGTGCCGAGCAGCACGGAGGCGCCGTAGCCGATGACCGCGCGGGAGACCGAGCCCCAGAGAGCGGTGCCGATCCCGTAGCGCGTCCAGTCGCCGAGCAGCGCGTCGTACACGTCGCCCGGACCCGGCAGCACCCAGCCCGGTTTGACCTGCGCGAGCACCAGCAGGTTCCACAGGCCGAGCAGCGCGGCCGCCGCGAGCACCGGGGGCAGCAGGACCCGCAGCAGCCGGCGCAGCGGCTCGGCGCGCGGCGCCCGCGTCGTCTCCAGCGCGTCCAGGCCGGCCTCGAGCGTGGCCAGGTCGCGCTGCGCCGGGATCCGGGGCGACTGCTCAGGCATGGCGGCTGATCTCCCGTCGCAGCTCGGCGGTGATCTCGGCGGCCAGACCCGCGACGTTCGCGTCCTCGATCCGGCGCGGCTGCGGCAGGTCCACGGTCCACTCGCGGGCGACGCGGCCCGGCCGCGAGGACAGCAGGATCACGCGCTGGCCGAGCCGCACCGCCTCGCGGACGTTGTGGGTCACGAAGACGATCGCGAGCGGCCGGCCGGCCTGCGCGTTGCCCTGCCAGAGCGAGACCAGCTCCTCGTGCAGGACGTCGCGGGTGATCGCGTCGAGCGCGGCGAAGGGCTCGTCCATCAGCAGCACCGCGGAGTTCTGCGCCAGCGCGCGCGCCATCGCGACGCGCTGGCGCATACCGCCGGACAGCTCGTGCACCCGCTTGTCCGCGGCGCCGTCCAGCCGGACCAGGCTCAGCAGCCGGCGCGCCTCCGCGCGCCGCTCGGCCTTCGGCACCTTGCGCAGCCGCAGCGCCAGCTCCACGTTCCCGGCGGCCGTCAGCCACGGGAACAGCGCACTCTCCTGGAACATCAGCGCCGCGTGCCCGCCGTCCACGGTGATCCGGCCGGAGCTCGGCGTGTCGAGCCCGGCGACCAGGTTCAGCAGCGTCGACTTGCCGCAGCCGGAAGCGCCGAGCACGCACAGCAGCTCGCCCGCCGCGACCTCGAGCCCGATGTCCTCGAGCACCGGGGCCTTGGCGTTGCCGAAGGTCTTGCCGACGCCCTCCAGCCGGACCGCCGGGGCCGCGGCCCCGGCGACCGGGCCCGGGGCCGAGCGTTCCAGGAAATCCGAAGTGGTCATGAGAGAACACCGAGTCCGTCCGCGCTCACCGTCGGCTGCCGGGCCGCCGCGAGCGCATCGTCGAGAGCGGAGAGGTCGTAGATCCCGGATATCCGGGTGCTGCCCTTGGCCAGGCCGACCGCCACGGCGTTCCGCAGGTCGGTGCGCAGGCTGGCGGCGATCGGGTCGTTGGTGACCGACTGCTCGCTCCACGCGCGGGCGAGCACGGCCGGTTCCAGCCGGACGCCGCTGAGCCGGGCGACCTCGGACTCGGCCAGCAGTTCGGCCTGCGCCGGGTGCCCGGTGATCCACGCGTTCGCGGCGAGCTGGCCGTCGATCAGTTCCCTGACGGTCTGCGGGTGCGCGGCCAGGTAGTCGCTGCGCACGACCAGGACCGTGGTGGCGAAGCGCCCCTGCGGCCAGAGGGAGCGCTCGTCCACGAGCACGTGCCCGCCGCCGTCGAGGACCAGCCGCGAGGCCCAGGGCTCGGGCACCCAGGCCCCGGCGATCCGGCCGGTGCGCAGCAGCGAGAGCGTGGTGGCGTTGCTGCTCGGCTCGACGTTCACCGCGCCGGTGCCCTGCAGCGAGGTCGCGAAGCCCTGCTTCAGCAGCCAGGAGCGCAGCGCGATGTCCTGGGTGTTGCCGAGCTGCGGGTCGGCGAGGGTCTTGCCGCGCAGGTCCGCGGCGCTGGTGATGCCCGGCGCGACGACGAGCTCCGCGCCGCCGGACTCCGCGCCCGCGACGATCTCCAGGCCGGAGCCGTGCGAGGCGGTGTAGGCGCTGAGCGCGGAGGACGGTCCGACGTACGCGGCGTCCAGCTGGCCGGACAGCAGCGCCGTCATCTCGGTCGGGCCGTCCGCGAAGATGTCGGTGCCGAGCTTCGCCGAGCCCAGATACGAGCCGTAGAAGCCCTTGGCGACGCCGATCAGCGCGGTGCTGTGGGTGAGGTTCGCGAAATAGCCGAGACGCAGCGACGCGGCCGGGGCCGTGCCGACCTGGGCGGCCGCCGAGGGCTCCATCTGCGCGGCGTGCGCGCAGCCCCCGAGCAGCCCGAGCAGCACGGCGCCGAGCGCGACCCGCTTCCCCAGCCTCACAACCGGCCGCCGATCAGGCCCGCGGTGAGGGTGTCGCCGTTTCCGGGGTCGATCAGCAGGAAGGACCCGGTGTGCCGGTTGGCCTCGTAGTCGTCCGCGGCGATCGGATCGGCGGTCTTGAGCGTGATGCGGGCGATGTCGTTGGCGCGCAACAGATCCGGGCTGGTGGTGGCCGCGAGCGTCTCGACGTCGATCCGGTGCACGAGCTCCGTGACCATCGCCTGCACGGTGCGCGTGGTGTGCCGCAGCAGCACCCGGTCGCCGAGGCGCAGCGGGCGTTCGGCGAGGTGGCAGACGGTGGCGGTCAGCTCCCGGGTGGGCTCCGGAGCCGAGCCGGCCGCCGCGATCAGCTCGCCGCGGGACACGTCCACGTCGTCCGCGAGCCGGACCGTGACCGACTGCGGCGCGAAGGCCTCGGCCACCGGGTGCCCGGCGACGTCGATCCCCGCGATCGTGCTGCGGCGGTTCGACGGCAGCACCACGACCTCGTCCCCGGGACGCAGCACGCCGGAGACGAGCTGGCCCGCGTAGCCGCGGTAGTCGTGCTCGCCGACCCGGATCACGTACTGCACCGGGAAGCGCACCGCCTGTTCCGCGGGATCGGGCGCGGGCGGCACCTCCTCGAGGTGCTGCAGGAAGGTCGGACCCTGGTACCAGTCCATGGCGGCGGACGGTTCCACGACGTTGTCCCCGCGCAGCGCGCTGATCGGGATCGAGGTCGGGTCGTCCACGCCGAGCCGCTCGAGGTAGCGCTCGAAGTCCGCGGAGATCTCGGCGTACACGTCCTTGTCGAAGCCGACCAGGTCCATCTTGTTGACCAGCAGCACGATCTGCGGCACGCGCAGCAGCGCCGCGACGGCCGCGTGCCGCCGGGTCTGCTCGACCACGCCGTGCCGGGCGTCCACCAGGATCACGGCCAGCTGCGCGGTCGAGGCGCCGGTGACCATGTTCCTGGTGTACTGCACGTGCCCCGGCGTGTCGGCCAGGATGAACCGGCGCGTGGCCGTGGCGAAGTAGCGGTAGGCGACGTCGATGGTGATGCCCTGCTCCCGCTCGGCGCGCAGGCCGTCGGTCAGCAGGGCCAGGTCCGGGGCGGAGAGTCCGCGTTCGCGGGAGGCGCGCTCGACGGCGGCGAGCTGGTCCGGCATCACGACCCGCAGGTCGTGCAGCAGCCGGCCGACCAGCGTCGACTTCCCGTCGTCCACGGAACCGGCGGTGGCCAGTCGGAGCAGCGTCCCGGTGTCCAGGGCGGGATCTTGAAGCGTGGTCATCTCTAGAAGTACCCCTCGCGTTTGCGGTCTTCCATGGCCGCTTCGGACATGCGGTCGTCGGCTCGGCTGGCGCCGCGCTCGGTGAGTGTGGAGGCGCCGATCTCGGCGATGACGTCGCCGACGCTCCGGGCCTCGGACTCGACGGCGCCGGTGCAGGACATGTCGCCGACGGTCCGGTAGCGCACCGAGCGGATCTCGACCGGCTCGCCCTCCCGGGGCCCGCCCCAGGCGCCCGGGGCCAACCACATGCCGCCCCGCCGGAAGACCTCGCGCCGGTGGGCGAAGTAGATCGAGGGCAGCACGATCTCCTCCTGCCCGATGTACTGCCAGACGTCGAGCTCGGTCCAGTTGCTCAGCGGGAACACGCGGACGTGCTCGCCGGGCCGGTGCCTGCCGTTGTACAGCGACCACAGCTCGGGCCGCTGGCGGCGCGGGTCCCACTGGCCGAACTCGTCGCGCAGCGAGAAGACCCGCTCCTTCGCGCGGGCCTTCTCCTCGTCGCGGCGGCCGCCGCCGAAGACGACGTCGAAGCGGTTGTCCCGGATGGCGTCGAGCAGCGGCACGGTCTGCAGCGGGTTGCGGGTGCCGTCGGGGCGCTCGTGCAGGCGGCCTTCGTCGATGTACTGCTGGACGTGGGCGACCAGCAGGCGCACGCCGGCCTTCGCGGCGGCCATGTCCCGGTAGGTGAGAACCTCCGGGAAGTTGTGACCCGTGTCCACGTGCAGCACGGGGAAGGGGATCGGGGCGGGGGCGAAGGCGCGGGCGGCCAGGTGCAGCATGACGATCGAGTCCTTGCCGCCGGAGAACAGCAGCACTGGACGTTCGAACTCTGCGACGGCCTCGCGGAAGATGTGCACGGCCTCGGCCTCCAGCACGCCGAGGTGGCTGAGCGCGTGATCTGCCGTCCTCATGTGTGCAGTCCGCACTCGGTCTTGGCGAATCCGGCCCAGCGGCCCGCGCGCGGGTCCTCGCCGGGCGCGGTGCGCCGGGTGCACGGCTCGCAGCCGATCGAGGTGTATCCGTCCTGGAAGAGCGGGTTGACCAGCACGCCGTGCCTCTCGACGTACTCCTGCACGTCCTCGTCGTTCCACGCGGCGAGCGGCGAGATCTTGACCATGCCGCGCTTGGCGTCGAAGTCCACGACCCGGATGTCCTTGCGGGTCGGCGCGTCCACCCGGCGCATCCCGTTGATCCAGGCGGTGTACGGGGCCAGGCCCCGCTCCAGCGGCTCGACCTTGCGCAGCGCGCAGCA
>DASTAE010000230.1:0-11400 GCA_035712985.1 Actinospica sp.
CTCGTTCCCCAGTCCTGGTGCCGGAACGGCCCGAACTCGCCGATCCCGTCGACGTCGCGCAGCACGACGAGGTCCGCGCCGTCCGCCGCGTCGATCTGCGCGTCGGGGAACTCGGCGCGCAGGCCGTCGGCGATCGAGACGCGGTAGGGGAGCGTGCCGCTGTACCAGTCCTCCAGCACGCGCGTGCCGAGGTGGCCGATCACCGCGACCCGGCCCGGCGCCGAGATCGGCAGCGCGGAGTCCTCGTTCTTCAGCAGGACGACGGAGGCGAGCGCGGCCTCGCGGGCGAGCTCGCGGTGCTCGGCGCAGTCGATGACGTCGGCGCGGATGCCGGCGTACGGGTCGGACTCGGGCGCGAACTCGCCACTGCGGGCGCGCAGCAGCAGCAGCCTGCGCACGGCCGCGTCGATGTCGGCCTCGTCGATCAGGCCGAGCTCGAGGGCCTCGGTGAAGCGGTCGATCGTCGGCTGCGAGTCGGCGTCGTTGTCGGTGTAGCTGTCGACGCCGGCCTTCAACGCGGCCGCGTGCGATTCGGCGTGCGAGGCGAAGTACTTCTCGCGTTCGACGAGGTTCGACGGGGCCTGCGCGTCCGAGCAGACCGCGAGTTCCGGGTCCCAGGCGCGCAGCACGTCGTTGATCAGCGGGTGCACGTGGTTCGGCACGCCGTTGGTGAGGTTGTAGCCCGGCATGACCCCGGCCGCGACGCCCGCCTGGATCGGCCCGCGGAAGGCCTCGAGCTCGTATTCGCGCAGAACCTCTTCCGGCACCCGGATGTCCACGATGTCCCGGTCGGTCTCCGTGTTGTACGCCAGGAAGTGCTTGAGCACCGGCGTCGTGCGCCACACCGTCGGGTGGTCGCCGCGCAGGCCGGTGCAGTACGCGGTGGCCAGCTGCGCCGTCGCGAACGCGTCCTCGCTGTAGCCCTCCTCGTTGCGGCCCCAGCGCGGATCGCGCAGCGGGTTCACCACCGGCGCCCAGACGTTGAGCGAGACCATCGGGTGCTTCTCCGACTGCTCGCTGAGCTGGAACGCGTTCGCGGTGTCCTGCTTGAACGCGCGCACCTCGGTGGACGCCGCGGCGCCCACCCGGCGCAGCAGGTCCCGGTCCCAGGTCGCGCCGAGCCCGACCGCCTGCGGGAAGACCGTGGCCCGGCCGATCCACGCGACGCCGTGCAGCGCCTCGCAGCCCGTGTGGAATCCCGGCAGGCCGAGCCGGTCGACCGCGGGCTGATGCTGGTGCAGAAACGCGATCTTCTCCGCGACGGTCAACTGGGCCAGCAGCGCCGCGGCCTGGTCTTCGGGGCGTGGGGTCACGGGGCAACACTCTCACTCGGAGGATTGATCGAAGCGCTTCGAAAGTCCCAGCGAAACGGGGTGCGTGTCAACCCCAGACGCGGCGAAACTCTCCGCCGTCGCCCGAAGAATCTAGAAAAACCGCAGTTCAATGAGGAGTTTGCGGTTCGGTGCCGGACGTCCCGCCACGCTCGGCCTCATGGCCGCGCGTTCGGGGCTCGTAACCGAACTGCAATCGAAGCCCCTTGCCTGCGCCCAAACCCTGGCCTAGCCTCATCACAAAATTGAAGCGCTTCGACGATCCGCTCCGCCCGGATCGATCGCGCGCCCCACCATCCTGGAGAGTTCAATGCCGAGCTCCACCGCTTTCACCCGCCGTCGAGTCATGACCGTGAGCGCGGGTACCGTCGGCGCGCTAGCCGCGATGCCGCTGCTGACGGCGTGTGGCACCTCTTCGACCACCTCGGGAGCGACCAGCCAGAAGGCCGCGAAGTCGGTCCTGCCCACCTACAAGGCCTCCACCGCGGTGACCGCGGACATCCCGAGCGTCGCCGGGGCCAACGGGGCCGCCTCCGACCCCGCCTTCCTCAGCTTCCCGGCCAACCCGGCCAAGTCGGTGACCGGCACGGTGGGCTCCGGCGGCACCTACAAGTCGATCACCCCGCTGTGGGGCGCCGCGCCGCCCGCGGGCAACAGCTACTACTCCGCGGTCAACGCGGCGATCGGCGCGACCGTCAACGAGCACCCCTCCGACGGCAACAACTACGGCACCATGCTCGCCACGCTCTTCGCCTCCGGCGACGTGCCGGACTGGCTGGACGTGCCGAGCTGGAACGTCCCGGCCATCCAGGACTTCGCCGAGGGCGTGCAGAAGTTCTTCAAGGACCTGACCCCCTACCTCGCCGGGGACAAGGTGCTGGACTACCCGAACCTCGCCGCGATCCCCTCGGGCGGCTGGCAGGCGGGCGTCTGGAACGGCAAGCTCTACGGCATCCCGCTGTGGACCTCGGCCGCGTCCTTCGGCGGCTACCTCTTCTACCGCGCGGACCTGTTCAAGACCGCCGGCGTCGACGCCTCGACGATCACCTCCGCGGACGCCCTCAAGGCGCTCGGCCCGGAGCTCACGAACAAGGCCAAGGGCCAGTACGCGTTCGACGACATGAGCGTCTACCTCTTCCCGCTCTTCGGCATCCCGACCGTGGCCTCGACGGTCGGCTGGAAGTACGACTCCAGCGGAAAGCTGGTCAGCGGCTACGAGACCCAGGAGTACCTCGAGTTCCTGAACTTCACCTCGACGCTCGCCAAGAGCGGCTGGGTGCACCCGAGCGCCCTGGCCGGCGACGCGACCAACGCGAAGAACCGCTTCTGGTCCGGCAAGGTCGCCATCACCGGCGACGGCACCGGCGCCTGGAACAAGGCCGACGCCCTCAGCGGCACCGCGGCCAACCCCTCCTACGAGCGGCAGGCCTTCAAGGTCTTCGGCGCCAACGGCGGCAACGGCCAGATCCCGCTCGCCGCGGGCTCGGGCATGTTCTCCTACCTGAACAAGAACCTCTCGGACAGCCAGGTCAAGGAGATCCTGCGGATCGCCAACTACTTCGCCGCGCCCTTCGGCTCGGCCGAGTACCTGACCGTGCGCTACGGCAAGGCGACCACGGACTACACGATGACCGCCGCGGGCCCGGTGCTCACCGCCGAGGGCAACAAGGTCGTCACCGACACCTACGACCAGCTCGCGAACTGCCAGGCCGTCACCTTCAACCCGGGCTACGACCAGATGACGAAGGACTACGCCGCCTGGCAGGCCGACGCGGTCAAGCACGCCTACAAGCCGCTGTTCACCGGCATGAACTTCAGCGCGCCCTCCCAGTACGCCAAGGGCACCACCGCGCTCGAGTCCGTCGTGACCGACGTCCGCCTCGGCCGCAAGACCATCGCCGACTTCCAGACCGCGCTCAGCACCTGGAAGAACGCCAGCGGCAACGCGCTGCGCAGCTTCTACGAGGGCATCGCCAAGACGGACGGCACCGGCGCCTGATCCGCCCGCCGCGGCACCGCCGCGGCCGGAGGACGGCGACGAGCACGAGACAGAGGAGACAGGGCCGGTGGCGGCGATCACGACCCCGGAGGCGCAAGCCCCCAGCAGAAGGCGGCGCTTCGGGCCGCCGCGCAAGGACACGGCGGCCAAGCGGCCCAAACCCCCGAAGCTCGGCCTGCGCATCCGGCTGCGGCGGGACAAGTCGCTGCTGCTGATGACGGTGCCGGCCCTGCTCCTGCTCGCGCTGTTCAACTACCTGCCGATGGCCGGCATCATCGTGGCCTTCGAGCACTACGACATCTACCAGGGCCTGGTGCAGAGCCAGTGGGCCGGCCTCAGCAACTTCACCGAGCTGTTCCAGACCTCCGCGTTCTGGCAGGCCTTCGAGAACACCCTGGTGATCAGCTTCGTGCAGCTGGTCCTCTACTTCCCGATCCCGATCGGCCTCGCGCTGCTGGTCAACACGATCCTCAGCGACCGGATCAGGGCCTTCATCCAGGCCGTGGTCTACCTGCCGCACTTCTTCTCCTACGTCCTGGTGATCACGATCTTCCAGGAGTTCCTGGGCGGCGCCGGCGTGCTGAACGTGTTCCTGAACCGGCACGGCATCTCGGCCTGGGGCATCATGACCGACCCGGGCACCTTCAAGTACCTGGTCACGGCGCAGGCCGTCTGGAAGGAGGCGGGCTGGGGCCTGATCGTCTTCCTGGCCGCGCTCGCCGCCATCGACCAGTCGCTCTACGAGGCGGCCGCGGTGGACGGGGCCGGGCGCTGGCGCCGGATGCGGCACATCACGATGCCGGGGCTGCGCGGCATCGTGGTGCTGATGCTGGTGCTGCGCCTCGGCAACGCGCTCAGCGTCGGCTTCGAGCAGATGCTGATCCAGCGTCAGGCGGTCGGCGCCCCCGCGGCCGACGTGCTCGACACCTTCGCGTACATCTACGGCATCGGCGGCGGCTTCGGGAACCAGGCCTCGTTCGGCGCCGACTACAGCTTCGGCGCCGCGGCGGGCTTGTTCAAGGCCGTGCTGTCGCTGGTGCTGATTCTCGGCGCGAACAAGCTCGCGCACGCCTTCGGTGAGGATGGGTTGTACCGCAAATGAGCACTGTCACCGAGACCGCGCGCCGTCCGGCCCCGGGCGCGCAGCGCCGCCGGGCCCCGGGCCGGCCCGTCTGGGAGGAGCGGCCGACCAAGGTCGGCCAGTTCGGCAAGGGCACGGTCGTCACCGTCGTGCTCGCGCTGATCCTGGTCCCGATGTGGGCCGTGATCGTCACCAGCTTCTCCACCAAGTCCTCCGTCATGTCCGCGGGCGGCCTGGTCCTGGTGCCGCACGGCCTGAGCCTGGCCAACTACCAGCTGATCTTCGGCGGCGGCACGGTCACCCAGGCGATCTGGGTGAGCCTGATCGTCACCCTCGGCGGCACCGCCATCTCGATGGTGGTCAGCGTGCTGTGCGCGTACGGCCTGTCCCGGCCGCGCTCGGTCGCGCACCGCCCGCTGCTGATGACGCTGATCGTCACCATGTTCTTCAACGGCGGCATCATCCCGACGTTCCTGGTCGTCAACGACCTCAAGCTCTACGGCAGCCTGTGGGCGATGATCCTGCCCACCGCCGTCAACGTCTTCAACATCCTGATCATCCGCTCCTTCTTCATGAACACCGCGAACGAGCTGATCGAGGCGGCGCGGCTGGACGGGGCCAGCGAGTGGCGGGTGCTGTGGTCGGTGGTCATCCCGACCTCGCGGCCGGTGCTCGCGGTCATGACGATGTTCTACGCGGTCGCCTACTGGGGCACCTTCTTCAACGCCCTGCTGTACGAACCCGACAGCAGCAAGTGGCCGCTCGCGATGGTCATCTACGAGTACACCTACGAGGGCAACGTGATGCCCGGCATGGGCACCACGGGGATCGGCGGCTTCAACAACGCCTCCCAGCTCGGCATCCAGATGGCCGTCGTCTCGATCTCGCTCATCCCGATCATCGTGCTGACCCCGTTCGTGCAGAAGCACTTCGCCAAGGGCATGCTCACCGGCGCCATCAAGGGCTGAGAGGAAACCGACACCCATGCGCACCTCGAAGAAGAGGCTTGTGCAAGCCTGCGCGCTCGCAGGAGTGCTCACCCTCCCGCTGTTCGCCGCGCCCGCCGCGACCGCGGACATCGGCGGCGGCAACCACACGTGGACCGACGTGACGATCGGCGCGGGCGGCTTCGTCACCGGCGTCGTCTACAACCCGACGCAGCCGGGCCTGGCCTACCTGCGCACCGACATCGGCGGGCTCTACCGCTGGAACGCGTTCACGCAGTCGTGGACGCCGTTGCTTGACGCGACAACCTATGCGAACTGGAACGAGCTCGGCGTCGACTCGGTCGCGACCGACCCGATCCACCCGAGCCGGGTGTGGGCGGCCGTCGGACAGTACGCGTACAGCTGGAACGACGCGCAGCCGTCCGCGATCCTGACCTCGAACGACTACGGCCGCACCTGGTCCGCGTTCACGGTGCCGTTCGAGATCGGTTCCAACGACCAGGGCCGCGACTCCGGCGAGCGCCTCGTCGTCGATCCCAACGACGACAAGATCCTCTACTACGGCACCGAGAACGACGGCCTGTGGAAGTCCACGGACGGCGGTCACACCTGGGCCAAGGACGCCGCGTTCCCGGACGGGGGAGCGAACACGGCGGCCGGCCTGCAGTTCGTGACCTTCGACCAGACCGAGAAGCACCGCGGCACCCCGACCCAGCACATCGTGGTCGGCGACGCGGACACTTCATCGCTTTACGCGTCAACTGACGGCGGCGCGACCTGGAACAAGGTCACCGGAGGTCCCGGCACGGTCCCGATCAAGGCGCAGTTCGCCTCCGACGGCTCGATGTACGTGGTCTACGACCAGTACACCGGCCCGTACTGGATGGGCACCGGCAAGCTCTACAAGTTCGCCGCCGACGGCACCGCGACCGACGTGACCCCGGTCTCGTCCTGGTACGGCTACGACGGACTCGCCCTCGACCCGAACGACCCGACCACGCTCTACGTGTCGACCAACGACCGCTGGAACCCGGTCGACACGATCTACCGGTCCACGGACGGCGGCAAGACCTGGGCCGACGTCTCCGCGTCGACGAAGCTCGACATCTCCTACGAGCCCTACCTCGCCTGGGGGGCGACGCCGAAGTTCGGTTGGTGGATCGGCGCGATCGCCGTCGACCCCTTCGACTCGAACCACGTCGTCTACGGCACCGGCGCCACCCTGTACGGCACCTACGACATGGGCGCCGTCTCCAGCGGCGGAACGGTCGACTTCTCGGCGAGCGCGTCGAAGGGCATCGAGGAGACGTCCGTCAAGGCTCTGCTGGTGCCGAACAGCACGACGAGCAGCTGCAAGCTCATCAGCGCGCTCGGCGATCTCGGCGGCTTCTGCCACACCTCGCTCACGCAGTCTCCGACGGACACCTTCGACACGAACTTCAGCACCGGCAGCGGAATCGGCCAGTCCGCCGGCGGGGGATTGATCGCCTTCGTCGGCCAGAGCGGCAGCAACGCGGCCGGTCAGTACTCGACCGACGGCGGCGCGACCTGGACCAGGTTCGCGACCGTGCCCGGCACGATGACCTCCGGTCAGGGCCAGGTGGCCGTCGCCGCGGACGGCAGCGACATCGTCTGGAATCCCGCCGACGGCACGACCGCCGTCTACACGACGGACAAGGGCACGACGTGGACGGCGGTGACCGGCCTGCCGACCGGAGTCGCTCCCGTCGCCGATTCCGTGCAGCCGAACGTGTTCTACGGGATCGACTCGGCGACCGGAGTGCTCTACCGGTCGACGGACGGCGGCAAGACCTTCGCGTCCGCGGCGACCGGGCTCACGGCCGCGAGCAACGACCAACTGCTCACGATCCCGGGTAGCGCGGGCGAGCTCTACCTCGCCGCGCAGACCGGCGGCCTGCTGCACTCGACCGACGGCGGCGCGACGTGGACGCAGGTCGACGGCTCGCAGGTGACCGCCGCGTACACGGTCGGATCGGGAGCCGCGGCGCCGGGCTCGCGCACGAAGACGCTGTACATGGTCGGCACGGTGAACGGTGTCACCGGCTTCTACATGTCCACGGACGCCGGCGCGCGCTGGACGAGGATCAACAGCGATCAGCAGAACTACGGCTGGATTCCGACGATCGTCGGCGATCCCAATCATTTCGGCCGTGTCTACCTGGGCACCAACGGCCGCGGCATTCAGACCATCGACCTAGCGCGGAACTGGTAATTCGATGCCTAATTTGCACCAAGCCACGCGCGGCCGCCTGCTGTTCGGCGGTGACTACAACCCCGAGCAGTGGCCGCGCGAGGTGTGGAACGAGGACGTGCGGCTCATGCGCGAGGCCGGCGTCAATCTGGCCACGGTCGGTGTGTTCTCCTGGGCGCTGCTCGAGCCGCGCCCGGGGGAGTACGACTTCGGCTGGCTCGACGAGGTCCTCGATCTCCTGCACGACAACGGGATCGGCGTGGCGCTGGCCACGCCGACCGCGAGCGCGCCGCCGTGGATGCACCACCGTTGGCCGGAGACGTCGCCGCAGGACAAGGACCGCACGGTCCGCACCTACGGTTCGCGCAACGCGTACTGCCCCTCCTCCGCGGTCTACCGCCGATTCGCGGACGCGATCAGCGCGCAGCTGGCCGACCGCTACGCGCACCATCCGGCGCTGCGCATGTGGCACATCGGGAACGAATTCGGGACCGTCTGCTACTGCGACAGCTGCGCCGAGGCGTTCCGCGGCTGGCTTCAGGACAAGTACACGGACCTCGACGGACTCAACGAGGCCTGGGGAACGCGCTTCTGGAGCCAGCACTACGGCGCCTGGGACGAGGTGATCCCGCCGCGCAAGGTGCAGTACATCATCAATCCCACGCAGGAGCTGGACTACCAGCGCTTCGCCTCGGATCTGCTGCTCGACGGGTTCAAGGCCGAGCGGGACATCGTCAGCGCGCGCAATCCCGAGATCCCGGTCGTCACGAACTTCATGGGCTTCTTCAAGGGCACGGACGCGTGGCAGTGGGTGCGCGAGGAGGATTTCGCGTCGCTCGACTCGTATCCCGACCCCAACGATCCGCTCGGCGCCTGCGCGGGAGCCTTCGCGCAGGACCTGACGAGGTCTCTGGGCCGCGAGTCGCGCGGCGGCGGCTGGATCATGATGGAGCAGAGCACCGGCTCGGTCGGCTTCCGGCACATCGCCACGCCCAAGCCGCCGGGGCTCTACCGCCTCTGGTCGATGCAGGCCGTGGCCCGCGGCGCCGACGGCGTGCTGCAGTTCCAGTGGCGCGCGTCGATGCAGGGCGCCGAGCGCACGCACAGCGGCATGATTCCGCACGCCGGCCCGAACTCGCGCGTCTTCCGCGAGGTCTGCGAGGTCGGCAAGGAGCTCGAGGGCCTGAGCGACGTGCTCGGCACCGAGGTCGCCGCCGAGGTGGCGATCATCGTGGACTGGGACGCGTGGCGCGGCGTCGAACTCGAGCACCAGCCCGACGCCGGCTTCCGGTACACCGACCGGCTGTACGAGTACTACCGGGAGCTGTGGCGCGCGAACATCACCTGCGACTTCGTGCGCGCGGAGGGGGACCTGAGCCGCTACCGGCTCGTCCTCGCGCCCAACCTCTACCAGATCACCGACGCCGCGAGCCGGAATCTGGAGTCATTCGTCGAGGCGGGCGGAACGCTCGTGGTCGGGCCGTTCAGCGGAGTGACGGACCCGGACGAGCGCGTCCGCCTCGGCGGCTACCCGGGCTCGCTGCGCGGGCTCCTGGGTATCCGCATCGAGGAGTACTGGCCCCTCGAGGACGAGGTCGAACTGCGGGTCGCCTCCGAGCGGCTCGGCGGCTTCACCGCGCGCCGCTGGGCCGAATGGTTCGACCTCGAGTCGACGACCGCCGAGGTCCTCGCGCGGATCGAGGGCGGCCCGCTCGACGGCCATCCCGCGGTCCTCGCCCATCGGTACGGCGCCGGCACCGCGTGGTACGTCGCGACGCGGCCGGCGCGGGACGCGCTCGGCCGCCTGCTGCGGACCGTCGCCGCGGACGCGGGGGCCGGACCGGTGCTCCCCGACCTGCCCGAAGGCGTCGAGGCGGTACGCCGCGGCGAACGTGTCTTCGTGCTCGACCATCGCACGTGTAACGTGGAGGTTCACCGTCATGGGTAGCTTCTATCGAAGCGCTTCGACGATTGGCCTAGACTTTATTCACGTGCGCGGTCTAACCTTCCCCGGTAGGACGTACCGTAGGGGCAGTACTGTGCGGCGCGCCGCAGTCGAAGCGCTTCAACAGCACTCCCCGCAGAGAGGACATCATTCATGGTGACGCTGGCCGAAGTCGCCCGCCAGGCGGGTGTCTCGCCCTCGACGGTGTCCTATGTGCTCTCCCGCAAGCGCTCGATCTCCGACGAGACCCGGCGCAAGGTGGAGGCGGCGATCGAGTCGCTGGGCTACCACCCGCACGCCGGGGCCCGCGCCCTGGCCTCGAACCGCTCGAACATCCTGGCCCTGATGATCCCGCTGCGCAGCGACATGTACGTGCCGGTGATCATGGAGATCGCGATGGCCGTCACGACCGAGGCGCGCGAGTTCGGCCAGGACGTGCTGCTGCTGACCAAGGACGAGGGCACCGCGGGCGTGCGCCGGATCGCGGGCAGCGGCCTCGCGGACGCGATGATCATGATGGACATCGAGCTCGAGGACGACCGGATCCCGGTGCTGCGCGAGACCGAGACCCCGGCCGTGCTCATCGGACTGCCCGCCGACCCGGCCGGGCTCGCCTGCGTGGACCTCGACTTCGAGGCGACCGGCGCGGCCTGCGTCGAGCACCTCGCCGCGCTCGGCCACCGCGAGATCGCGCTGATCGGCGAGGGCGAGGGCGTCTACAAGCGCAACACCGGCTTCGCGGCGCGCACCCTCGCGGGATTCCAGAACGCCGCGGCCGCGCACGGCGTGCGCGCGATGCACCGGTCCTGCGAGGGCACCTACGAGTCCACCGCCGGCGTGCTCTCCCGGATCCTCGAGGAGCGCCCGGGCACCACCGGATTCGTCGTGCAGAACGAGGCCGCGATCGCCCCGCTGCTCAGCCTGCTGCGGCTGTCCGGGCGCGCGGTGCCCGAGGACACCAGCGTCGTCGCGATCTGCCCCGACCAGGTCGCGCTGCAGTCCTCGCCGCGGCTGACCAGCGTCTCCATCCCGGCGCAGGAGATGGGCCGGCAGGCCGTGCGGCTGGTCATGGCCCAGCTCGACCCCCGCGACGGCGTGCCGCACATCCCCGCCACCACGCTCATCCCCCCGGCGCTCACCGTACGCGACTCCAGCGCCCCGGGCCCGAACCCACGCGCATAGCCGTCCCCATAGCCCCATAGCCGCACCCGCACCTCGCGCCGCTTGCCCGCAAGCGCCGCGTCGCGATACGCCACACCCTTCTCGCCGATCGAAAGGCTGCCGCCGTCATGTCCGAGGAATCCCCGCTCGCCTCGCTCGCCCACGAAATCGGCGAGTTCTCGGTCCACTCCGCGCACGGCGTCGACGCGCTGGAATGGACGGGCCGTCAGGAGGTGCTGCGCATCGAACCCTGGGGCCCGAACTCGCTGCGCGTCCGCTCCAAAGTCGGCGGACCGATACTGGAGGGGCTGCCCGGCGCCCTGCTCGACACGGCCGTGTCCGCGGACGCCGGCACCGTCGAGATCACCGATCGCGGCGCCACCATCGTCAACGGGGGCATCCGGGCCCAGGTGAGCATGACCGGCCGGATCACCTTCCAGCGCACCGAGGACGGCTCCGAGCTGCTGTCCGAGCAGGACGCGCACTTCTGGTGGCCCGGGCCGCGGCTGCGCACCGCGCACGGCAACGGCTACGCGCGGCTTGAGCAGCGCTTCCACGCGTACCCGGACGAGAAGCTCTACGGCCTCGGCCAGCACCAGCACGGCCTCTACGACCAGAAGGGCGCGGTCGTCGAGCTCGTCCAGCGCAACGCCGAGGTCTCCATCCCCTTCCTGGTCTCCTCGCGCGGCTACGGCTTCCTGTGGAACAACCCGGCGATCGGCCG
>DASTAE010000231.1:0-5321 GCA_035712985.1 Actinospica sp.
GTCTTGGCGAGCGGAATGGGCCGGCTGGTATTCGACGACGACGAACCGGTGCCGAATCCGTTGCCGGAGGGCGTCGAGGCGTGGATACCGCCGACCAGGATGGTGCCGGCGCCGATGACGAGGGCGCTGCTGAGCGCTGCGCCCGCGGAGCGCGTGGCGATCTTTCGGCGCCGCACGATCCGGCGGATGCCGGGGGCGAGGTCGGGTAGGGGCGGCAAGCCGTCGGTGGCGGCGTCGAAGAGTTCGTGCAGATTGGGCATGACGGTTCCTCAGTTCGCTTGTTCCGGTGACGTGGGGCTCGGGGCTCAGGGCTCGGATAGCTCGGTGAACCGGTCGCCGAGCAGTTCGCGCAGCTTGGCCAGGGAACGTGAGCACTGGCTCTTGACGTTGCCGGCGCTGCACCCGAGCAGCGCGGCGGTCTCCTCGACCGACAGGTCTTCCCAGTACCGCAGGATGACCATGGTTCGGGGTTTGGCGGGCAGGGCGCGTAGTGCGTCGAGGACGACGAGGCGCAACTCGGCCGGATCGGCGGCGGCCGCGGTGGTGCCGGGCTCGGTCCGCAGGATCGCGTGCGCCGTCACGCTGCGGCGCAGCTTGCGCTGCTCGGTGAGGAAGGCACGTACCAGCGCCTTCTTCGCGTAAGCGTCCGGATTCTCGGCCAGCCGCGCCTTGCGCCACGAGCGCAGCAGCGCGACCAGCGTGGTCTGCACGAGATCCTGCGCGCGATCACGATCGCCGCACAGCAGGTAAGCCGTGCGGTAGAGATGGTGCTGACGCGCCGCGGCGTAGGACTCGAAGTCGGGCGGTTCGGGGTCGGGCGGTTCAGCCACGGCAGCCGGCAGTCCGGCGGTTGTGGCGTGCTCGCCGGGTCGGTGGCTGCGGTCCGTTTCGTCGATGTCGCTGCTTTGACGGGGGCTGCGGGTCATCACGCAGGAGTCCGTCCTCCCTGGAGGGCGCGAAGTTCTGTCATCCGGTCTAGAGCGGGCACCCGCGAGCGGGGTTGCATGCCCTCTCAGGGCCGCGCGGCGATGGGTGCGAGGATGGACCGGTGACGTACGACTATGAAGCCCCCGAATCCCAGAAGCTCTTCGACCGCGCGCAGATCGTGACGCCGGGCGGGGTGAACTCGCCGGTGCGGGCGTTTCGCGGGGTCGGCGGGACGCCGCGGTTCATGGTCGCCGGCAAGGGCGCCTACCTCACCGACGCCGACGGGCGCGAGTATGTGGACCTGGTCTGCTCCTGGGGTCCGCTGATCCTCGGGCACGCGCATCCGGCGGTGCTCCAGGCGACGTCGGAAGCGCTGCTGCGCGGAACCTCCTTCGGCACGCCGAGCGAAGGTGAGGTCGCGCTGGCCGAGGAGATCGTGGCTCGGATCGAGCCGGCCGAGCAGGTACGGCTGGTCTCCTCCGGAACCGAGGCGACCATGTCGGCGATCCGGCTGGCCCGCGGCTTCACCGGCCGTTCGAAGGTGGTCAAGTTCGCGGGCTGCTATCACGGACACGTGGACGCGCTGCTCGCGGCGGCCGGTTCGGGCGTCGCGACGCTCGGGCTGCCGGACACGCCCGGAGTGACGGGGGCTCAGGCAGTCGACACGATCGTGGTCCCGTACAACGACATCGAGGCGGTGCGGGGAGCCTTCGCGCAGTTCGGCGACGAGATCGCCTGCGTGATCACCGAGGCGGCCGCGGGCAACATGGGCGTCGTGCCTCCGCTGGACGGCTTCAACGCGGCGCTGCGGGACCTGTGCCACGAGCACGGCGCGCTCTACATCTCGGACGAGGTAATGACCGGTTTCCGGTCCTCGCGCACCGGCTGGTTCGGCATCGACGGCGTGGTCCCGGACCTGATGACCTTCGGCAAGGTGATGGGCGGCGGCTTCCCCGCCGCGGCGTTCGGCGGACGTGCGGACGTGATGGCCCGCCTCGCCCCGGCCGGGCCGGTGTACCAGGCCGGGACGCTCTCCGGGAATCCGGTCGCGACCGCCGCCGGTATCGCGACGCTGCGCAACTGCACTCCCGAGGTCTACGACCACCTGGACCGCACCGCCCGCACCATCGCCGAACTCGCCTCCGAGGCCCTGGCGAAGGAAGGGGTCGCCCATCGGGTGCAGTTCGCCGGGACGATGTTCTCGGTCTTCTTCACCGACGAGCCGGTCACCGACTACGCGGCGGCGAAGCGGCAGGACACCGAGGCGTTCAAGGCGTTCTTCCACGCGATGCTGAGCGAAGGCGTCTACCTGCCGCCGAGCGCGTTCGAGGCCTGGTTCGTCTCGGCGGCGCATGACGATGCGGCGGTGGACCGGATCGCGGCGGCGCTGCCGATCGCGGCCCGCGCGGCGGCGGCGGTCGGCCGGTAAATCCATCTCGCATAGGATGCGCGGCATGACGCAGATCGATCCCGGTACGCAGACGACGGTCCATCTCATGCGCCACGGCGAGGTGTACAACCCCACCGGGATCCTCTACGGCAGGCTGCCCGACTTCCACCTGTCCGAACTGGGCCGCAAGATGGCCGAGCGGGCCGCCGAGTTCTTCGCGGACCGGGACGTGGTCACGGTGATCGCCTCGCCGCTTGACCGCGCGCAGGAGACCGCGGCGCCGATCGCCGAGCGGCTGGGTCTGGAGATCGGCACCGACGAGCGGCTTATCGAGGCCGAGAACTACTTCCAGGGCAAGCGGTTCAGCGTCGGCGACGGCGTGCTCAAGCGCCCCAGCGTGTGGCCGCGGCTGTACAACCCGCTGCGGCCCTCGTGGGGTGAGCCCTACGTCGAGCAGGTCGCGCGGATGACGGCGGCGCTGGAAGCCGCGCGGGACAAGGCGGCCGGGCACGAGGCGGTTTGCGTGAGCCATCAGCTGCCGATCTGGGTGACCCGGCTGGCCGCCGAGCACCGCAGGCTGTGGCACGACCCGCGCCGCCGCCAGTGCTCGCTGGCCTCGGTGACCTCTTTCCGCTACGTCGGCGCGCGTCTTGTCGGCATCGACTACCAGGAACCGGCGAAGGATCTGCTGCCGGTCAAGGCCACGAAGAAATTCGTCGCCGGGGCCTGAGTCTCCTGGTAGCCGCGCGGACCCCCGCGGCTTCGGCCGAATTCGGCCGTGCGAGACTCTTCGCATGGTCGTACCCGCCCGCACCTCCCGTTCCTCCCGCCGCGCGGTGGGAGCGCTCGCCGCTGCGCTCGCGGGCGCGGCGCTGCTGGCCGGCTGCACCAACACCACCGGCGGCGGGGGCGACACCGGGTTCGTGCCGGCGGCTGGAACGAGCGTGACCTACTACGCCCCGAACCAGCGGGTCGCGGTCCCGGACCTGGCCGGCACCACCCTGGACGGTAAGCGACTCGCGCTCGCCGACTACCGCGGCAAGTTCGTCGTGGTGAACATCTGGGGCTCCTGGTGCGGCCCGTGCCGGGTTGAGGCGCCCGCGCTGGAGGAGACCTACGAGCAGTACCAGTCCAAGGGCGTGCAGTTCCTGGGCATCAACGCGCGTGACATCAATGCCGCCGCGCTCGCTTTCGTCAGCGACGACCACATCACCTACCCGTCGCTCCAGGACCCCTCCGAGACGCTGCTGCTCGAGTTCAAGACGGTAGTGCCGCCGACCAACATCCCGTCGAGCATCATCGTCGACGCCAAGGGCAAGATCGCGACTCGCATCATCGGCAGTACCACCGAGCCGCAGCTCAAGCAGGCGCTCGACAAGGTTTTAAGCGGGAGCTGATATGTCCGCCTCAGGTGTCGCGTCGCTGATGGCCGGCGGCTCGCTGCTGCTGGCAGTGCCGGTGGCGCTGGCTGCCGGGGCGGTCTCCTTCGCGTCGCCGTGCGTGCTGCCGCTGGTGCCGGGCTACCTGTCGTACGTCACGGGAATGTCCGCGCTCGACGCCCAAGACGTAGAGGCACGCAAGGCCGCACAAGCTCGCGCGCGGGACGAGGAGCGCGAAGCCGAAGCCAACGCGGGCGCGGGCGCGGGCGCGGGACAGACGCAAACCCTGACCAAGAAGCGAACCGTCGTCGGCGAACGGCGCTCGCCGCGCGGCCGCACCGTCCTCGGCGCGAGCCTTTTCGTCCTCGGGTTCACGGCCGTGTTCGTATCGGCCGGCGCGGCCTTCGGCTACGCGGGCTCGAACCTGCTTCAGCATGAGCGGGTGCTGGAAGAGGTCTTCGGCGTCCTGGTCATCCTGCTCGGATTGTTCTTCGCCGGCGCGATGCCGCAACGCTGGTCGGGCTGGCTCCAGCGGGACGTGCGGCTGCACTACCGGCCGACCGCCGGATTGGTCGGCGCGCCGCTGCTCGGCATGGTTTTCGGCATCGGCTGGACGCCGTGTCTCGGTCCGACGCTCGCCGCGGTACAAACCCTTGCCTGGACGCAGGCGTCGGCCGGGCGCGGTGCGTTCCTCGCGGCGGTTTACTGCATCGGGCTCGGACTACCGTTCATCCTGACCGCCGTCGCGTTTCGCCGGGCGATGACCGCGTTCGGCTGGATCAAGCGGCACTACGCGGCGGTGACCCGAGTGGGCGGCGGGATGCTCGTCGTGGTCGGCGCGGCCATGGTCAGCGGGGTGTGGGACGACCTGATCCACCACATGCAAGGGTGGGTCGTGGGCTTCAACCTGCCGCTGTGACGGCCGGCATACCGAGATTCACCGAGGCGGAGAGTGTGACTGAGCAGCAGACGGACCCGGACCAGCAGGCCGAAGCGGCCGGTTCGCAGTCGGCGGCCGACTTCGAGGGCGGCGAGCGGCTGTCCACCGCCCCGCGACCGGAATCCTCGCTCGCCGTCCCCAGGCTCGGCACCTGGGAGCTGCTGCGCTGGATGTGGCGGCAGCTCACCTCGATGCGGATCGCGCTGACCCTGCTGTTCCTGCTCTCGGTCGCCGCGATTCCCGGCTCGCTGCTGCCGCAGCGCGAGATCGACCCGAGCAAGGTGCTGCAGTTCTACCTCGCGCACAAGACCTGGGCGCCGATCCTGGACAGGCTCCAGCTGTTCGACGTGTTCGAGTCGGTGTGGTTCGGCGCGATCTACTGCCTGCTGTTCATCTCGCTGGTCGGCTGCATCCTGCCCCGCTCGCTCGCGCACTTCCGGGCGATGCGCGGCCGGCCGCCGGCTGCCCCGCGCAACCTCAAGCGGCTGCCGGTGCACGCCTCCTTCCGCACCGCGGCCCCGGCCGAGCAGGCGCTCGCCGCAGCCCAGAAGCGGCTCAAGGGCAGGCGGTTTCGCACCGTCACCGGCGCGGACGCGGACGGCACCTGGGTTTCCGCGGAGAAGGGCTATCTGCGTGAGACCGGCAATCTGATCTTTCATCTCGCGCTGCTCGGCATCCTGGTCGC
>DASTAE010000232.1:0-3102 GCA_035712985.1 Actinospica sp.
CACGACCGGCGCGAACCCGCAGGTGCACATCTACCTGGACTTCCTCGACGGCCAGGACAACGGCCTCGGCTCGGTCGCGGGCCCGACCACGACGCTCACCGGCTCGCCGACCGCGTCCTGGACCCGGAAGTCCACGGCCGGGACGGCTCCGGCCGGGACCGTGTGGGCGCAGGTCGGGCTCGTGCTGGACGTGGCGCCGAGCTCGGCGTGGAGCCTGCAGGCCGACGGGCTGCAGTACGAGCAGAACAACAGCGCCCGCTCGTACCAGACGTGCCCGCAGATCGCCTCGGTGCAGGCCACCGGCGTGTTCGGCAACGGCAACGCCACCAGCCCCGGCGGGACGTTCATCAACCTCGCGCAGCCGCTGGTCAACAACCATGCGGTCGGCGAGTACGTGTGCGACCTGCTGCCGCCGGGCGCCACGAGCCCGCTGTCGTATCCGGGCACGGCGCGGCTGGCCTACTGACCGCGCCCCGGCGCGCCGAACCCGAAGGGGGTGGGGTCGTGGTCCTGCAATGGCAGACGCCGCGCACGTTCTCGGTCAACGAGACCGAGGTCGCGTCCTACATGAACGCGATCCGCGACGCCCTGACGTTCCTGGGCAATCCGCCGGTGTGCAACGCGATCCAGGCGACGCCGCAGACGATCGCCACCGGTACCAACTGGGCGTCGCTGGCTCTTGATTCGACCGCGGCCGACCCGTACGGCATGCACAGCAACACCACGAACAACTCTCGCGCAACGTCGCAGGCGGCCGGCTACTACATGGTGTTCGGCGCCGCCTGCTACGCCTCGAACGCCACGGGCTGGCGCGGCGCCCGGTCGGCGAAGAACGGGGCCGCGATCGCGGGCGGCGCGTCCGAGCTCAGCCCCAACGCCGCCGGTGTCACCGCGTTCTCCGGACCCCCGGTGATCACGTATCTGAACATCGGGGACTACGTCGAGTCCCAAGGGCTGCAGACCAGCGGCGGCAACCTGAGCACCTCCGTCAACAGCGACGCGGACTGCGGCCTGACCGCGATCTTTGTCCACGGCTAACCCCCGGAAGGCAGAATCCCCCCTTGCGCAAACGCGCCCGCATACTCACGTGCGCCCTGATCCTGCTCGGCGCGCTCTTGGCGCCCGCAGCGGCGTCGGCGTCCACGACGGTCGGCTCCCCCGTGGTCGGACAGCCGGGCAACTACGACTACTCGCCCTCGATGATGCAGTCCGGCGGCGTCCAGCAGTTCTGGTGGTGCACCGGGCCGAGCGACCTGATCGCCTACGAGGAGATCGGGCTCACCCCCGCGCCGCACGTCATCGTCCCGGAGACGATCGTCCTCGGGCACGGCGCGGCCGGCGCGTGGGACTCGCTGCTCACCTGCAACCCGCACGTGGTGCGCGGGGCGTTCGTCGACCCGCTCGGCGACGGCGTGACCTACACGTACGAGATGTTCTACGTCGCGATCGCCACCGGCACGGGCAACAGTATCGGTGCCGCGTTCAGCAACGACGGCCAGTCCTGGCACAAGTACCCGACCCCGGTCATCCCCGACGACGAGGCCTCCCAGTACTACGGCGTCGGGCAGGTCTCGGCGTACAACGCGGCCGGGAGCGCCGGATCCGACATCACGATGGTGTACGAGGACACCGCCACCGCGACGAAGCACGTCGAGGCGCACTCCAGTGACGGCGTGCACTTCACGACCGTCGGGACGCTGTCCACGGCGGGGCTGCCGTCGGGGCAGAAGAACAACCTCGACAACGTCGCCTACGATCCGGGCTCGGGCCTGTGGTACGGGCTGTACGACGAGTTCCCGGCCCGGCCGACCTCGAGCACCGGCGGGGTGCTCGAGCGCGGCCAGCCCGGCGAGACCCTGTACTCGAGCACGGACCTGCTGGCCGGGACGTGGACGCAGCTGGACACGGTCGACACCGCGACCACCGGGTACGAGGCCAATTTCATCGGGACGCTGCTGCAGGACCCCTACGGGAACCTGTTGTTCAACGGCGGCTCGGTGGAGATGTACGTGTCGACCTCGATCCCGCGGCCCGCAGCGAGCGCGACGCCGGCGCAGGCCGCGCAGTCCGGGGCGGGCACGCAGTGGGACGTCGCCTGGTCGCTGTGGACGCCGGGCTCGCCGCTGCGGCAGCTGGTGCGCTACTACAGCGGCAGCTCGAACAGCCCGTACCTGGGGCGGCACGAGGTGACCAGCGGGTATCACGACCCGAACGCGTTCACCGCGGAGCCCACGGTGCTCGGGTCGGTGTACGAGGCGCCGGCCGGGGCCGCGACCGAGGCCCTGTACTCGTGCAAGCAGGGCAGCGAGGAGTGGTTCGTGTCCCACGATCCGGCGTGCGAGGGGCAGTTGACCGAGGGCCTGATCGGCTACGTGTACCCGACGGCGCCTGCCGGGATCTCCTCGATCGCGCTGTACCGGTGCGTCGTTCCCGGTGATGGCGACCACTTCGTGTCCCCTGATCCCGCCTGCGAGGGGCAGCGTACCGAGTCGCTGCTCGGCTACTCGCTCGCCCCGTCCTGATCCCCGCGAAAGGAGCACCGTGTCCGAGCACGAGCACGAGCACGTCGCGGCGCACGTCCAAGCGCACAGCAGCCACTACGACGTGCACTACCCGGAGCACGGCAGCCGCGAGGGCGACCCGCACTACCGCGACTTCGACCACTTCCACCGCACCACCAAGCGCGACCCGGAGCTGTATCGGTGCGCGGTCGGCAAACGCCGCGGCGACTACTCGGACTGCACGCTCGATCTGCCGCTGGAGCTGCATCACACGCACATCGAGTGGGCGCTGCAGAACGGCGTGGATCTGGCGCTGCTCGAGCACCAGTACCCGGGCGTCTCGACCCCGGACGAGGTCGGCGCCTGGGTCGAGAGCGCGGCCAATCTCGAATGGCTCTGCATGTTTCACCATCGCGGTCACGGCGGCGCGCACGTCGCCTCGGCCAGCGACTTCGAGGGCCAGCACTTCGTGAGAAAGCTGATCACGTGAGTCTGTGGGAGTTCTACTTCGGGTGGTATCAGGGCGCCGTCTACTCGAACCTGCTCGCCTCGGGGATCTGCGCCGGGCTCGTCTGGTGGCGGGCCCGGGTGCACCTGCGGC
>DASTAE010000233.1:0-68802 GCA_035712985.1 Actinospica sp.
CGTCGCCGCACTCCTCGCCGCCTGTCACGAGGCTGCGCCCTGACCAGGTCGTTCGCGATTCACGATCGCTGCGTGCGCGAACTGTGCGTTGTTCGCCGTGCTGCTGTGCGATGGACTGTGGGTGAGGAAATCACCGACTAGCAGGAGGCTTCACATGCCCATCGTCACCGTGCAGCAGGGCCCGCGCGACGTCGAGCTCAAGCGCGAGCTCGTCGCCCGCATCACCGACGCGTTCGTCGACGCGCTCAAGGTTCCCGCCGACAGCGTCCAGGTCTGGATCCATGAGGTCCCGACCGACAGCTGGGCCATCGGCGGCACCCTCACCGCCGACCGCCAGAAGAGCTGAATGAGTCGGCCACTGGGCGCGGCTGAGCCGGTTTGTGGGGAGCGGCTCAGCCATCGACGCCTACGGGGTCGGCCCTTCCCACTCCTCGCCGATTGTCACCTGGCCCAGCCGCCACGTGCGAGGCCGAACCGTCGAAGTCAATCGTCAATGGGGGCGGTTCGGCCGTCGTCGCGGGGGTGGAGCAATGGCCTTGGGGAGGCTGAGACGTGACGGTCGTCGGCTGGTGCGTTCTGCTGGCCGACCCGTTTGGTAGGGCTGATGTGCGACGGTCGGTGACTGGTGACTGGTGACTGGTGACTGGTGACTGGTGACTGGTGACTGGTGACTGGTGACTGGTGACTGGTGAGTGGTGACTGGTGAGGGGTCGCGAATCACGGGTCACGGGTGCGTACTAACAGCCAGCTGGCCTGGTGGCGCCGATGATGTGGGACGTCCTTGATCGGCCCCTCCGGCCGCCCGATTGATCGGGTGGGAGTGGTGGGTGCGGGCTAGTCGTCTTCGGCGAGTTCGGGCGGGAAGCCGCCGGTGGCGATGGGGCTCCAGGTCTCGGGGGTGATGCGGAGCAGGGTCTTGCCTTGCTTCACCATCGCGGCGCGGTACTCGTCCCAGTCGGAGTGCTCGCCGGCGATGCAGCGGTAGTAGTCGACCAGGGGCTCGACGTCGTCGGTGGCGTCGATGAGTTCGGCGGTTCCGTTGACCTGCACCCAGGCGTCGCCGAAGTTGTCGGAGAGCACGACGATGCTCACGTTCGGGTTCCGGCGGGCGTTGCGGGCCTTGGCGCGCCCGGGGTAGGTCGACACGACGATCCGGCCCTGCTCGTCGACTCCGCAGGTGACGGGGGAGGCCTGCGGAAGGCCGTCCGCGCGGGTCGTGATGACCAGGCCGTTGTGTCGGGGCCTCAGGAACTCGAGGAGTGCCTCGCGGTCGACGGTCGTGTTCGTGGCGATCTTTCGCGTCATGGACGGCAGTCTAGGCCGCTCCGGACTTGTCCACGGGGAACAAGTCCGGAGCGGTATTTTATCGTTCCATGCCGAGGGAGGCTCAGGGTTTCGCGGTTAGCGTGAACGCGTCAGCTTTGTAGACCTTGGAGTGATTTCTTCCATGTCAGCAGACGAATCGCTTGACCCACCACGCAGCCCGCGACCTCGCACCCGACCTCGTCGCCACCGGCGGCCCTCCGCGGCGTTGCGGGCGGTCCGCAAGGGGGCGGTCGTCACCGCGATCACGACCCTCGGCATCGTCCACCTGACCGGCACGTCGCTCGCCGACCCGACCAGCGCGAACGGCGGCGCGTCGCAGAGTTCGTACGGAACGACCAGTAGCGGGAGCTTCGGCCAGAGCAGCAACGGCGGCGGACCCACGTCCGGCGCCGTGTCCACCGGCGGCGCCTGGGGGCATAGCTCCGACGGCGCCCCTGCGCAGGCCGGCGACAGTGCCGGCGACGGCAAGACCGGTTCGGGTGCCAGCGCGTACGGCGGCACCGGCACCAACTCGGCTACCGCGGGCGAAGCCAAGTCGGGTCCGAGCGCCGGTGCCGTCGGCGCGGCGGCGAGCTCGACCGGCGCCGGATCGAATGCGGATTCCAACGCCGCGTCGGACGGCCGTTCAGCGTCCTCCTCAGCGTCCGACGACGGCACCGGCGCGTCGTCGGCCAGCGAATCCGGATCCGCGCAGTCCAACAGCGACGCGAACGCGAGCGGCGGCGGCACGACGAGCGCCCAGGCGGGCAACGCGTCGAGCAGCAGCGCGGCATCCGCCCAGAGCGCGTCGAGCGACAACGGCTCGCACGCCTCGTCCACGTCCGGCGCGCTCGGCCTCGGCGCGAGCATCGGCAGCTCGGACACCGCCGGGCCCGGGACCTCGGCCGCCGCCGCCAACGCGATCGGCGGCGCCAGCGCCTCGGCCGAGGGCACCAGCACCACCGGCGCGACCGCGGCGACCTCGATGGGAGTCGGCACCGCGCTCGGCGGCTACTCCAGCGCGCACTCCTCGGCGGACGGCGGAACCGCGTCCGCGACGGCTGCGGACTCGTCCGCGCCCGGCGGCACCAAGTCGACCTCGGCCACGGCGTCCCCGGGCCAGACGGCTACCGCGGACGGGTACAGCGTGGCCCTCTCCGGCACCATCGCCGCCGCGCCCACCCAATGGGGCTACGTCTCGTCGACCGTGACCACCACTAGCCCGAGCCCGGTAGCGGCTACGGATTCGACGGATTCGACGGATACCGCACGGGCCACGACGGATTCGACGGATACCGCACAGGCCGCGACTGCGACTGAATCGACTGCTGCGACGCAGTCGACCGATACGAGTACGTCCACGGACACGACGACTCAGGCGGCGTCGGCGGCGGACGCCAGTACGACGACGTCCACGACGGCGGATACGGATACGTCGACGTCTGCGGAATCCGCTCCGGCATCGACGGATTCCGCTTCGGTTTCTGCTGACGCGGCTTCTTCGGCCGCTTCCACCAGCACCTCGGTGGCCAGTGCGGATACCTCGGACTCCACGTCGGCTGACGCGGCGTCGGCCTCGGATGGGTCCAGTTCGGATAGTGGGGCATCGGTCGGCGACGGCTCGTCTTCCGACGGATCCTCCGGTGACGGGAGTGGTGACGGCGGGTACGGCGGTAGCTCCGGCGGTGATGGTGGAGACGGTGGCGGTGGAGATGGCGGCGGCAGTGGCGGGGGAGATGGTGGTGGAAGTGGTGGTGGCGGCGGAGGCGACTGAGGCTTCCGCGGACAGCTGAGGCTTCCGCGTGCCGCTGACCAGAGCCAGAAGGCTGAGGCGTGTCGCACCCCGTCCTCGGGAGCAACACGCCTCAGCCTTCTGCGTCCAGCCTTCCGCATTCGGCCCCCTTGCGTTCGGCACCCCCCGCGTCCGGCCCCCTTGCGTTCGGCACCCCCGCGTCCGGCCTTCTACCTCCAGCCCCCTGCGTACGGTGCATTGACAGGCCGTCAGGTCATGGTCGAGAGTGAGTGATAACGACAATCATGTTCGTTTAGGAAACGGAGTGCTCTCATGTCTCTCGACGTCTCTCCCGCGCTGCTTGCCCAGGCCGAGGTCGGGCCGGTGTCGCCGGAGGCCTTTGTGGATACGGTGCGGGCGTCGCTGCCTTATGCGTACGCGATGGTGGAGCGGTTGGCTCGGCAGGCGGGGGCGGAGCCGGGGGCGGCGTTCGCGGACAACGTGGTGCCGCCTGCTGACGAGGCGGAGCGGGGGCAGTTGCTGCGGGCGTTGGCCAGCGATGCTATTCGGGGGAGCCTGGAGCGCCACTTCGGCGTGACGCTCGCGTTCCAGAACTGCCACCGGCTGGCCGTGTTCCCGGCCGGGGCCGCGGGGTCCGAGGCCTATCTGCGGTTCACCTCGGAGCGTGCCCAGTTGCTGAATCAGTCGCCTGAGCTGCGGGACTGCTGAGCAGGGTCTCCGGAGGAGCTGCTGAGCGGGGTCTTCGGGGGAACTGCTCGATAGGACTACATGGCGACGAAGTTGTAGCCGCGGTCCAGGAGTACGGGGATGTACTGCTTGAGGGCGGCTACGGTGTTGCGCCGGTTTCCGCCGCCGTCGTGGTTCAGGATGATGTCGTGCGCGCGCGTGCTCTTGAGCACCGTGCGCACGATGTCCTGCGTGTCGGTGTGGGAGGTGTCCCAGTCGCGGGTGTCGACGGACCAGTCCACGGGGGTCAGGTTGCGCGCGGCGCAGGCCTGGAAGGTGGCCTTCGACCAATTGCCGTAGGGGGCGCGGAAGATGGTCGGGGTCTGGTTCGCGTTCGCCAGTGCATCGTTGCAACGATCCATCTGGGAGAGTACCTGGGCGTAGCTGAGGTGGCTCAGGTCCGCGTGGTCCCAGGTGTGGTTGGTGATCACGTGGCCGGCCGCCGAGACCTCGCGGACGAGGGACAGGTTGGCGCCCACCTGCTGGCCGATCATGTTGAAGGTGGCCTTGATGTTGTACTGCCGGAGGATGTCGAGGACCTGCGGTGTGTAGACCGGGTTCGGTCCGTCGTCCAGGGTCAGCGCGATGGCCATCGGGCCCTGGTCGTCCACGTAGTACAGCGGCTTGCTGTAGACCTTCCCGCTCTGCGCGGAGTTCGACGGCGCGCCCGACGTGGAGTCGGACGGCGCGCCCGAGGTCGACGAGGAGGCCGGCGCCGAGGGCGAGGACGAGGCCGAGGTGGACGGGGCGCCCGGGGCCGAGCTCGAGGGCGCGGCCGAGCGGGAGGCCGAGGACGAGCCCCCCGCAGGCACGCCGCCCTGGTTCGGGCTGCCGCCGCCGGTCACCCGCACCGCGCCCCGGCCGTGCTGCGCGGCCGCGGCGGTGGCTATGCCGCCGCCCGCCAGCAGCATCAGGCCGCCCGCCGCGAAAAGCACGCGGCGCCGGCTCGAGCGGCGCGCGCCGCGCGGCTCCTCGTCGTGGTCGTGGCCTACGGACGCGCGCTCCGCCGCGACGGAGGCCCAGATGCGCGTGCGCTCGGACGGGTCCTGCTGCTCGGACGCGGTGGACCAGGGCAGGGCGCGGGTCTGCGCGTTGGGGTCCGTCGGGGGGAGCCACGGTTCGTAGGTAGTCACGCCGCCAAAGACGACGGGTTCCGCCGAGGGGTTGAAAGATTTTTTGAAGAGATTTCTCGGCCCTCCGCGGCGGTATCCGTTATCCGTTCGTGACAACCGCCGTCCGCCGACGGCGTCGCAACGGGAGCAGTGCCGAACGCTGGACTCGTACGACGCAAGAAAGGTGGTGCGGGCGGATGGGCGAGGGGCCCGGGCGGATGGTCTCGGTGGACGTGCTGCGCGGCGCGGCGGTGCTGGGCGCGGAGTTCTCGCTGCGGGAGCTGGCGGTCGTGCTCGACCGGCCCGCGGAGGAACTCAGGACTCTGATAGATGAGGCCGTCGAGGCGGGGGTGTTGCGGGCCGAGGGCGGTCTGCTGCGGTTCCGGGAGGACGAGGTCCGGCTCGAGCTGTACGAGGCGATGCCCGCCGGGCTCCGGATGGCCCTGCACCGCTACACGGCGAAGATCCTCAGCACGCTCGACGCCGCGCCCGAGCGGATCGCCGCTCACCTGCTCGCGGCCGGGGACGAGATCGAGAGCTGGGAGGCGGACTGGCTGATCGAGCACGCCGCGGCCGTCTTCGCGGGCGAGCCGGACGCGGCGGTCGAGCTGATCGGCCACGTGCTGCGCGGCATCGACGCCGCCGATCCGCGCTATGCGGTGCTCGAGGACCGCTGGGCGCTGTACGCGTTCGAACTCGATCGCTTCGAGCTCGCCGGACGCATCGCGCGCGGCATCCTCACGTTCACGGAGGAGCCGCACCGGGTCGGGCCCGCGGTCTGGGTGCTCGCGCTCAGCCTGATGACCGGGCACCGTTTCGAGGAGGCCCTCGGGCTGCTGGAGGGGACCGGCAGCCGCACCGGCGTCCCGCCTTTCTGGCGCGCGCGCAACGACGCGGTGCGCGCGGTCGTGCTGGAGATCCTCGGTCGTCTCGACGAGGGCCGCGCGGCCGCCGAGCGCGCGCTGTCCGCCGAGGTCGGCCCGCCGGATCCGTTCGCGGTCGGGGCGGCGCTCTACCTGCGATCGATCGTCCGCGCGGCACGGCGCGACACGGCCGGCGCGCTGGAGGACGTGGAGCGCGGGCTCGTCGCGCTGAACCAGGCCCCTGATCTCGTCGATCTACGGATGCTGCTTCTCGGCAATCGCTACGCCTACCGCTTCGCGCTCGGCCGGCGCGACGGGACCGAGGACGCGATGCGCGAGGTGCTCGATCTCGCGGAGACCACGCGTTCGCTGTGGCGCGTTCGGGTCCGTCGGCAGGCGACGCAGTTGCGCTACGACCTGGGGCTTTGGGACGAGATCGACGATCGGCACGCGATCGGCGCCCTCATCGCCGCGCATCGGGACGACGAGGCCGAGATCGCCAGGTACATCAAGGCCCTGGCGGCGGAGATCGGCCAGAAGGGCTACGACGTCGCCGCTCGGGCGCTGATCCACGAGCGGAACGGGAACGCGCGGGACGCGATCGCCGTGCTCGCGACCTGCCTGGAGCCAGGCGGGGAGGACGTATTCCCACTGCGCCACGTGATTCTGCCCAAGCTCGTGCGGCTGGCCGTGGAGCAGGAGCCCGCCACGGCTCGGGCGGCGGCCGAGGCAGCGCAATGGGAGGCGGATCGCGAGCCGACGCCGCGGAAACTGGCCGGCGCGGCCTGGTGCCGGGGCGTCCTCGACGCGGATCCGGAGGCGGTTCTCGGCGCGGCCGGGTACCTCCGCGAGGCCGGGCTGCGGCTCTACGCGGCCAGCGCCTTGGAGGACGCGGCCGGGCTGTTCGCGCAGGCCGGAGACTCGCGGCGGGCCCGCGCGACGCTGGCCGAGGCCCTGGACGGCTACGAGGAGCTCGGCGCGACCTGGGACGCGCGCCGCGCCGCGTCCCGGCTGCGCGGCTACGACGTGCGCCTCGGAGTGCGCGGCAGCCGGGCCCGCCCGGACGACGACGGCGGCGGCACCCGCCTGACCGCGACGGAGCAGCGCGTCGCCGAGCTGGCCGCCGAGGGCTACTCGAATCCTGATATCGCGTTCCGGATGTTCCTGTCCAAGCGGACCGTCGACACGCACATCTCGAACATCCTGTCCAAGCTGCAGATCGGCTCGCGCCGGGAGATCAGGGATCGACTGTCTCCAGATGGGCCTTGACCTCGATCCGCGAGCCCGCGCCGAGCTTCGCCAGGATGCGCGAGACGTGGCTCTCCACGGTGCGCCTGGACAGGTTGAGCCGCTCGGCGATGTCAGGGTTCGACAGGCCCTCGGCGACCAGTTCGGCGACCGTGCTCTCGGTCGGCGTCAGCGACTGCGGGCCCGCCGCGGCACGCCGGCTCCCGGCCACGGCGCGGAGCCGTACTCCGTGCCCGCGCAGCCGTGACGTGGCACGACGCACGTCCCACGCGGCGCCCATTCCGTCGTACACGTCGAGCGCCTCGAGCAGCGTCGTCCGCGCCCGCGTCGTGTCCCCGGACTTCGCCAGCAGCTCGGCCGCGTCCTCCAAAGCGTTGCCCAGCGCGGCCAGCAGCCCGGCCTCGCGCAGCATTTCCGCCGCCTGCGCGACGAGCTCCGGATCGCCGTCCATGAGCCCGCGGCACCACAGCAAGGTCGCCCGCCTGCGGCTGACCGCCTCCTCCTGCGCGTCCTTCTCCGCGACCCGCGCCGCCTCCAGCGCCATCGGCCCGTCCCCGTGCGCCAGGGCCAGCCGGATCAGCGCGGGCAGCAGGCGATAGCGCAGCGGATGGCTCGGCCGGCCGAGGCGCAGCGAGACCGCGAGCACCTCCTCGGCCGCCTCCGGCGCGCCCTCGCGTTCGTAGTCGAGGGCCTCGGCGGCCAGCGCGAACACGCGGGAGACCTCGGTCAGGGAGGCGGCCGCGCCGGGGGTCTCGCGCAGGATCGCGAGCGAGCTCCGCGCCTGCTCGCCCTCGTCGCGCCGGATCGCGATCTGCGCGCGGATCGCGTGCCGCATGGCCGGGGCCGGGAGTTCGTGGTCTGCGATGAGGTCGAGGTGGGCCACGGCCTCGTCCCACAGGCCGAGTTCGAAGGCGATCTCGGCCGTGTGCAGGCGGAGCTGGCTGAGCCGCGCGAGCGCCGCGGTCTCGGCCGCGAGCAGCATCTGCCGGGCCCCGTCCATCAGCTCCTCGGGCGAGTCGCCGATCTCGAAGCCGACGGTGAAGCGGTTCACCCAGAGCAGCAGGCGCAGGTCCACGAGGTCGGGCTCGCCGCGGACGACCGCGGTCGCGCGTTCGATCAACGTGACCGCCGTGGCGCAGTCCTGGTCCGCGACGATCGATACATACGACTGCGCATGCAGCGCGTAGCCGATCGCCATCGGGTCGTTCGCGAGCCGGCCGGCGGCCAACGCGTCCCGCGCGGCGTCGCGGGCCTGTTCCAGCTGATCGCAGGTGCAGAACGCGACCGCGCGCAGGGCCGCGTATCGGGCGAGCCAGTGCGGCGGGACCTCCGGAGCGGCGGCGGCCGCGTCGAGTGCGAGCAGCACATCGTCGAGCCGCTGCAATCTCATCAGGCTGTATCCGAGCAGCCACGTGTTACGGCCGCTTCGCTCCGGGTCCTTGCTCCGGGCCGCGTTCTCCCGGGCGATCCGCGCCGCGTCTTCGAGCCGGAAGAGTCGGAAGTTCGCGTCGGCGAGTAAGTCCTCGAAGTCCGCGCGCCGTGGATCCCCGGCGTCCAGATCGGGGACGACGCGCTCGAACAGCGCGGCGGCCGTCGCCGGATCACGTCGGGTGAGCGTCTCGGCGTGCTCGGCGAGCCACTCCGCCTCCCACGGCTCGGTCCCGGCCTCGCCGCCGGCCAACAACTGCCGGCCCACGCGCTCCGGCTGCGCGCCCGTCGCCCGCAGGACCCACGCCGAGCGCCGGTGCAGGGCGCTGCGACGCTCGGGCGGCGTCGCGTCGTAGAGCGCCTGCCGGATCTCCCCCTCGCGGAAGCGCAGCTGATGCTCCGTCGATTCGAGCAGCCCGGCGCCGAGCGCCTCGTCCACGACCGGGACGAGTTCGATCGGCGTGAGCCCGTTGATCAGCGCGAGATCGGTGACCGAGAACGGATCGCCCAGCAGCGCCGCGCCGTGCAGCACCTCGAGCGTGCGTGGCGTGAGGAAGTCGAGCCGTTCCTCGATCGGGCCGCTCGGCGACGATTGCACCGCACCAGGCTAACGGCACCGCACGTTGCGGCGGTACGGCCGAACTGTGGGAGGCTTGGCGGGTCAGCACGCAGGGGGCTCGAAGAGAAGGCGGTACCAGCGTGAGCAGCCGAGCCGACGGGTCCCGCCCCGTCCGGGTGATCGTGACCGGCGGCGGCACCGGGGGCCACGTGTACCCCGCGCTGACCACGGTGAACGCCCTGCGCGAGGTCCTGGCCGCCGAGGGCCGCGAGCTGTCGGTGACCTGGGTCGGCGCCCACGGCAAGCTCGAGGAGCGGATCGCCGGGGAGCACGGCATCCCCTTCCTGCCGGTGGCCACCGGCAAGCTGCGCCGGGCCCGCAACCCGCTGGGCATGCTCACCTGGACCAATATCAGGGACCTGGCCCGGGTGCCGTGGGGCGCGGTGCAGGCCTGCGGGATCGTCCGTCGACTGAAGCCCGACGCCGTCGTCGGCTTCGGCGGCTATGTCGCGGTGCCGGTGAGCGTCGCCGCCTGGCTCTGCCACCGCCCGCTGGTGATCCACGAGCAGACCGTGCGCCTGGGCCTGGCCAACCGGATCCTCGCGCGGCTGGCCAAGGCCACCGCCGTCTCCTCCGAGTCCACCCTCGGCCTGCTGCCCGGCCGCACCCGGAGCCGTGCCGAGCTGGTCGGCAACCCGGTGCGCGCCGAGCTGTTCGGCGGCGACGCCGATCGGGCCGTGGCCGCGCTGGGCCTCGACGGCTTCGACCGCTCGCTGCCGACGGTGTACGTGACCGGCGGCGCGCTCGGCGCCCGGCAGATCAACAACCTGACCGTCGAATCGCTGCCCTGGCTGCTCAAGCAGGCCAACGTCGTGCACCAGTGCGGCGCCGCCGAGATCGACCGGATGCGCGAGGCGGCCGCCGCGCTCTCCCCGGAACTCGCGCCGCGCTACCACGTGGCCGAGTTCATCGGCGCGGAGCTGCCCGACCTGTTCGCGCTCGCCGACCTCGTCGTGGCGCGCAGCGGCGCCGGCACGATCTCCGAGCTCTCCGCCCTCGGCAAGCCCGCGATCCTGATCCCGCTGGCCTCCTCGGCGGGCGGCGAGCAGGCGTTCAACGCGCGCTACCTCGATGAGCGCGGCGCCGCGCGCGCCCTGCTCGGCGAGGTGTCGGGGGAGGACCTGCGCGCCGCGATCGGCGCCCTGCTCGAGGATCCGGCCGCCCGCGCCGCGATGGCCGACCACGCGCGGGAACTCGGCAGGCCCGAGGCCGCGCGCACGCTCTCCGCGCTAATCCTGCGCGTCGCCGGGGCGCAGTAGCCGGATCACGTCGGCGTCGCTCAGCTGGGCGAAGTCGTCGTACCACTCGCCGACGGCCTCGAAATCCGCGGGTGCCAGGACGTAGACGACGTCGTCGGCCAGACCGCTCTCGGCCAGGTGACGGACGGATTCCGGCGCGCACACCGGCGCCGCGAAGATCAGCCTGCTCGGCGAGCGCCGCCGCAGGGAGCGCAGCGCCGCCCGGGCCGTGACGCCGGTGGCCAGCCCGTCGTCCGCGAGCACGACCTCCCGGCCCAGCAACCGCGGCAGCGGCCGATCGCCCCGGTAGGCGGCGACCCGGCGTTCGAGCTCCACCCGCTCGGCCGCGGCCAGCGCCGCCAGCCGCGCGCCCGCGAAGCCCAGCCGGGCCGCCTGCGGGCCGGGGACGACCTCGTCGAGCCCCTCGGCGATCGCGGCGAGACCGTACTCCGGGTAGCCGGGGGCGCCGATCTTGCGCGCGACGAAGGCCTCGGCCGACACACCGAGCCGCGCGGCGATCTCGCCCGCGATCGGGATCCCGCCGCGCGGCAGGCCGAGCACCACGGGCTCGCGCGGGCCGAGCAGCGCCACGCGTTCGGCGAGCAGCCGGCCCGCCTCGAACCGGTCCGCGAAGCGTCCGGGCGGTTCAGGGGGCATCGGCACCTCCTCGTTCCGGCTTCTCGATTATCCCCGTTTCGCCGCGGAACGACCGGGTACCCGAGCCGCTCCCGAAACCGAACGGAAAGGAACGACCAGCCTATGCTGATGCTCACCGACGCCGCCGCCACCGCCATCAACCAGCTCGCCACCCAGCCGAACATGCCCGAGACGACCGGTCTGCGGATCGCGCCGAGCCCGGACGACACCCAGGGCGCCGCCCTCGCCGCGGCCCTGACCACCGGCCCCGGGCCCGAGGACCAGGTCCTCGAGGTGCACCAGGCCCGCGTGTACCTCGAGCCCGTGGCCGCCGAGCAGCTCGCGGACAAGGTGCTCGACGCCGAGACCGCCGCCGGCGGCCAGATCGCCTTCCATCTGCGGCCGCAGGCCGAGGCCTGAGCGCGCACGCTCGCGCTTGGCCCATCCGGTGCTTCATCCAAGATCGGGTGCGGCGTGCCGCCGGCCGCCGGGAGTTAGGTCTCCATTCTCGCGGGTACGGACCTGCGCCGAGAGGGGTGGGCGAGAATCCATCTATCTACGCGGGACGGCGACATGCGAATACCGTGGCAACGCGAGTCTTGGAGCGGACGGATATCCGGGGTGCGGCGAAGACCGCCGCTGGCCGCGTTCGCGGTCATCGTGGCGGCGACGCTGCTGAGCGTCGCCGCCGCGCCCGCCCGGGCCGACGGCGGCCCGGGCACCCGATGGCGGCCGCACGCGGTCGACTCCGGGAAGAGCCGGGGCGAGAAAGCGCTCGCCTTCGCGCTCGCCCAGATCGGCAAGCCCTACGCGTACGGCGGAAACGGGCCCGACGCGTACGACTGTTCGGGTCTGACCCAGCAGGCGTGGCGCGACGCCGGAGTCCGGATACCGCGCACCTCGCAGGAGCAGGCGGGCGTGGGGATCTCCGTTCCGCTCGGCCAGGCCCGACTCGGCGACCTGGTCGTCTTCTACTCCGACGCCTCGCACGTCGGCATCTACGCCGGACACGGCATGGTCGTGGTCGCCCCGCACAGCGGCGCGTTCATCCGGCTCGAGGCGATCGTCTGGATGCCCGTCTACGCCGTCCGAAGGCCGGGATAGGCCGGTCCCCATCCCGCGGTCGCTCGAAATCCGAAATCGCGCCGTTTCCGTATGACGGTGCATGAGAGAGATAACGCTGCGGGAGCTCGCCGACGTGGTCGGTGGCACTGTGCACGACGGCGCGGACGACATCGCGGTCAAGGCGCCCGCGTTCGTCGACTCGCGCAAGGCGCAGGCGGGCGGGCTGTTCGTCGCGCTGCCCGGAGAGCGGGTGGACGGGCACGACTACGTGGAGGCCGCGATCTCCGGCGGCGCCACGGTGGTGCTGGCGCAGCGTCCGGTCGGCGCGCCCGCGGTCGTCGTGCAGGACGGCGTCGACGCGCTCGGCAAGCTGTCCGCGCACCTGATCGCGCAGGGCGTGGCCGGCGGGATGACCGTGCTCGGCATCACGGGCTCCGCGGGCAAGACGACCACCAAGGACCTGATCGCGCACCTGCTGCGCACGCGCGGCGCGACCGTGGCCACGCCGGGCAACTTCAACAACGAGATCGGCCTGCCGCTCACGGTCAGCCTGGCCACCGAGGACACGCGGTTCCTGGTGCTGGAGATGGGCGCCCGTGCCATCGGGCACATCAAGTACCTGACGGAGATCGCGCCGCCGTCGATCGGCGTCGTCACCAACATCGGCACCGCGCACCTCGGCGAGTTCGGCGGCTACGCGGCGACGACGCAGGGCAAGGGAGAGCTCGTCGAGTCGCTGCCGGCCGAGGGCCTGGCCGTGCTGAACGCGGACGACGAGCGGGTGCTGTCGATGCGCACGCGGACCAAGGCCGAGGTCGTGCTCTTCGGCCTCTCGCAGGAGGCTGACATCCGGGCCGCGGACGTGACCCTGGACGAGGGCGGCCACGCGCGCTTCACCCTGCACACGCCGGAGGGCACGGCACCCGTCGCGCTGCAGCTGATCGGTGAGCACCAGGTGGGCAACGCGCTGGCGGCGGCCGCCGTCGCCCGGCGCATCGGGCTGAGCACCGAGGAGATCGCCGCCGGTCTCGGCACCGCGACGGCCGCCTCCGGCGGACGGCTCGAGATCACCGAGCGGCCGGACGGCATCGTCATCGTCAACGACGCCTACAACGCGAATCCGCACAGCACGCGCGCCGCGCTCAGGGCCCTGAGGGCGATGGCGCAGGGCCGGCGCACCGTCGTCGTGCTCGGCGCGATGCTCGGTCTCGACGAGACCGTGGAGGAGGAGCACCGCGGGGTCGGCGCGCTGGCCAGGGAGCTCGGCGTGGACATCGTGATCACCGTCGGCGGGCTCAAGGGCGCCGAGGAGGCCGGCTGGATCGCCGACGGCGCCGAGGACGCCGGGGCGACCGTCGTGCGCACCCTCGACAACGTCGAGGCGCGCGTCGTGCTCGACAAGATGCTCGCCCCCGGCGACATCGTGCTCTTCAAGGCCTCGCAGCCCGCCGGGCTCCAGCCGCTCGCCGAGCAGCTGGCCGGGCAGGCCGAAACCGTGCACTGACGGGCTGAACAGCGGAAAGGGGCGGGCCGCGCGGCCCGCCCCCCTCGGCCTGAGCAGTTAGGCGGGCACTCCGGCGAGCACCGTGCCGATCAGCGTGTCCAGCAGCCGCGGCAGCGGGATCCCGGCCTCGGCCCACATCCGCGGGTAGAGCGAGGTGGAGCTGAACCCGGGGAAGGTGTTGATCTCGTTGAACACCGGCTCCACGCCGTCGCGCAGCAGGAAGTCCACCCTGGCCAGGCCGCGGCAGCCGAGGATCTCGAAGGCCTCGACCGCCATCCTCTGCAGCTCGGCCGTGATCTCCGGGGCGATCGGGGCGGGCAGCAGGATGTCGGTGGCCGTCGCGTCCTGGTACTTCGCGGCGTAGTCGAGGAAGTCGCGGCCGCCCTGGTGCAGCACGATCTCGACCGGCGGGCTGGCCTCGACGCGGCCGTCCGGGTGCTCGAGCACCGCGATGTCCACCTCGCGGCCGATCACGCTGCGCTCGACCAGCACCTTCTCGTCCCACTTGCGGGCCGTGGCCAGCGCCTCGCCGAGCTCCTCCCAGTTCTTCACCCGGCTCACGCCGACGCTGGAGCCGGAGCGCGCGGGCTTGACGAAGGCGGGCAGGCCGAGCCGCTCGCGGTCCGCGTCGGACAGGTCGTCGGCGTCGCGGCGCAGCACGGCCCAGTCGGCGACGCGCAGCCCGCTGGTCACCAGGACGCGCTTCGCGACGTCCTTGTCCATGCCGAGCACGCTGCCGGCCATGCCGGAACCCACGTAGCGCACGCCGAGCGCGTCCATCAGCGCCTGCACGGTGCCGTCCTCGCCGAACGGGCCGTGCAGCGCGGGCACCACCACGTCGGCCGAGGCCAGCACGCCGAGCGCCTGCTCGTGGTCGGCGCCGGTGCGCAGCGCCGGATCGGGGGTCGCGGCCACCAGGTCGTGCGGACCGCAGACCCCGGCGGGCCAGTCGGACGGGCCCGGGATCCAGCGTCCCTCGGGGCTGATCCGCACCGGCTGCACCCGGTAGCGCTCGCGGTCCAGGTAGCTGACGATGGTCGCCCCGGAGGCGCAGGAGACGTCGTACTCGCCGCCGGGACCGCCGAACAGCACGACGATCCGCAGCCTGCCCTCGTGCCCTGATGCGCCCTGGTCGGCCGCGGGGGCGCCGGGGGCGGCGAGGTAGCGGCGCGGCACCCGCGGGCCGATCCTGGTCAGCACCTCCAGCGGGGTCGTGCCTGACCACGCGGCCCACTCGGCGGCGGTCGGCTCGCCGTGCCCGCCGGTGCCGAAGACCAGGGCCTCGTCGCCCGCCTCGACCTCGAGCTGACCGGCGTCGACCACGCAGGAGTTCATCGCGATCCGCCCGGCGACCCGGCACTGCCGGCCGCCCACGGATATCCGCGCGCCGCCGGACGCCGCGCGCGGCAGGCCGTCGGCGTAGCCCAGCGGCACCAGGGCCAGATTGGTGACATCAGAGGTCTGATATATGTGGTCGTAGGAGACGCCCTCGCCCGCGTCGACGCGGCGGGTCATCGCGATCCGCGCGCGCAGCGTCATCGCCGGGACCAGCTGGTTCCCGCCGACGAAGTCCATGCCGTACAGGCCGCTGCCGAGCCGGATCACGTCGTAGTGCGAGCGCGGGATCGTCAGTGCCGCGGTCGAGTTCGCGATGTGCAGCAGGCGGCCGGTGAGACCGGCCTCCTCGGCCTGCCGGACCGCCTCGTCGAACAGGTCGAGCTGGCTCGTGGTCGTCGGGTGCGCGGGCTGCTCCGGGTGCACCAGGTGCGACCACAGGCCGCGCACGTGCACGGCGCCCTCGCGCTCGAACCGGGCCGCCGCCTCCACGAGCGCGGGCCACTGCGCGGGCGAGGCTCCGTTGCGGTGCAGGCCGGTGTCCACCTTGAGCTGGATCTCGGCGGTGCGCCCGAGCCGCTTCGCGCACGCCGCGATCGCCTCCAGCTGCGCCTGCGAGGAGACCGTCAGGTCAAGGTCGGCGCGCAGCGCGTCGGTCAGGTCCTCGTCGGGCAGGTGCAGGAAGACCAGGATCGGCGCCCGGATCCCGGCGGCGCGCAGCGGCAGCGCCTCGCCGACGAAGGAGACCGCGAGCCAGGTCGCGCCGTGCGCCAGGGCGGTGCGCGCGATCTGCACGGCGCCGTGCCCGTACCCGTCGGCCTTGACCACGGCCATCAGCGCGGCGTCGGTGCCGGCGCGGAAGATCCGCAGGTTCTCGGCGACCGCGCCGAGGTCGATGACCGCCTCCGTCATCCGTTCCCCCGGGATGACCGGGTTCTCGGGAACGGGGGAGCCGGCCGGGGCGCTGGGGTCTGAGGCGAGCGGCGGGTGCGCTGAGCTGGACATGGCCGCCGATTCTGGTCGAGGTGCTTCAACATCCTGTCTACAGCCGGTCAACACGGCTCCTCAGCGCAGCTCCGCGCGCAGGGTGCGCAGGGCGTGCCGGGTACGGGTCTTGACGGTGCCCTCGGGGATGCCGAGGGTCTCGGCCGTCTGCCGCATGGTGCTGTGCAGGTAGTAGACGTGGAAGACCACGGCGCGCTGCGGATCCGGGAGGCCGGCCAGCGCGGGGGAGAGCACGGCGCGGTCGAGCACCTGCTCGGTGTGGTCGTGCCGGGTCGGGATGTGGCCGAGCGGCTCGTCGCCGCACTCGGCGGGCCGGGCGGCGCGGCTGCGCGAGGCGTCGATGGCCAGCCGCCGGGCCACGGTCAGCAGCCAGCCGCGCGCCGAGGCGTCCTCGAGCACGTGCAGATTCCGCCACGCCCGCAGCATCGTCTCCTGCAGCAGGTCCTCCGCGGCCTGCCGGTCTCCGCTCGTCCAGCGCATCAGGGAGTGCAGCAGGGACTGACCGTGCGTCGCGTAGAGGTCCCGCATCCGCTTTTCCTGCACCTCGCAGACACTAGGCCCGGCCGATCAACGGCCCGTCTACGCCTGGTCAACGCGGATGATTGCCGGTCCTTGACCCTGGCCTAAGGAAGTGACCTCTTCATGTAACGCGTTCTTAGCGTATCTTCAGTGAGATTGACGGATGTCTCGCCGGGACGGGACCGCGAAGATCATCCGAGAACCGCAGGCACATCTCGGGACGTGTGCACCACAGGGGCGTCCGGTGAGCGGGGGAGGGTACGGATGACGGAGTTCACCTTCCGGCTGTTGGGGCCGGTGCGCGCGTGGCGGGGCGAGACGGAGCTCGAGGTCGGGCCGCCCCAGCAGCAGGCGGTGCTGGCCGTGCTGCTGCTCGCGCGCGGGGCGCACGTCTCGATGGCCTCGATGCTGGACGCGCTCTGGGGCGAGCGTCCGCCCAAGTCGGGCGCGGGGGCCGTGCGCACCTACGTGTCCCGGCTGCGGCAGATCCTCAACGCGGGGGACGCCGGCGGCGGCATCGTCATCGAGCCGATCGGCGACGGCTACGCGCTGCGCGGCGAGCAGGTCAGCGTGGACGCGGACGTGTTCGAGGAGCGGGTCGGCGCCGCGGTGGCCGCGCGCCGGGCGGGCGCCGAGGCGGCCGAGCTGTGCCGCCAGGCGCTCACCGAATGGCGCGGAGAGCCGCTGGTCGGCGTGCCGGGACCGTACTTCGAGTGGGTCCGCGCGCGGATGATCGAGCTGCGCGCCGACGCCGCCGAGATCGAGGCGGCCGCGCAGGTCGAGTCCGGGGACCACCTCGCCGCGATCGGCGGCCTCAGGACCCTGATCCCGTCGTACCCGCTGCGCGAGAGCCTGCACGAACTGCTGATGCTCGCGCTCTACCGGGCCGGCCGCCAGGCCGACGCGCTCGAGGTGTACGAGAGCGCGCGCCGGATCCTGCGCGACGAGCTGGGCATCGAGCCGGGTCCGGCGCTCAAGCGGATGCACCTGCGCGTCTTGAGCGCCGACGACGCGCTGGCTCCCGTCGTCGCGGCCATCACCGCCCGCGCGTCCTCGGGCGCGCTCGACGCCGGCGGCGGCACCGCGCTCGCCGTGCGCAGCGAGCTCGCCGACCCGCTGGCCGACGACGTGACCGTGCGCATGATCGCCATCCCGCCGCAGCGCCGCGAGCCGCACTCCGAGGTCTTCCGCCGCGACGTGCGCGAATCCCGTGCGATCCCGTCACTCGCCCGGCAGCTCCAGGAGGCCCGCCGTCGCGCGTTCGTCGGTCGCGGCCCGGAGGTCGACGCGTTCCGCTCAGCCCTCGACGAGGCCGACCGCCCCTTCACGCTGCTGTTCGTGACCGGCCCCGGCGGCATCGGAAAGACCACTTTGCTGCGCCGTTTCGCCGACGAGGCAACGGAATCGGGCCGCGCCATCGTCGAACTCGACGCCACCCGCGATCTCGAATGCGCGCCCGCGGCCTTCGAGACCGCCGCGTCCCCGATGCTCGACGCGACCTCCGCCGGCGCGGTCCTGCTCGTGGACGGATTCGAGAACTGCCGCACCCTCGAGCCCTGGCTGCGCGAGGACTTCCTGCCGCGCCTGCCGCTCGGCTCGGTCGTCGTCTTCGCCGCGCGCACGAAGCCGGCCCGCGCGTGGCGCTCCGACCCCGCGTGGCGCGAGATATTCGAGCACGTAGAACTCGGCGAACTCACCGAACGCGAGGCGCGCGAGCTCCTGGCGACCTGCGAAGTCCGCGCGGAGCACCAGAAAGCCGTACTGGCCTTCGCAGGCGGCAACCCGCTGGCGCTGTCGCTCTCCGCCGACGCGGCCCACGAATACGACGGGCCAGGCTGGACCCCGTCCCACGAGGTGATCGGCGCGCTCGTGGACCAACTGGTCGGCGAAGCCCCGTCCGCCGAACACCGGCAGGCCCTGGACGTGTGCGCGCTCCTGCCGACCACGAACGAGGAACTGCTGCGCGCAGCCCTGCCCGAGGCCGACAGCGCGGCCCTCTTCGCCTGGCTGCGAGAGCTGCCCTTCATCGAGTCCGGCTCGCAGGGCGTGTATCCGCACGCCGTCGTCCGCGAGATCCTCGACGCCGACCTGCGATGGCGCGACCCGGAGCGTCACCAGGTGATGCGCGCGAGAGTCCTGTCCCACCTGGCCGACACGCCGGCGCCCGTCGTCGTCCCCTCGGTGTCCCGCGAGGAGTTCAACACCGCGGTCCGAGCCGCCCTGCGCGCCTGGCACCGCCCCGACACCCTCGCCGACAGCGCGCTCCAGCAGGCGACCCTCGTGCCTGGTGGAAGCCATGACAACGTCGTCCCCGCCGAGCGTGTCCGCGCCGCGATCTCCGAGGCCCTCACCCGCCTGCGCGAGGACCGCCACGGTGAAAAGCTCTACGCGGCCCTGGCCTCCACGTACCTCGACGTGGACGCGAAGCAGCAGCACGCCGTGGCCGAGGAGCTGGGCCTGCCCTTCGGCACCTACCGCCGCCACCTGGCACAGGCCGTCGACCGGGTGTGCGAACTGCTGTGGCACGAGCGCGCCGTGGCCGGCTCCGTCTGAGCCCCTTACGCTGCGCCCCCGCCCGGTATCCGATCAGACCCTGGCGTGCCCGCACCCCTGCGCGCTACTGTGGCAGGCAAACGTTTGCTCTCGGAAGGGTGGGCCATGACGGCTGATAGGAGTGCCGCCGCGGGACCGGTCGGCGAGCTGGGCGCGGCAGCGGTGTTGCGCGCGTTGCCTCCCGGGGCGGTGCGGCTCGGCTCCGGCTTCTGGTCCGCGCGGGTGGCCGCGAACGCGGAACGCTCGCTCGCCGCCGGGCTCGCGCGGATGACCGAGGCCGGGACGCTGGAGAACCTCGAACTCGCGGCGGGCACGGCCGAGGGCGCGTACCACGGAAAGCTCCCGTTCCTCGACACCGACGTCTACAAATGGCTCGAGGCGGTGGCCTGGCATCTGCAGACCACTGATGCGCCCGACTGGGAGCGGCGCGGCGACGAGGTGATCGCGCTGGTCGCGGCCGCGCAGCACGAGGACGGCTACATCAACAGCTACACCACCGTCGTCCGCGGCGGCGAACGCTGGGCCGACCTGCCCTCGGGCCACGAGATGTACTGCGCGGGCCACCTGATCCAGGCCGGGATCGCGCACCGCCGGGCCACCGGCCGCGGGTCCCTGTTCGACATCGCCGTCCGCTTCGCCGACCTGCTCGTCGCCGAGTTCGGCGAGGGCGGGAAGCGGGTCGGCTACTGCGGCCACCCCGAGGTGGAGACCGCGCTCGTCGAGCTCTACCGCGAGACCGGCGACGCCGACTACCTGCACCTGGCCGACCGCTTCATCACCCTGCGCGGCAGCGGGCAGATGGGCGACCGCCCCTTCGGGCGCCGCTACTGGCAGGACCTCGTGCCCGTCAGGGAACTGCGAGCGCTGCACGGCCACGCCGTCCGCGCGCTCTACCTCGCCGCGGGCGTGACCGACGTGTACCTGGAGACCGGCGAGGCCGCGCTGCTCGACGTGCTGCGCGACCAGTGGGACGACCTGCTGCGCGGGAAGACGTACGTCACCGGCGGCACCGGTGCCCGCCACCGCGACGAGGCCCTCGGCGACGCCTTCGAACTCCCCACCGACCGCGCGTACACCGAGACCTGCGCCGCGATCGCTCTGATGCAGTGGGCCTGGCGTATGCAGCTGGCGACCGGCGAGTCCCAGTACGCCGACATCTTCGAGCGCGTGATGTACAACGGCTTCCTGGCCGGCGTCTCCCTCGAGGGCGACCGCTACTTCTACGTCAACCCGTTGCAGGTCCGCCCCGACACGACCCTCGGCCCCGACGGCCGCCAAGCGTGGTTCAGCTGCGCCTGCTGCCCGCCCAACGTCATGCGCACCCTCGCCAGTCTGACGCACTACTTCGCCACCAGCGACGAGACCGGTATCCAGATCCACCAGTACGCCCCCGGGGACATCCAGCTCGACGGCCGCGGCGTGAGCGTCGAGACCGGCTACCCCTTCGACGGCAGCGTGCGGATCACCGTCCCGCCCAAGGCCGCCGGGGCCTGGACCCTGACCCTCCGCGTCCCGTCCTGGGCACGAGGCGCCAGCACGGTGCTCGTCAACGGCGAGCCCGCCGACGTGGACGACGCCGACTACGTCCGCCTCACCCGAGCCTGGCACGGCGGCGACACGGTAGACCTCGAATTCCCCCTGCGCCCCCGCCTCACCGTCGCCGACCCCCGCGTGGACGACGCCCGCGGTTGCGTGGCCATCGAGCGAGGCCCCCTCGTCTACTGCGCCGAGCACCAGGACCAGGACGCCGACCTCAGCGCCCTGACCCTCTCCGGCCACCCCTGGGACGGCGCCCCGATCGAGATCAGCGGCGCCACCTTGCCCACGGTTCTGATCGACGCCACCGCCCGCTCCGCGGACGGCAAGGACCCGTGGCCCTACCGCGAGCTGGGCGCCGCCCCGACCACCCACGCCGGCCACACCCGCGTCACGGCGATCCCGTACCTGGCCTGGGCCAACAGGACCTATGGAGCGATGCGGGTGTGGTTGCCGCATGATGAGGCGGTGTAGGGGGGTCGGTCCTCCGCTCGGTCCAGTGTGCATCGGCGGCATTCGGGATCGTGTTCGGCCCTACCTACGGCCCTGGCATTGCGCGTCGCTCCACGCCAGGGCCGTCCGCGAGCCTACGTAGCTACGCGTGGCCTCCAGCGGTCCATTGCCAACCGGGGCCGGAGCCGCACGTCAGCCGCGATTCCGTCCCACGCGGGATCTAACCTGAAGCCATGACCTCCGAGAACCTGCAGCAGGCGTGGCGGACGATCGTGCCCGAGCGGGGGGCGCGGTTCGGGCCGTTGCCACCGTTGATGCTGCTGCTTACGCTCGTCACGGGCTTCGTGGACGCGTACAGCTATCTGGCGCTGGGGCACGTGTTCGTGGCGAACATGACGGGGAACGTGGTGTTCTCGGGGTTCGCGATCGCCGGGACGCCCGGGTTCTCGCTGGTGGCTTCGGTGGTGGCGCTCGCGGCGTTCGCGGTGGGGGCGTTGTGCGGGGGACGGGTCAGCCGGCTCGAGCCCGCGCATCGGGGGCGGATGCTGTCGCTGGCGGTGGTGATCGAGGGGACGATCATGCTCGCGGCGTATCTCGTGGTGGCGTTGGCGGAGTCGCCGGATACGTCTTCGGCGGTGCGGTACACGGTGATCGTGCTGTTGGGGCTGGCCATGGGGACGCAGAACGCTGCGGCGCGGGCGTTGGCGGTGCCGGATCTGACGACGACCGTGCTCACGCAGACGATCACGGGGACCAGCGCGGACAGTCGGGCGGCCGGCGGGCCCGGTGGGAAGGCCGGGCGGCGGCTGTTGTCGATCGCTGCGATGTTCCTGGGGGCGACGGTCGGGGCGCTGCTCATCAAGCACGGGCACGCGGCGGCGAGCCTGCTGTGCGCGGTCGGGCTGCTGGCGGTCGCGGCCGCTGCGGTGTGGCGGACCCGGGGGTCTGAGGAGGAGTGGACCAAGCCGTAGGCGACGTAACAGAAAGATCGTCAGCCGGTATGGAAGGACCGTCGGCCGACCCGGAAGGTCCCCGAAATACCGTCAGTCGGCGTCGTCGGAGGTGGAGGCGCGGATGGCGAGGCGGCAGGGGTGGAGGTGGACGCCTGCCTTGGGGCGGCCGTCGATGGCCGACAGCAGCAGTTCGGCCGCTTGCCGGCCTAGGCCCTCGAGGTCCATGTCCACGCTGGTCAGGGGCGGGCGGGAGGCTTCGGTCATGACGTCCCAGTTGTCGAAGCCGACGACCGCCACGTCGCGGGGGACGCGCTTGCCCGCCTCGCGCATGGTGTCCACCAGGCCCCGGGCGATCTGGTCGCTGGCGCAGAAGACGGCGTCCACCTCGGGGTCCCGGCGCAGCAGGATGCGGGCGGCCTGGCGCCCCCAGGCCTCGCTCCATTCGCCGTAGAGGGGCTCGGCCACGTCCGCGCCGCCGGCGCGCAGGGTGTCCAGGGCGGCTGTCATGCGGGTGCGGGCTGAGTGGTGGCGTTCGGGTCCCGTGACCAGGGCGATGCGGCGGCGGCCGATGTCGAGGAGGTGGCCGACCGCGCGGCGGGCGCCGTCTGATTCGTCGGGGACGACGGAGCAGTCCTCGGGGTTCGCGGACTGCATGAAGGCGTAGACGACGGGGATGGGGGGCTGCTGGGCCAGCGGGGGGCGGGGGTCGGTGCGCCGGCCGGTGACGATGATGCCGTCGACGCGCCTGCTGAGGAGGTTCTTGAGGTAGTACTGCTCGCGGATGCGGTCGTCGCGGGCGTCGCAGAGCAGCACGGACATCTGTCCGGCGCCGAGGGTGTCCTCGACGCCGAGCATGACGGGGATGGAGAAGCGGCCGATGCTGTCGGTGGTGATCATGCCGACGGTGTAGCTGCGGCCGGTCTGCAGGCTGCGGGCGACGGCGTCGATCTGGAAGCCGAGCCGTTCCGCGGTGGCGCGGACGCGGGCCCTGGTCTCCTCGCGCATGGAGCCGCGGTCGTTGAGGGCCTTGGAGGCGGTGCCGACCGAGACGCCGGCACTCGCGGCCACCTCGGCGAGGGTGACCCTGGCCAGCGGCGTATCCGGCATCATCCGTTTCCTTCCGTTTTCCCGACCCGCGTGTGGTCCCCAATGTACCGCACGACTTTCCTTGACACGCTGCGAATCCAGCCCTAGCCTGCCGAAGGCAAACGTTTGCTTTCATGGTTCCGCCCACCCCCTGCCCAGGGAGACAGCATGCGAATACCCAAGGCGACGGTGCCGGGGTTCTCGCTCATTCTGGTCGCGGCGCTGCTCGCGGCCGATCCGACGACCGCGACCGCGGCAAGTTCATCGAACACCCTCGTCGTGAACGTCAACCAGAACCTGCGCCCGGTCACGCATGTCGCGTCCGGCGGCCTCTACGGTCTGTCCGCGAACGGCACGCCGGCGCTGCGTTACGTGGCGCCGTTGCATCCGAGCAGCTTCGTGCAGATGGCGCCCGGCGGCAGCCAGTTGCCCAACGGCGAACCGGCCCCGGCGGGCGACGCGCTGGTCGTGGCGCCCGAGGCCGCGCAGGCCGGCGCGAAGGTCATCGTCCGGATGCCCGACTGGTACCCGAACTTCCCGTACAAGTGGGTCAGCTGGTCCGACTGGCTCTCCGCGGTCGACAAGCAGATGGTCGCGGTCGACTCCTCGTCCGCCACCGACATCCAGGCCATGGAGCTCTGGAACGAGCCGGACTGGACCTGGGACACCACGGACGCGGGCAGCTTCAACGCCGGCTGGGTCACCACGTACAACGAGGTCCGCAAGTACAACGCGACCATCCCGACCGAGGGCCCGAGCACCTCCTCGTACAACGAGAGCTACATGTCCTCGTTCCTCAGCTACGCCCAGGCGCACAACGCGCTTCCGCAGTACCTGGCGTGGCACGAGTGGAACTCCGGGAACATCGCCTCCGAGGTCTCGCAGGTGGTGGCGCTGGAGAACAGCCTCGGCATCACGCCGATCCCGATCGTGATCGAGGAGTACGCCACCACGAGCGAGGTCGGCGTGCCCGGCCCGTTGGCCGGCTATATCGCGAAGTTCGAGCGCGCCGGGGTCTACGAGGCCGACCTGGCCTTCTGGAACAACTACGGCACGATGGGCGACACGCTCGTCGGGACCGGCGGTCTGCCGAACGCGTCGTGGTGGCTCTACAAGTGGTACGGCGATATGAGCGGTGAGATGGTCACGACCGTCCCGCCCGCGCAGACCGGGATCGACGGTGCCGCGTCGGTGAATTCGGCGGGCAACCAGGTCAACGTGATCTTCGGCAACGGCAGCGGCTCGTCGGCGGTGACCGTCAATGGTCTGAGTTCCCTCTCCGCGTTCAGCGGCGGTAGCGCGCACGTGGTCTTGCAGTACGTGCGTTCGCAGGGTCGGACGACGCCGGTGTCGGTGCCGCAGACGATCTCGGTGGGTGACTTCGCGATCTCGGGCGGGTCGATCACGGTGCCGGTCAACGCGATGAACGCGGCGAACGGCTATCACCTGGTGATCACCCCTACTGGGAGCACGCCGGCCACGCTGGACGGCACGTACCGGTTGCAGAACGTCAACAGCGGCCTGCTGCTGGGCGTGAACGGCGCGTCGACCTCTTCGGGCGCGGCGGCGTTGCAGTGGTCGAACAACGGCACCCGGGACCACCTGTGGGACCTGGTGGGTGACGGCAACGGCTACTACAAGATCGCGAACGAGAACAGTGGTCTGGTGCTCGGCGTGGCCGGGGCATCCACGAGCGCGGGCGCGGCGGTCCAGCAGTTGACCGACGACGGCGACACCGGCGAGCTGTGGAAGGCGGTCTCGGCCGGCAGCGGCGAGTACAAGCTGGTGAACGAGAACAGCGGTCTGGTGCTGGGGATCAACGGCGCCTCGACCTCCGCCGGGGCCACGGCGCTGCAGTGGACCGACAACGGCACCGCCGACCACCTGTGGAAGCTCGTCTCCGCCTCCGACATCACGACCGGCTCGTACTACACGGTCACCAACGTCAACAGCGGCCTGAACCTGGACACGCAGAACGCCGGCACCGCCGCGGGCACCCTCGTGGACCAGGCGACGGCGAACAGCGCGAGCGACCAGGCCTGGGAGTTCGTCTCCGCGGGCAACGGCGAGTACAAGATCGAGAACAAGGCCGGCGGGCTGCTGCTCGGGATCTCCGGCGCCAGCACCTCGCAGGGAGCCAATGCGCTGATCTGGTCCGACAACGGCACCGCCGACCACCTCTGGCAGGTCGTGCCGAACGGCGACGGCAGCTACCTGATCGAGAACGCCGACAGCGGAATGGTGCTCGGGGTCACGAGCGAGAGCACGTCCAGCGGCGCCCTCACCCTGCAATGGGGCGACAACGGCACCCCGGACCACCGCTGGCGCCTGAACCCCGCCTCGTAAATATCCGGCACTGCGGATCTTGACGCGTCGTCGGGCCGGTTCTAGCCTCCAGCCGAACCGGTTCGACGACGAGCCGGGGCACCGCTTCCCGCACCGCACCTCCGAGACGGCGCCCGGCCGGCTCGGCACCCGTCGAACCGGTTAGAGGAGGGCCAGGGCGTGAACATCGCCGAGGTCGCCCGCAGGGCGGGAGTCTCGCGCAGCACGGTCTCCTATGTGCTGAGCGGCAACCGCCCCGTCTCCGCCGAGACCCGGGCGCGCGTGCAGCGGGTCATCGACGAACTCGACTACCGGCCGAACGCGACCGCGCGGGCGCTGGCGAACGGCCGCACCAGCAGCCTCGGGCTGGTCTTCCCGCCCGCCGGCAGCGGCCACTACACGGACATGCAGCTCGACTTCCTGGGCAGTGTGGCCGAGGCCGCGGCGGCCCGGGAGCACGACGTGCTGCTCTCGGCCTCCGGGGACGGCGACCGGGCGCTGCGCCGGCTGATCGAGGAGCGGCGGGTCGACGGCGTGATCCTGATGGAGATCCGGCTGCGCGACGAGCGGGTGGAGCGGCTGCTGGCGGCCGGGTTCCCGTTCGTCACCATCGGCCGGGTCGCCGAGCCGGACCGCACCCGCTGGGTCGATCTGGACCACGCCGAGCTCGCCGCGTCCTGCGTCCGGCATCTCGCCGCGCTCGGGCACCGCGAGATCGCCCTCGTGAACCGGCCGGAGGGGTTCGTCCGGGCGGGCTACGAATCGGCGCGCCGCGGGCTCGACGGATTCGCCGCCGCGGTGGAGGAGCTGGGCCTGATCGGCACCGCGTACCACTGCGAGGACGACGCGGCGGGCGGCGAGGCGGTGATCGGCCGGATGCTGGCCGAGCGCCCCGCGACCACCGCGCTGGTCACCGTGAACGAGGCGGCGCTCGGCGGGCTCTACCGCGGGCTGGCCCGGGCCGGACGCGCCGTCCCGCGCGACTTCTCGCTCACCGGAATCTGCGCCAGCCGCTGGGCCGAGGCGGTCACCCCGCGTCTGACGGCCGCGGACGTGCCCGCGCACCGGGAGGGGCAGCTCGCGGTCGAGCTGCTGCTCGAACTGCTCGAGGACCCGACCGCCGCGCCGCGGCACGTGCTGCTGGAGCCCGCGGTCTCGCTGCGCGCCAGCACCGCGGCCGCGCCGCGTGATGTTAACGCTCACTCAACAGATCCCGCTCGATGAAGAGAGGAACCACTCCATGCACTCCCTCCACCGCGCCCTCGGCGCCGGACTCGCGGCGCTCGCGCTGACCGCGGGCGCCACGGCCTGCTCCACCAGCACGGCGTCAAGCGGCGGCAGCTCCGGCGGCTCGGCCGCCGCGGGCGGCACATACACGATCTGGGACCCGTACCCCCAGCTCGACAGCGGCTCCGCATGGGTCCAGCTGCTCGACAAGTGCGGCTCGGCGGCAGGGGTCTCGGTCAAGCGCACGGCGTACGACACCACGTCGCTGACCAGCAAGGAGCTGCTGGCCGCGCAGCAGGGCGTGTCGCCGGACGTGCTGATCGTGGACAACCCGGTCGTCTCCACGCTCGCCTCCGCCGGAGTGCTCACCACGACCGCGCAGACGCACGTCGACACCTCGGCCGTCGAGTCGAACATCCTGGCCGCCGGGCAGATCAACGGCAGCACGTACGGCATACCGATCGGCGCGAACACACTGGCCCTGTACTACAACAAGAACATCCTGAAGGCCGCGGGCGTGGATCCGTCGACGATCACGAACTGGGCCACGCTGACGGCGGCGCTGGCGAAGGTGAAGGGAATCGGCAAGACCGGGATCACCTTCTCCGCGATCGGCACCGAGGAGGGCAGCTTCCAGTTCGAGCCCTGGTTCTGGGGGAGCGGCGCGAACCTCAAGTCGCTGTCCTCGACGCAGGCCGTCGCGGCGCTGAGCCTGTGGACGTCGTGGATCAAGGCCGGCTACGCGCCGAACTCGGTGCTCAACGACACCCAGCCGGACAACTGGAACGAGTTCGCGGCGGGCAACACCGCGTTCAGCGAGAACGGCACCTGGGAGCTGGCCAGCGCGGAGAAGGGCACGTTCCCCTACGGGATCATCGACATCCCGGCCGAGAACGGCGGCAACGCGCCGACCCCGACCGGCGGCGAGTTCGTGACCGTGCCGGTGCAGTCGAACACCTCGCGCTATGCGACCACTGAGAAGCTCGTCGCGTGCCTGACCAGCGCGGACAACGCCTACAGCACGGACACCGCGCTGTCCTACATCGGCGCCACGACCGCCGTGCAGACGCAGCAGGGCAACACGACGGCCGCGCTCAAGCCGTGGATCACCGCCGTGCACACCGCGAAGGGCCGCACCAGCGACAACCTCGGCACGAACTACCCCAAGATCTCGCAGCAGCTGTGGACGGCGATCCAGTCGTCGCTGACCGGCTCGGCGAGCCCGCAGTCGGCACTGAGCACCGCGCAGTCGGCGGCGCAGGCCGCGATCGGGTAAGGACACTGATCATGAGTAGCAGAGCACAGACGACGTTGGAGCGTTCTGTGCGCGACCGGTCCGGGTCGGCTTCGGCCGGCCCGGACTCGGGCCGTGCCCGGCGTTCCCGTAATCGGTCTTCGCAGTTGGCGGCGTGGGGCTTTCTCGCGCCGCTGACGGTTTACCTGCTGGCGTTCTACGCGTACCCGTTGTACCGGAACCTGGATTTGAGTCTGCGGAATTACACCGTGTTCTCGTTCGTGCACGGGGGTGCGCCGTTCACGGGGTTCGCGAACTACACGGCGGTGTTCCATGATCCGACGTTCGCGCCGGCGTTGGTGCATACGGTGGTGTTCACGTTGGCGTCGCTGGCGGTGCAGTTCACCGTCGGGATGGCGCTGGCGGTGTTCTTCGCGCAGCATTTCCCGCTCTCCCCGGTGCTGCGGGCGTTGTTCCTGGTCCCCTGGCTGCTTCCGTTGATCGTGTCGGCCTCCACGTGGTCGTGGATGCTGGACTCCGGGTCGGGGGTGGTGAACTACGGGCTGCACTTCCTCGGCATCGGGCCGGTCAACTGGTTGACCGATCCGCACTGGGCGCTGGTATCGGTGATCATCGCGAACATCTGGATCGGGATCCCGTTCAACCTGGTGCTGCTGTACTCGGGGATTCAGGCGATCCCGGCGACGCTCGGCGAGGCGGCGGCGATCGACGGAGCGGGGGCGTGGACGAAGTTCTGGCGGATCACGTTCCCGCTGCTACGGCCGGTCTCGGCGATCACGCTGATGCTGGGGATGGTGTACACGCTCAAGGTGTTCGACATCATCTGGATCATGACGCGGGGTGGGCCGGTGAACGCGTCGACGACGTTCGCGACGTGGTCCTACCGGCTGGGGTTCGGCAACCTGCTGCCCGAGTTCGGTCCCGGCGCGGCGGTCGGCAACCTGCTGGTGGTCATGGCGCTGGTGGCGGGGCTGGTCTACATCCGGGTGCAGAGGAGGCAAGCGGCGTGAGCAAGACCGCGAAGAAGCGCGCGAAGACCGCGATCGGGATCGTCCTGACGGCGATCATGCTGTTCCCGGTGTACTGGATGGTGAACGCGTCGTTCACCACGGACGCGAACCTGCGCAAGACCCCGCCGAACCTGATCCCGGTCGGCGGGACACTCGCCGGGTATCGGGCGGTGCTGAGTCAGCAGTTGCCGTATCTGAGCAACAGCCTGCTGATCGGGCTGCTGACGGTCGCCCTCACGCTGGTGGTCTCGGCGCCGGCGGGGTACTCGCTGGCGAAGCTGCGCCCGCGCGGCGGCGGGGTCCTGAGTTTCGCGTTGCTGGTCGCGCAGATGATCCCGGCGATCATCATGGCGATGGGGTTCTACGCGATCCTGCTGTCGACCGGGTGGATCAACACGGTGCCGGGGCTGGTGGTCGCGGACTCCACGATCGCGGTGCCGTTCGGAACGCTGATCTTCACCGCGTTCATGTCGGGCATCCCCGAGGAGCTGATCCAGGCCGCGGTCACCGACGGGGCCGGCCGCTTGCGCACGTTCTGGTCGATCGTGCTGCCGGTCAGCAGGAACGCGGTGGTGACCGTGTCGCTGTTCGCGTTCCTGTGGGCGTGGTCGGACTTCATGTTCGCCTCCACCCTCGACTCCGGCGGCGGCAACCAGCCGATCACCCTCGGGATCTACCACTACATCGGCAACAACGACCAGCAGTGGAACGCCATCATGGCCACCGCCGTCGTCGCCTCCATCCCCGCGACCATCCTGCTGGTCATCGCCCAGAAGTACGTGGCCGCGGGAATCACCGCGGGATCGGTCAAGGACTGAGGAACTCGCTCACTACATTCATGTAGGTGTCGCGTTCCTCGACGTGTGGCATGTGTGAGGAGTTGGTGAATTGGTGCCAGCGGGCGTCGGGGATGTTTTCGACGTACGGGCGTACGCAGTCGTCGGTGGCCTCGTCGTAGCGTCCGTTGATGACGAGTGTCGGGACGTTGATCTGCTGGAGTCGGTCGACGATGGTCCAGTTCTTCATGGTGCCGATGACGTGGAATTCGTTGGGGCCGTTCATGTGGCGGTAGACGGTGGGGTCTTCGGCGAGGGCTTGGTTGGTGCGTTCGACTTCGGGTGGGTTCGGGACGGTGCGGCAGACGTGGCGGGCGTAGAACTCGGCTTCGGCGGCGCGGTAGGCGGGGTGGTCGTACTGGCCGTGGGCCTCGTGGCGTTCGAGGGTTGCGCGGGTTTCGGGCGGGAGTTGGTCGCGTAGGCCTGCCGCCGCGGTGGTCCAGTCGGTCATGGCGGCGGGTGAGTTGGCGATGATCAGGCGGTGTAGGCCGTGGGGTCGGCGTACGGCGTGTTCGGCGGCGAGCATGCCGCCCCAGGATTGGCCGAGGAGGTCGTAGGAGTCTGCGATCCGCAGGTGTCGCAGGAGGTTGTCGAGTTCGTCGAGGAACAGTTGGACGGTCCAGAAGTCCGGGCCGTTCTCGCGCAGCCGGGTGGAGTTGCCGCAGCCGAGTTGGTCGTAGTGGATGACGGCGCGGTCGGCGGATCCCAGGTCGGCGATCGCGGCGACGTAGTTGTGCGTGCAGCCGGGACCTCCGTGCAACACGACGAGCGGGGGGTTGGTGGTGCCGGATAGATCTCCAGTGACGCGATACCAGGTCTGATATTCGCGGAAGGGTGCAAAGCCGGTGGTGGACGGCTCGGCTATGGGGGTGTGTCCGGGGGTGGGCATCGTGGGCGGCTCCGAGATGCGAGGATCTAGGCTGGAACCGAGGTTAGGCGGACCAATGGTCCGTTTTCAATACCTTAGGTCCGGACTTCACCGGCCCGAACCCAACGGGCCGGCACCCACAGGCATCTGGTATTTCGGAGGAACAGCAGCGATGACCTCATCGAACCCGCCCCGGGCGACGTCGGTGACGGGGGTGGGAGCGGTCGCCCCGGTGACCGCGGCACGGGCCGTGGCCGACCGGTTGATCGCGGCCATCGCGGTGGGCGACTACAGCCCGGGGGAGCGGCTGCCCGCCGAGCGCGAACTGGCCGCGATGCTCGAGGTCAGCCGCGTGACGGTGCGGGCCGCGCTCGCCGACCTGCGCGAGGCCGGCTACGTGGAGGCCCGGCGCGGGCGCTCCGGCGGCTCGTTCGTGCGCACCGACTGGGGCCTGCGCACCGCGGGCGCCGTGCAGTCGCTGCTCGGCGACGAGTGGGGACGGCTCGAGGAGCTGTTCGACATGCGCCGGCTGATCGAGTCGCTGATCGCGCGCACGGCCGCCGAGCGGCACTCCCCGGCGGACGACGCCGCCATCCGCGCCGCCCTGCGGCGCTACGAGCAGGCCGAGGACTCGGTCGGGGCCCGCGCGGCCGACGTGGAGTTCCACCGCAGCGTCGCCGCGGCCGCGCACAACCCGACCCTCGCCGCCCTCAGCAGGCAGCTGTTGGCGCAGGTCAGCCTCGGAATCAGCCACGAGCCCTTCACTCCCGAGCTGCGCGACCGCGCGCTGCCGCACCACCGGGCGATGGCCGAGTCCGTGATCGGCGGCGACCCGGACACGGCGGCGCACATCGCGCGCGACCACTTCCGGATCACCGAGGACGCGATCCGGACCGCCGTGGAGCGCGCGGACGGGGACGAGGACCAGGGCTGAGCGCCCGGCTGGGACTCCCCGCGGGTTGTCTCCCGCCCCGGCCCGGCCGGGCCGTCGCCCGCGGCCGCCTCAGGGCACGATGACGAGCTTGCCGCGGGTGTGGCCGCCGCGGCTCGCGTCGAAGGCGGCGCCGACCTTGTCCAGCGGGAAGGTCTCCGCGACCTCGACCGTCAGCCTGCCCGCGTCCACGAGCGCGGCGAGCTCGGCCAGCTTGGCGCCGTCCGGACGCACCCAGACCCACTGGCCGCCATGCTGGCCGACCGTCGGATCGGCGACGGACACGTGCCGGCCGTCCGGCGCGAGCACGGCGAGCGTGGTCTCCAGCTGCCCGCCGACGAAGTCGGCCACCGTGGTCACCCCGCTCGGCGTCAGCTCCCTGACGCGTTCGGCGAGGCCCTCGCCGTAGGTCACCGGCTCGCCGCCGAACGCGCGCACGAAGTCGTGGTTGCGCTCCGAGGCCGTGCCGATCACCCGTGCCCCGCGCGCGACGCCGAGCTGTACCGCGAGGCTGCCCACGCCGCCCGCCGCGCCGTGCACCAGCAGCACGTCGCCGGTCCGGACGCCGAGCGTGTCCAGGCAGCGCAGCGCGGTCAGTCCGGCCAGCGGCAGCCCGCCGGCCTGCGTCCAGTCCAGGCCGACCGGCTTGTGCGCGACGTGCGGCGCCGCGACCGCGACGTACTCGGCGAAGGTCCCGGCGCCGACCACGTCCTTGCGCGCGTAGGACATCACCTCGTCGCCCACGGCGAACTCGGGCGTATCGGGGCCCGTACGGGTGACGACGCCCGCGACGTCCCAGCCCGGGATCACCGGGAAGACCGTGTCCATCATCGGGTCGAGGCCGCCGGCCATGACCTTCCAGTCCACCGGGTTGACCGAGGCGGCCTTGACCTGGATCAGCACCTGGCCGGGGCCGACCTTGGGGTCGGGCACCTCGCCGTAGTGCAGCTTCGAGTTGTCGGGAGCGTAGGAGTCGTACGTCACTGCGCGCATGGGGTCAGGCTACGCCGCGGCCCTTAAGGGTGCGCGGCGAAGTAGGACCAGACGACGGCGGTCGCGTTCAGCGCGGTGGACGGCGTGTCGAGACCGAGGACCTTCTGGATGACCGGCCGGTCCGGGCTGCCCGGCCACTGGTGCCCGGCCCCCGCGATCGTGATCAGCTCGACCGTGCGGCCGCCCGGGCAGCTCGCGATCGACGTCGTGACCACGCCGCTCGTCGTGCTGCGCGCGGCGGCGCAGCCGTCGACCTGACGCCACGTCGCGACGACGCTCTGCACCGCGGGCCCGTCGATGTGCGCGTATCCGTCCCCTGGGCCGCCGTCGTACGGAATGTTGTGGTCGGCGGTCCCGTGGATGTGTAGGACGGAGACCGGCGCCGGATTCGCGCAGGTCCCGAGCTCGGTGGCCGAGTCCGGCGCGATCGCGGTGAAGAGCGTCGTCGAACAGGCCAGGCGGTAATCCATCATGCCGCCGTTGGAGATCCCCGTCGCGTAGACGCGATGCGTATCGACCGGCGCCTGCCGCTCGATCTGCGCCACCATCGCGCTGACGAACGCCACGTCGTCGACGTTCTTCGCCGCGGGCTGCCCGCAGCACCCGCCGCCGACGTTCCACGCTCGGTCGTACCCGTCCGGATACGCGACGAGAAAGCCGTGCGCGTCCGCCTCGGCGTCCCAGCCGTAGTACTGCTCGGCCTGCGAACCGCTCCCGAACCCGCCGTGCAGAAACACCACGAGCGGCGCGGCCGAGGTGATCCCGGCAGGCCGGTACACGTGGTAAGTCCTGGTCATCCCGCCGATGCTGAGCGAATAGCCGGTGGACCCCGTCGGTATCGGCGCCGCCGAAGACGCCGAGCCCGAGCCCTTCTCCGCCTTGCACCCGACCACGATCCCCGCGAGCAGCGCGGCGCAGCCGAGCCCGACGAGCGTACGAGTAAAGCGCGACATCGTTTCCGGTCCCCTCCCAAGAGCCTCAGGTCCAGCAGACTCGCCGATGGATAAGGGTGGGGTAAAGGGAGAGGGGGAGCGACGGTAATTCGGTTGTCACAGGCCGCGGGTCCATTAATGCTTGGCCGGTGACGTCACCCACCGAAATGACCGGCAGACTGGTCCGGATCCGGCCGCTCGGCGCGGCCGACGCCGAGGCCCACCACCGTTGGAACCACGACCCCGAAGTGATGCGGTGGTTCGACGCCGCCCAGCCCGTTCCGCTGGAGAGGTTCCTGGACGGTTACGCCGAGCGTCGGCGCATCACTGCCGACGACGCGGGTTTCGGAATCGAGGTCATCGAGTCCGGGCGGCTGATCGGACTGGTGCGGCTCAGCGACGTCGATCACGACACTCTCTCGGCCGAGGTCACCATCTACATCGGCGAGAAGAACGAGTGGGGCAAGGGCTACGGCCCCGACGCGATGCGCCTGGTGTGCCGCTACGGCTTCGAGACGATGGGCATGCACCGTATCCATCTCGGAGTGGCGGTCGGCAACGAGTCCGCCGTCCGCTCCTACGAGAAAGTCGGCTTCGTCAAAGAAGGCCGAACCCGCGACACCTTCCGCTCCCGGGAAGACGGCACGTGGCAGGATCACTTCATCATGGGGCTACTCGAAGGCGAACTCGTCGGCTGAGCCGGGGCCCGGCAAGCTCCGTCTGTGTCCGGTCTGCGCGGGCCGGGAAATTCCCGTGGCTCCGTGGTGCTGAGCTGGCAGACTGTCGGAGTGGACGATCAAGAACCCGACCTCGACTCCGGCGCTGCTCAGGATATCGCCACCGCCTCCGAGGGATCGATGATGTCTGACACGGTGCGCGAAGCTCGCCGGATGTCGTTCAACGCCGACGCGCTGACCTACCAACGGGGCAGACCACCCTACCCGGACGCGGTTTTCGACCTGCTGGCGAAGCGCTGCGGGCTGCGGCCCGGTGCGCGGGTGCTGGAGATCGGCGCCGGAACGGGCTTGGCGACCGGGCCGTTGCTGGCGGCCGGCGCGCACGTGGTCGCGGTCGAGCCCGGCGAAGGCCTGGCCGCGGTCCTCGCCGCCGATCACGCGTGTGATCGGCTGGAGATCACTGTCAGCGACTTCGAGACCGTGGACCTGCCGGGCGGCTTCGACCTCGCGGTGGCGGCGACGGCGCTGCACTGGCTCGACCCGGCCACCTCGACCGCGAAGATCGCCGGGCTGGTGCGTCCGGGCGGCTGGCTGGCAGCCTGGTGGAACGAGTTCGGCGACGCAAAGCGGCCCACGCTCTTCCGCGACCGACTCGACGAGGTCTACCACGACCTGCTGCCCGGCGAGACCGGCTACCGGGAAAGCCGCTCGCACGTGCTCGACACCGACCGATGGCGCGGGCAGCTGACCGCGGGCGGCTACTTCGACGACGTCTCCGTCGAGATCATCGAATGGACTCAGACCCTGACCGCGCAGACCGCGCGGGATCAGTGGTCCACCTTCCCGAACATCGCGGAACTCGACCCGCCGAACCGCCGAGAGTTCCTCACCCGCCTCGGCGCGCTCATCGACGAGCTCGGCGGCCAAGTCGTGGACCCGCGCCTGACGGTCGTTTACACCGCTCGACGGGTCCGAGGCTCGGCGTAACCCAGGTCGGAGGCTGACCCGCCGCCACCCGCGCACCCGCAGGCGGCCGACGACGCGTGACCACGCTGGGTCTGGGGCGGGCGGGTGGGTGACGGGCAGTCAGTCAATCCGCGGACCCCGGACCCGGACCGGTGAGCACGATGCCGCCCCACCGGTCCGACCCGTCAGCCCTCCCCCTCACCCCTCCGCCGCGATCGCCGCCAGCAGGTCCTCACGCAGCGCGTCCGCGATGCCCGGGGCCACGGCCAGCAGGCCGCCCAGCGGGGGCGGGTCCGCCGGGCCGGCTTCGGTGCCGTTGTGGGCGAAGAGGCGGGCGCCGGCTTCGCGGGCGATGAGGGCGCCGGCTGCCACGTCCCACATGCCGTAGCCGCCGCCCAGGGCTGCCGCGGCGATTCGGCCGGTGCCGACCGTCGCCAGGCTCAGGGCGCTGGAGCCCATGATGCGCATGGTGATCTCGCGCCGGGTCATCCTGTGGAGGAACGCCGACTGTCCGGGCCACGGGGCGGTGGCGGCGAGCTCCGTCAGGACTACGGCGCCGGTCGGGTCGATGGCGCTGCTCGCCTGGATCGGGAGGCCGTCGCGGCGGGCGCCCAGGCCTCGGGCGGCGCTGATGATCTCGCCGCGGCCTGCGTCGGCGACTACGGCTACCAGCGGGCCCGCGGCATCGTGCAGGCCAAGGCTGAAGGAGTGCCAGGGGAGGTCGTGGGCGTAGTTGGTGGTGCCGTCGACCGGGTCGATGAACCACGTGGGGCGGGCTGAGACGCCGTCGGCGTTCGTCGTGAAGTGCGAGCCGCCGTCGCCGAACTCCTCGCCGTTCACGGCGTGCTCGGGGAAGTGCCTGTTGAGCTCGGCGCGGATGTGCTGCTCGATCTCGCGGTCCGTGTCGGTGACGTAGTCGGCGGGGCCGGCCTTCACATCGATGTCGGTCGGGCGCCGGCGGATCCGATCGAGGGCCCAGAGGGCGAGGATCTCGGCCACGTAAAGCGCGTGCCGCGTGGTCTGGGTGGTCTGCGTCGTCTGCGTGCTCTGCGTCATGCTGCGTGGACCTCCGTCTCCGTGCGCGCGGCGATCAGGCGGACCAGGCGGTCGATCCGGTTGGTGATCAGCGCGTCCACGCCCGCGTCGAGCAGGTGTGCCATGTGCGTCGGGCTGTCCACGGTCCACGTGCTGACCAGGTAGCCCGCGTCGTGCATCGCGGCGACGACGTCCTGGTCGAGCAGGCGGCAGTCCGGGTTCAGGTACTGCGGCCGGATCGACTCGATCGGCTCGTCCGGCGCGTGCCCGGGCCACGGACGGTCCAGTGTCAGGCCGATCCGCGCCTCCTCGCTGCGCTCCCGCACCGCGCGCATCGCGCTCGCGCCGCCGACGAAGAGCATCCGCTCCAGGGCACCGGGGACGGCCTGGACCTCGGCCACGCTCTGCACCGCGAATTCGGGCTCTGTCATGTCGAGCATGTAGCCGATGCCGGTGGCCGAGAAGAGCGCCAGGGCCTCGGTGAGGGTCGGGACCGTGTACGCACCGTCCGACGTGAGTGCGCGGAGGTCGGCGAGGGAGAGGTCGGCGACCTTCGCCTCGTGCTCCCACAGGCGGTTCAGATCGGCGTCGTGCAGCAGGATCAGCACGCCGTCCCGGGTGCGCTCGAGGTCCACCTCCACCATTCCTGCGCCCAGGTGCACGGCGCTGAGCAGGGCGGGGATCGTGTTCTCGCGGTGGGCGTGCGGGGCGCCGCGGTGTGCGACTGCCAGGACCATGTCAGACCTCATCGTTCGGGTAGCCGTGCGCGCGCGAGAACCGCACCCGCACCGAGCCCGCGACCGGCGCGGCGCCGACCGGGACGTACGAGCGCAGCTGGGTCGCCGAGCCGTCGAGACTCAGGAGTACCTCGCGGAAGTGTCCGCGCGGGACCTCGCGGATGACCTGAGCACCAGCGCCGTCGGAACCGATCATGACGTTCTCGGGACGGATACCGAAGATCCGGGGGTCGGAGTCGAGGGCGTCGATGGTGTCGCAGGGGACTGAGGCGCTTTCGGTCTCCAGGGCGCCGGCCTTCGGCTGCGCCTCGAGGAAGTTCATCGTGCCCACGAAGCCGGCCACGAAGCGGGTCGCGGGCGCGTCGTAGAGGCCTGAGGGGGTGTCCAGCTGCTCGATGCGGCCGCTGTTCATCACGGCGATCCGGTCGGCGACGGACAGCGCCTCGTCCTGGTCGTGCGTGACCAGGACCGTGGTGATCCCGACGCGCTGCTGGATCTCGCGGATCTCGTCGCGGACCCGGACGCGGAGCTTGGCGTCCAGGTTCGAGAGCGGCTCGTCGAGCAGGAGGACCTTCGGCTCCAGCACCAGGGCGCGGGCCAGCGCCACCCGCTGCTGCTCGCCGCCGGAGATGTGCGCGGGGCGGCTCTCGGCGTGGTGGGAGAGGCCGACCAGTTCCAGCGCCTCGCCGACCCGCTCGCGGATCTCCCGCTTCGGCAGGCCGCGCAGCTTCAGGCCGAAGGCCACGTTGCCGAAGACGGTCATGTGCGGCCAGAGCGCGTAGTTCTGGAAGACCATCGCGGTGGGGCGGCGGTCCGGCGGCAGGCTCGTCACCGGCCGGCCGCCGATCAGGATCTCGCCCTGGTCCGGCTCGACGAAGCCCGCGACCATCCGCAGCGTGGTCGTCTTGCCGCAGCCCGAGGGGCCGAGCAGGCAGACGAGCTCGCCCTTGGCCACGGTGAGGTCGAGGCCCGCGACGATCGAGCGGCCGCCGAGGTCCTTGGCCAGGCCGCGGAGGACGAGGCCTTCTTCGTGTTCTGACATGTCTCCGCGTCTCCTAGCGCAGTTGGAAGCCCTCGGCGAGGGCTCCGCTCATCACGTGCTTGCGCACCAGGGCGATCAGCAGCACCGAGGGGATGGCGAGCAGCACCGAGAACACCGCGGAGACCTGCCCCGGATAGTTGACGACGAGCTCGTACATGGTGCTCGGCATGGTCACGTAGTTCGGCGAGCCGACCAGGTAGGTGCCCTGCGCCTCGTCGAAGGAGGCCAGGAAGGACAGGATCATCGCGACCAGGATCCCCGGCGCGGCCATCGGGAAGGTCACCCGGAAGAACACGCGCAGCGGACCGGCTCCGGCGTCGCGCGCGGCCTCCTCGAGGCTGCGCGGCACGCTGCCGAACGCGGCGGCGGGCAGCCAGGTCATGAAGACGAGCGTGCCGAGGAGCTGGACGATCACGACGCCGACGAACGTGCCCATGAGGTGGAGCGAGTAGAAGACCCCTGCCATCGACAGGAACAGGCCGATCTTGGGGAACGCGTTCGTGGCGAAGAGCGCGACCAGCAGGAAGCGGCGGCCGGGGAACTCGTAGCGGGCGAAGGCGTACGCGGCGGGGAGGCAGATCACGGCGGAGACGAAGGTGACGACCGGCGCGAAGACCAGGCTCAGCCGGATCGAGCCGCCGAGGTCCGCGCTGTCCAGGACCTGCGTCCACCACTTGAGCGTCCACGTGTCGGGGAGCAGATGCGGGTACTGCCAGGTGCCGGAGAACGCGCGCAGCGCCAGCCAGACCAGCGGCCCGACCACGAAGAGCGCGAAGACCAGCAGGAACAGCGCCAGGCCGGCGCGCCGGATCAGGGTGCTCATCGCTTCGACTCCTTGGCGCCGCGGAGGTTGGCCCGCACGTAGAACGCGCCGATCACGGCCGAGACCAGGAACACCGCGACGGCCATCACCTCGGCCTGCTGCGGCTGGTTGAAGGACTCGAAGGTGTACGTCATCAGCGGGCCGAGCATGTTCGGCGCGGAGGGGCCGATCAGGTAGGGCACCGTGTAGCTGCCGATGACGCCGATCGCGGTGAAGGTGGCCACGATCGTCGTCGGGACGGCGGCCATCGGCAGCAGCACCGAGCGCACGATGCGGGTGGTCGTCGCGCCCGCGTCGCGCGCGGCCTCGATCAGGGCGTCGGGGACGGCGTTGAGCCCCGAGGTCATCAGCAGCACGCCGAAGGGCAGGTTCACCCAGATCTGGCCGAGCGCGACGCCGACCATCGTGTAGCCGTACACCGGCGCGTTGCTCCAGCCGACCGCGGCGGCCAGGCTGCGCAGGAAACCGGTGGGGGAGTAGAACTCCAGGATCGCGTACGAGGCGATGACCACGGGGATGAACATGGGGACCACGGCCAGCCCGGCGAGCAGCGTGCCGATGCGCCCGCCGGACAGCCGCAGATACAGGGCTATGCCCCAGGACAGCGCGAGCACCACCGCCGTGGACGCCGTCGTGACCAGCAGGGTCGCCCAGACGCTCTGCCGGAACTCGGATTCGCCGAACACGTCGCGGTACGCGTCGAGGGTTCCCGAGGCGCCGGTGGTCAGATGCTCGTGCTGTCCGATCTCGGCCAGGATGCTGTTGAAGCCGCCGAAGTAGCCGAAGCTGAACAGGATCGCGCTGACCACCGGCATGCCGATGAAGGCCGCGGCGACGAGGACGGGCGGGCTGGCCATGGCCAACCCGCGCAGGCGGGGGGTGCGTCGCGCCATCGGACTAGGCGACCTTCTGCTGCCAGAGGCTGTTCATGTCCGTGGCCATCTCGGTGGAGTAGCCGGCCCGCAGGTTCGAGGTGTCCAGGCCCGCGAACTTGCTCTGCACGCTCGCCGAGAGCAACGAGGTCTTGATCGCGGGGTAGCCGGACAGCACCTTGACGATGGTCTCCTGCTGCGCGGGCTCGAGCACCCAGTTGATCAGCTTGAGCGCGGCGGCCTTGTTGGGGGCGTTCGTCGGGACGCCGAGGTACGCGGCGCCGCCGGTGAAGGTGGGGTCGGTGATCGTGGTCAGCTTGACGGTCGAGGGCAGGCCGCCGTCGGCGAGCGCGGCCAGCGCCATGTCGGACCAGACCGGGGCCACGTGGATGGTGCCGGAGTTCAGCAGGTCGAGCACGGCCTGGTTGCCGTTCGGGTAGACGTGCTGGTAGATCGAGGAGCCCAGGCCCTTGAGGGTCGCGAAGCCCTGGTTCCAGTCGCCCTCCAGGTTCGGCGCGTAGCCGGCGACCATCTTCGCCTGGTCGGCCGCGGGCACGTACTTCGCGAGGGTGGTGGCCACGAACGCCGCGCCGGAGCCGCCGCTGTTCGGGGAGTTGTAGGTGAACTTGCCGGGGTTGGCGGTGATCCAGGCCAGCAGCTCGTCGAGCGTGGTCGGCGGGGTGGCGACGTACTTGGAGTTGTAGGCGAGCACGACCGCGGAGCCGCGGTACGGCACCGAGGCGTAGTCGACCGGCGCGAGCAGCGACGCGCTCACGTCGGCGATGTTCGGCACCGTGGAGGTGGACACCTTCGCCAGCAGGCCGCCGGTGGCCGCGGTGGTGAAGCTGCCGTCCAGGACGTCCATACCCGGGTCCTGGTTCGTCTTGACCGCGGCGCCGAGCTTCGCGATCACGGTGCTGCCGCTGACGCTGCTTCCCTCGACCAGGGTCTTGACGCTGAAGCCGGGGAAGGCCTTTGAAAACTGCGGGCCGAGGATTCGATTCCACAGGTTCTGCACGTTGACGTCGCCGCTGACGTAGACCCGCACCTCGGCGGGCGCGACGGATCCGTTCGCGCCCGCCGTCGAGTTCGCCGCTGAACTCGCGTTGTCGCTCTTGAACACGCCGCAACCCGCCAGGGTCGCCGCGGCCGGGGCGGCCACCAGGGCCGAGGCCAGGAAACTACGACGCCTCATACCGCACTCACTCCGTTCCCGGGCGCACTCCAGCCCGCGTCCTTCATCCGTTGACGCTGGCTAGCGTGATCACCGCGGATGACGGCCTGCCGGGGGGTGAGTGGCTGTGTGGTGAACACTGTCTACGTCTGACTGACTTCGTGCGCAGGTGTGCAAGAGTTTGCGCGGCTTTCCAAGCTTGGCGTTCCATTGGCGGCAGTCGTGGAAGTGCATAATGTTTGCCGCGTCCAGGCACCCAGCGCCAAGGGAGACGCGATGCCGACCGTGCAGTACGCGCCGCCGATCGGCGAGGGCATGCGGCGGCACATCGACGTCGACCGCCGCGCCGACATCCGCGACCTGCTGCCGAAGATCAGCGCGCAGACGCTCGTCATCGGGCTCACCCACGACTACGTCGTGCCGGTGGGCAGCGCGCGACGGCTGGCCGAGGGAATCGAGGGCAGCCGGTTCGCGGAGATTCCCAGCGGCCACCTCGTCGTGTTCGAGCGGCCCGGCGAGCTGATCGGGAGCCTGCGGGAGTTCCTGCTCAGCCCTTGACCGCTCCGGTGAGGTTGAACGCGCCCCCGAGGAACTTGGACAGCACGCCGTAGAGCGCGATGACCGGCGCCGTGTAGATGATCGAGAACGCCGCCAGCTGCCCGTACGCGACCTCGCCGTACTGGGAGAAGAAGGTGTAGATCGTCACCGACGCCGGTTGCTTGTCCGGGGTGAGCAGCAGGATGAACGGAACGAAGAAGTTCCCCCACTGCATCACGAACGTGAAGATGAACACGACCACGATGCCCGGGGCCATCAGCGGCAGCACGATCCGCCACAGCGACTGCAGCCAGTTCGCGCCGTCGGTCCACGCGGCCTCCTCCAGCGAGACCGGCACCCCGTCCATGAAGTTCTTCGTCATCCAGATCGCGAAGGGCAGCGAGCTGGCGGTCATGAACAGCACGGTGGCCGGCTCGGAGTCGACCAGGTTGAAGCGCGCGTAGAGCGAGTACACCGGCACCATCACCGCCGTGATCGGCAGGCCGGTGGCGAACAGGATCGTGTAGAGGAACGAGCGGCCGAAGCGCATGTGGAAGCGGGACAGGGGATACGCGGCCAGCGAGGCGCAGATCACCGTCAGCGCCGCGGTCCCGCCGGACAGGATCAGGGAATTGAGCATCGGCTGGTAGACCGTGGCCACGTTCAGGATCGCCTTGAAGTTGGCGAGGGTGAAGTGCCAGGTCGGCGACGCGTTCAGCCCCGAGCCGGTCTCGATCGAGGACAGCACCAGCCAGGCGAACGGGAGCACGAAGGCCAGGAAGAGCAACAGGATGACGAGATACGAGGCGAGGGCCGCAGGGCCCTTGCGCGGAGACGTGATCCCCGCGGCGGCGCCGCCTCCACGGCGGGTGCGCTCGGCGCGCTGAGGCGGACGCACTGTGCTCGATGGTTCACTCGCAAGCTCGCTCACGAATCCTCCAGCTTGATCAGGCGCAGGTAGATCATCGAGAACAGGGCGCCGAGCACGAGCAGCACGAGGGCCATCGCCGTGCCGTATCCCAGCTGGTAGAACTGGAAGGCCTCCTGGTACATGTACAGCGGCGTGGTCGAGCTGGCGTTGCCCGGGCCGCCGCCGGTCATCACGTAGATCAGGCCGAAGCTGGCCAGGGTCTGCAGCGTGATGAGCATCAGGTTGCTGACGATCGAGCGGCGGATCAGCGGCACGGTCACGTAGCGCAGCCGCTTCCAGGACGAGGCGCCGTCCACGGCCGCGGCCTCCAGCAGTTCCGGCGGCACGTCGGAGAGCGCCGCCGAGTAGACCAGCATGGAGAACGCCGTGCCGCGCCAGGTGTTGGCCAGGATCACCGCGAGCATCGGCATCGTGTAGAGCCAGTCCTGGGACAGCCCGATATGGCCGAGGATCGCGTTCAGCGTGCCGGTCTTGTAGAGGAAGGCGTACCAGGCGAAGCCGGCCACCACCTCGGGCACCACCCACGCGCCGATCACGGCGCCGTTCACGACCGTGCGCACGAATCCGTTGCGGCCGCGCAGGATCAGCGCCAGCAGCAGTCCGAGCAGGTTCTGCCCGATCACCGCGGAACCGACCACGAACAGGACGGTCAGCTCCAGCGACTTGATGAACGTCGGGTCCGCGAACATCCGGCGGAAGTTCTCCAGGCCGGTGAACTCGGTGGCGGACGAGCCGGACAGCGCCATGTTGGTGAACGCGGTGTAGACGCTCCAGATCAGCGGTCCGGCGAAGAAGACCGCGAGCAGCAGCAGGGCGGGCCCGAGCGGCAGCAGCCGGCCGAACACGCGGCGGGCGCGGCGCGGGCGGCGCGCACCCCCGGTTCCGGGGATGCGCGCCGTACGCGGCGACTGGGTCGCGACCGTCATCAGCCGGAGGTCACGTTCGACGCGCCGGCGATGCTGCTCACCTGGGTGGACAGCGTGGACATCGCCGAGGAGGGGGAGGACTGGCCGGTCATCACGGACTCCATCGCGACCTGGATCTGGTCCGAGATCTGCGGGTAGACGGGGTAGGTCGGCCGGAAGTGGGTGACCTTCACCAGGTCGGTGAAGAACGCGGTCGTCGGGTTCGTCGACAGGTACGAGGGATCGGCCGCGACGTCGGTGCGCTCGGCGATCTGGCCCGCGGTGATGTCGTAGTTCAGCGCGTTGGCCTTGTTCTCGGCCAGCGACACGAAGTCGAACGCGGCCTGCTTGTCGGGCGCGTGCGAGCCGACCGAGAGCACCCAGCCGCCGGACATGCTCGTGGAGCCGGGGGTCTGGCCGTTCTGCGTGGGCATCGCGGCCACGCCCATCGTGCTCGACCAGGCGGACCACGGCTTGGCACCGGTCGAGGTCCAGGTGCTCGGCAGCCAGGAGCCGTCGAGGTCGATGGCGAGCTTGCCCTCGGGGATCAGCTCGGTGGAGAGCGTGGTGCCGAAGTTCGGGTTCAGCGCGTCCTGCACGTCGGGCGCGAGGCCGGTCGTGTAGATCTGCTTGATGAAGTTCAGCGACGCGAGCATGCCGGGCGTGGACGGGGTCCACTTCTTGGTCGACGCGTCGTACAGCTGGTCCGCGGTGCCGTACAGCAGCATCTCGAGCCCCTGCATCGTGGCGCCCTCGCCGGCGCCCTTGCCCGAGTAGACGTTGAGCGGGGTCACCCCGGGCAGCTTGGACTTGACGGTCTGCGCGGCGGCCAGCACGTCGGCCCAGGTCTTCGGCTGCCAGGGCACGGCTATCCCGGCCTGCTTGAACAGGGTCTTGTTGTAGTAGAGGGCGCGGGTGTCGGTGCCCATCGGGATGCCGTAGGTCTTGCCGTCCTGGCCGACGGCGGCGCTCTTCGCCGTCGGGGTGAACTCGCTCCAGTCCGACCACTTGGCCAGGTAGGAGTCCACCGGCGCGAGGTAGCCGGCCTGGATGTCCGAGTTGATCAGGAAGGTGTCCTCGTACATCACGTCGGGCGCGGTCGAGGCGGAGCGGTTCATCAGGGTGAGCTTGGTGTAGTAGTCGTTCTCGGAGGCCTGGATCGGCTCGAGCTTGACCGTGTAGCCGGGGTGCGCCGCCTCGTACTGCTTCTTGAGGGTCTGCATCTCGGCGTTGAGCTGGATGAAGGAGCCGAATTCCTGGTAGGCGACGGTGATCGTCTTCGCGCCTCCCGAGGACGAGCCCGAGGAGATTGTGCATCCGGTGAGGGTGCCTGCGGTGAGCAGCAGCGTGCCGGCTGCCGCGACGACCTTCGCGCGTCCTTGCATGGTGGGGATCTCCTGTCCGTGACGACGGTGTGACGGGGGAGCGATCGCTGTTCCGTTACGTAAGTCCATTTGATTTACGAAGTCAAGAGACCGACTGAATCGTTATAGAAAACTGTGCATCACGCTCAAACTGGGCTATAAAGGAAGAAAGGTGGGCGTGGACTTCCGTCTTAAATCCATTTGATGTACAAACTCTTCGGAGTGGGTGGATCCGGAGCGTCAGGAGTACGGATGCGGCAGCAGGCGGGAACCAACCTGCCGAAGGTGGGCAGCTACAACCAGAACGTGGTGCTGGACGCCATCAGGTCCTCCGGCGCGACCAGCCGGGTCGAGCTCGCGCAGCGCACCGGCCTGACCGCGCAGACCATCTCGGTGATCGTGCGCCGGCTGCTCGGCGACGGACTGGTCCGCGAGGACGGCGCGCAGCCCTCGGCCGGGCGCTCCGGCAGCGGCAAGCCGCGCACCACGCTGCGGGTCGAGCCGACCGCGGGCTACGCCGTGGGCATCCACTTCGACCCGGGCTGGATCGACGCCGTGCTGGTCGACCTCGCCGGCACCGTGATCGCCGAGACCCGCCGCGAGATCCACCACTCGCTCGGGCCCGAGGAGGCCGTCGCGCTGATGGCCAAGGCCGCGCGCAAGGTGGTGCGCGACGCCGGGATCCCGCAGCGCAAGATGCTCGGCATCGGCCTGGCCTGCCCGGGGCCGATCGACCAGGACCTCGGCCTGGTGCTGTACCCGCCGCGGCTGGCCGGCTGGGAGCGGGTGCCGCTCGGCGAGCTGCTGGCGCAGGGCGCGGGCAGTCCCGTCACCCTGGACAACGACGCGACCGCCGCGGCGATCGGCGAGCGCTGGTCCGGCGTGGCGAAGAACGTGGGCAACTTCGTGTACTTATATCTGGGCACCGGTATCGGCGGCGGGCTGTTCCTGGGCAACCAGGTCTACCGCGGCCCGTACCGCAACGCGGCCGAGGTCGGGCACATCGCCGTGGCCCCGGGCGGACCCGAGTGCTACTGCGGCAACCGCGGCTGCCTGGAGGCCGTCGCGTGCCCCGACGCGATGGTCGCCGACGCGCGCCGGATGCTGGCGGAGGGCGGCGGCGGAATGCTCGCCGACGCGTACGCGCGGGACCCGGAATCCGTGGACCACGACGCGATCTGCGCCGCCGCGGCCGCCAAGGACCCGCTCGCCCGCGCGGTCGTGGACCGGGTCGCGGGCTATCTCTCCGACGTCGCGGTGAGCGTGGCGAACATGCTGGACGTGGAGCTCTTCGTGCTCGGCGGCCCCGCGCTCGGGCCGGTCGGCGAGATCTACCGGGAGGCGATCGACGAGGCGCTCTCCTGCCGCCCGATCGCCCGCCGCGTGCATAAGGCCCCTGTCTCCCTCTCCCCGGCGGGCAGCAGCGCGGGCGCGATCGGCGCCGCCTCGCTCGTCTTCCACCGCGCCTTCGCCCCCCAGCTGACGACCCTGCTCGAGAGGACCACGCCGTGACCGGGAACTCCGCGATCCTCGCGATCGACATCGGCGGCACGAAGCTCGCCGCCGCGCTCGTGGACCGGGACGGCGCCGTGCTGCGCCGCGCCGAGCTCCCGACCCCGTCCGCCGAGGTCGCCGACGCGCTGATCGGCCTGGCCCGGGAGGTCGCGGGGGACGAGCGCCCCGCGGCGGTCGGCCTGGCCTCGGCGGGTCCGCTGGACATCGTGGCGGGCACCGTGAGCCCGGTGAACATCCTGTCCTGGCGCGATTTCCCGCTGCGGGACACGGTCGCCGCGGCCTTCCCCGGCGCGCGGGTCGTACTGGTCGGCGACGCCGTGGCCTCGGCCGTCGGCGAGCACTGGCGCGGCGCGGGCGGCGGCGTGGACGCGATGCTCGGCATCGTCGTGTCCACCGGCGTCGGCGGCGGGCTGGTGCTGAACGGCCGCGTCTACCCCGGGCCGACCGGCAACGCGGGGCACTTCGGCCACATGCCGACCGACCTCGAACCGGTGCGGTGCGCCTGCGGTATGACAGGGTGCGTCGAAGCCCTGGCGAGCGGGCCCTCGATGGTGCGCTGGGCCGCGCGGCAGGGCTGGACCGGCTCCACCGCGAAGGAGCTCGCGGACGCGGCGCGCGCCGGCGACTCCGTCGCGCTCGCCGCCTTCGATCGGGCGGCGGATGCGCTGGCCTGCGGAATCGTCGGCGCGGCCGCACTGGTGGATCTGGACGTCGTGGTGGTCGGCGGGGGAGTCGCGGCGGCGGGCCCGGTGCTGCTCGATCCGCTCCGGGCCCACCTGGGGCGCCGCGCCTCGCTCACCTTCGTGCAGCGCGTCCGGGCGCTGCCGGGGACGCTAGGCCGGGACGCCGGCCTGATCGGCGCCGCTCGCTGCGCCCTGGAGATCTAGCGCGGCGGGCCCGGCGGCGAGGGCGACGCGGTCCCGGCGGCGCCAGTTGCGGTCGCCGAGCAGGGTCATCACCGTCGGCAGGAGCAGAACCCTGATGACGGTCGCGTCCAGCAGGATCGCCACCCCGAGGCCGACGCCGAGCTGCTTGAAGTCCTGCATGCTCAGCGTGCCGAAGACCCCGAACACCGCCACCATGATCGCCGCGGCGCTGGTGATCGTGCCGGCCGTGGCGCGCAGGCCCTCGGAGACCGCGTCCTTCGTGGACAGGCCCCGCTGCCGCGCCTCGCGGATCCGGGAGACCACGAACACGTGGTAGTCCATGCTCAACCCGAACAGGACCACGAACACGAACAGCGGGATCCAGGACTCCAGCGCGCCGACCGCCTTCGTGCCGACCAGGCCCGCGCCCCAGCCGTGCTGGAAGACCGCCACCATCACGCCGTACGCGGCGCCCGTCGACAGCAGGTTGAGCACGATCGCGGTGCCCGCGATCACCCAGCTGCGGAAGGCGAGCAGCATCACCAGGAAGGTGACTCCGAGCACGAACAGGAAGACCGGCAGGATGGTCCGGCCGAGCCGGTCGTTGAGGTCCGTGCTGAAGGCGAGCGTGCCGCCGACCACGGCCGTCGTGTGCGGGATCGCGCCGAGCGTGTGCGGCAGCACCGTGCCGCGCAGCGTGTCCAGCGAAGCCAACGCCTGCGCGTCGCGACCGTGGCCCGCCACCGGGAACAGGATCTTCACGATGTGCTGCGCGGGATACGGCGTGACCTCGACGGGTCCGGAACCGAGCGCGCCGTCCGCGGCGGCCTGGGTCTTGAACGCGGCGATCCCCTCCGCCACCGCGTTCGAGTTCACATCAGGGGTCTGCACGACGATCACGCCGGGCGCCGGGCTCGACGGGAACTCGGCGCTGATCGCGTCGTAGGTCTGCACGAGCGGCGAGCTCGAGGGCAGCTGCTGGTTCACGTCGAGCGACTGGGTGCGCAGCCCGAGCGCGGGGATCGCCAGCACGATCAGGAACGCGGCGGCGATCGTCGCGAAGCCCTTCGGGTGGTCGAGCACCTTGCCCATCGTCGCGTTCCAGACGCGGCCGCCGCCGGCCTTGGCCGGACGGTGCCGCCGGGACTTGCGCCGTCCCCAGTCGATCCGGTCGCCGAGCATGGCGAGCAGGGCGGGAAGCACCGTGACCGAGCCCAGCATCGCGATCGCGACGACCAGGATCGAGGCGAGCGCGAAGCCCTCGAAGATGTGCATGCCGGTGATGAACATCCCGGCCATCGCGACCATCACCGTCAGCCCGGAGACCAGCACCGAGTGCCCCGACGTGGCCGCCGCGACGCTGAGCGCCTCCCGCGGTTCGCGCCCGGCCGCCCGCTCCTGCCGCTCGCGCCGCAGGTAGAACAGGCAGTAGTCGACGCCCACCGCGAGGCCCATCAGCAGCATCACCGAGTTCGACGACGAGGACTGCGGGATCGCGTGCGAGATCAGATCGAGCAGCCCGAGCGCCGCCATGAACGCCGTGACCGCGAGCACGACCGGCAGCAGCGCCGCGATGAGGGCGGCGAAGGCGGCGAGCAGGATGCCGAACGCGAGCGGCACGGCGGTCCACTCGGCCCGCTTGAAGTCCGTGCCCAGCGTCGAGTTCACCCAGTGGTCGCCCGACGCGCCGCCCACCTCGTCGATCTGCAGCGACGGATTCGCCGCCTGGACCTTGGCGACCGCGTCGAGCACCGGCTGCACCCGATCGCCGGCGCTCGAGGCGTCCCCGGTCATGTCGAACTCGACCAGCGCGTAGTGCCGGTCCTTGGAGATCAGCCCCGTGGTGTAAGGGCTCTGCACGTTCTGCGTCCGCCCGGTGCCGCGCACGGCGGACAGCACCTGGTCCACGGCCTGCCGGTAGCCCGCCGCGTCGGCCGTGGCACTCGCGCTGTGCACGAGCACCATCTCGGAGGCGGGTGCGGCGAGGCCCGCGTCCTGCAGGATCTGCACCGCCTGCGCGGAGCTGCCCACCCCCTGCTGCGCCTCGGTCAGCTGCTTCTGCCCGACCGCGCCGCCGATCACCGTCGCGAGGATCACCAAGAACAGCCAGCCGAACACGGCGGTCTTGCGATGTGTCGCGCTCCAGCCGCCGAGTGCGGCGGCGGGGCTGCGCCTGTGCGCCATGGTTACCGTCCCCCAGGGATAAATCGGTTTCCGGTGCAGGTCACCGGCTCGACTCCCAAGCTATTGACGCGGCGTCAGGATCGACATCCGGCCAACCGGTGTCTTGGGGGTGTCGGTAGGTACACCCCGGGTCGGGTGGGTGGGCCCAGTGCGCGCGTCGGCGTCGTTCGCGAGACTGAGGGACATGAGTGAATACGCGATCGGGACGCGTCCGCGGCCGACCTGGACAGAGCGCCTCGTGCTCGCGCCGCTGCGCGGCTGGGCGCTGATCGGCTTCGGCATCTGGAACGCCGTGATGTGGAGCCTGGTGGTCACCTCGTGCTCGCTGATCTCCTCGATGGGCATCGGCCTGCTCCTGCTGCCGGCGGCCCTGGCCGTGCAGCGCGCCACGGCCAACCTCGCCCGGCGGCTCGCGAAGGCCTGGGGCGGCGTGGAGATCGACGAGCCCTACCGGGAACTCTCCCCGGAGCTCGCCGAGGCCACCGGCTTCGTGGGGACCCTGCGCAGGCTGCTGGCCCAGGTCGGCGACCCGCAGACCTGGCGCGACTTCGCCTGGGCCATCCTCGACTCCGTCGTCGGCGTGACCATCGCGAGCTTCGCCGCGAGCATGGTGATCTACGGCGTATACGGGTTCGTCATCGCCATCCTCTGGCCCACGCTCACGAACGCCGGCATGAACGACTGGTACACCTTCGTCCACGTCTCCAAGTCCGGCGTGCTCACCGACCTGCGCTGGGCCACCGTCCCGATCGGCGCCGCGTTCATCGTCGGCGGCGCCTACGCGGGGCCGGCCCTGATCCGGCTGCACGCCCGGTGGACCGCGGTGCTCCTCGGTCCCACCTCCAAGGCCCGCGAGGCGGCCCTGAACCGCCGCGTGGCCCGCCTCACCGAAACCCGCGCCGACGCCGTGGACAACCAGGCCGCCGAGCTGCGCAGGATCGAGCGCGACCTGCACGACGGAGCCCAGGCGAGACTCGTCGCCATGGGCATGAACCTGGGCGCGGCCGAGGCCCTGATCGACCAGCACCCGGAGGCCGCGAAGGCCCTGATGGCCGAGGCCAGGGAGGCCTCCGCCAAGGCGCTGACCGAACTCAGGGAACTGGTACGCGGCATCCATCCGCCGGTCCTGGCCGACCGAGGCCTGGGTGACGCCGTCCGCGCGCTGGCGCTGGACTCCCCGCTCCACGTGGACGTGACGGTCGACCTGCCCGGCCGCCTGGAGCCGGCGGTCGAGTCCGCCGCCTACTTCGCCGTCAGCGAACTGCTGACCAACGTCGCCAAGCACGCCCGCGCGAGCCACGTCCGCATCGACCTCTGGCACCGCGACGGACGGCTGAGAATCACCTGCACCGACGACGGCCGCGGCGGCGCGAACGCGTCGGCGGGCAGCGGACTCGCCGGCATCGAGCGCCGCATCGGTACATTCGACGGAGTCATGGCCGTGCGCTCACCCGCGGGCGGCCCCACCGAAGTGACCCTGGAGATCCCGTGCGCGTCGTCCTCGGCGAAGACCTCTACCTCCTGAGGGAGGGCCTGGCCCGCCTGCTGACCGCCCACGACTTCGAGGTGGTGGCGGCGGTAGGCGACGGCCCGGCGCTGCTGGACGCCATGGTCGAGCACCGCCCGGACGTGGCGGTGGTGGATGTCCGCATGCCCCCCACGTTCACCGACGAGGGCCTGCGCGCCGCGCTGGACGCCCGCACCCGCATCCCGGGCCTGCCCGTCCTGGTGCTCTCCCAGTACGTCGAGCAGCTCTACGCGAGAGAGCTGCTGGCGGACGGCGCGGGAGCCATCGGCTACCTGCTCAAAGACCGCGTCTTCGACGCGGCCCAGTTCGTCGACGCGGTCCGCAGGGTGGCCGCAGGAGGAACCGCCATGGACCCCGAGGTCATCGCCAAACTCCTCACCCACGGCACCGCCGGCGCCAAGGGCCCCCTGGGCACCCTGACCCCCCGCGAACGCGAGGTCCTCGGCCTGATGGCCGAGGGCCGCTCCAACGCCGCCATCGCCGCGAAGCTCGTCGTCACCGAACGCGCGGTCGCGAAGCACACGTCGAACATCTTCGCCAAGCTGGACCTCCCGCCGTCCGACGACGACAACCGCAGGGTGCTGGCGGTGCTGGCTTATCTGAATCGGTAAGGGGTGGGGAGTGGGGGGCTCGGCCTGCGGCGCTAGGAAGATCGCCGCTTCGCGACGGTAGGAATAAGGCGCGCGGGGCGTGCGCTGGGGTCGGTTTGCATCGGCGGCCTGCGGGTGGGCGAGCGCTCGGCCGGGGGCGTTACGTGTCACTTAAGACAGGCTGGTCCGAAGCGGGATTCGTGTTCTGAGCGGCGATCTCGCCACCTGCTGAGGTCGTGCCTGCTTGGTTCGGCCGTGAACGGTCGACCGCCAGGCGCAGCCTGCCGGCCATCCGCCTCGTTTCCCGGTGCCGATCCGCCCCAATCGGGATAAACTGAGGCGAGTCCTGGTAGGAGTGACGCGATGATGCCGCTCAGTGTCGGGCGCGTGATCGTGGGCGTGGACGGGTCGCCGGGGAGCCTGCACGCGCTGCGTCGCGCGGTCGAGTTCGCGCGGGCCTGGCGGGCGCCGTTGTATCCGGTGCTGGCCTGGCAGCCGCCCGGGGGCGATGCGCCCGCGCGCCTGCGGCAGGTGCCGGAGCTGGAGCGGGAGTGGTGGCGGGGGGCGGAGCGCCGGCTGGACTCGGCGTTCGAGGAGGGGCTGGGGGCGGTTCCGCTCGACGTGGACTGCTCGCCGCAGATCGTGCGGGGGCCCGCGGGGCACGCGCTGGTGGATCTCGCGGATCGGCCGGACGACCTGATCGTGGTGGGGTCCGGGCGGCACGGGGCGCTGGCGCGGTTCACGCATTCGCGGGTCGCAGGGTTCTGTGTCGCGCACGCGGGGTGCGCGGTGTTCGTGGTTCCTCCTCCGCCGCTGGCCGGGGTCTCGCGGCATCTGCGGCACGGGCGGCGTCTCGCGGTGTGAGAGATCCCGGGCGAACACTGACAAAGATCGTTCCCGCGGTTATTCTGGAGGACCCTCACCTTCGACGACGGGAACGACCGTGCATCCCGCCAACCTCGACGTGCTGCTGCTCATCGGCGCCGTCGTGGTGCTCGCGGCCATCGGGGCGGCGCGGCTGGCGCACGGGATCGGCCTGCCCGGTCTGCTGGTCTTCCTCGGGCTCGGCCTGGTGCTCGGCGAGTCGGGGATCGGCATCCGCTTCGACGACGCGGGACTGGCCGAGTCGCTCGGGCTGAGCGCGCTGGTGCTCATCCTGGCCGAGGGCGGTCTGACCACCCGGCTGGACAACGCGCGTGCGGGGGCGACTCCGGCCCTGCTGCTGGCCACGATCGGCGTCGGGGTGACGACGGTGATCGTCGCGGTCGCCGCGCACGAGTTCGTGGATCTGCCGTGGCGGCAGGCGCTGCTGCTCGGCGCGGTGCTGGCGCCGACCGACGCGGCGGCCGTGTTCTCGGTGCTGCGGAAGCTGCCGCTGCCGCCGCGGCTGACCGGCATCCTGGAGGGTGAATCAGGCCTCAACGATCCGCCGTCGGTGCTGGCCGTGACGCTGCTGAGCGCCGGGGGCCACCACCCCTCCGGCCTGTTCATCGCGGGCGAGGTGGTCTACGAGCTGATCGTGGGCGCGGCGATAGGCCTGGTGCTCGGGCTGCTCGGCGCGGAGGTGCTGCGCCGGGTCGCGCTGCCGGCCTCCGGCCTGTATCCGATCGCCGTGCTGGCGATCATCGTCGCGGGCTACGGCGCCGCCTCGTCGGCGAACGCGAGCGGCTTCCTCGCCGTGTATGTCAGCGCCCTGGTCCTGGGCAACGTGCGGCTTCCGCACCGCGCGGCCACCCGCGGCTTCGCCGAGGGGATCGCCTGGCTCGCGCAGATCGGGCTGTTCGTGATGCTCGGCCTGCTCGCCGCGCCCTCCCGGCTGCCCGCGCAGATCCTGCCGGCGATCGTGATCGGGCTCGTGCTGACGGTGCTCGCGCGGCCGATCGCAGTGCTCATATCCTCGGTCACCCAGCGGATCCGCTGGCGGGAGCAGGTCTTCCTGTCCTATGCGGGCCTGCGCGGAGCGGTGCCCATCGTGCTCGCGACGATCCCGATGAGCGCCCGCGTCCCGGGTGCGGCGCGCCTGTTCGACCTCGTATTCCTCGTCGTCGGCGGGTTCACGCTGGTGCAGGGGCCGACGCTGCCCGCCGTCGCGCGAAGGCTGGGCGTGCTGGCGGCCGTTCAACCGACCGAGCTCGACGTGGAATCCGCGCCGCTGGAGGACCTGCACGCCGTGATGCTGCAGACGCAGATCCACGAGGAGTCTCTGCTGCACGGCGTCGAACTGTGGGAGCTGCGGCTGCCCGAGGGCGCGAGCATGTCGCTCGTGGTGCGCGACGGCTCCGGTTTCGTGCCGGTGCCGACGACGCGGCTCGAGGTCGGCGACCGGCTCGTCATCGTCGCCGCCTCGCGTGTCCGCCGTGAGACGGAGCGGCGGCTGCGCGCCGTGAGCCGGGCGGGCAAGCTCGCCCGCTGGCACGGCGAGCGCGGCGACTAGGGGCTCAGCGGAAGGACCTCTCCAAGTGGTCGCGGGCCGCGGCGAAGGAGAGTCCGTCGGCCTCGCGGTCGTACTCGACGCCGGGGATCGCGCCCGGAACCGCGTGCTCGTGGGTGAATCCGTGCATCGCGTTGCCGTACGGGTCATGGGGAGAGAAACTAACGCAATTCGTGCCCGATTTTCACCAGTATGGCATATCTAAGTCATTATCGCCAGGTCGTCGGGATAACGAAGTAAATCATTCGCGGAGTGCGGGGTGGGCGTGCTACGGTCGGTCGCATGAATCAGCGCGCACTGCAGACGACGACGCCGGAGGCTGTCCCGGCGCGCTGACGAATGTCGACTTCTTCAAGCCCCGGGCGAGCGGCCCGGGGCTTCGTCGTTTGCGCGTTCCCGCAGGTCGTTCGCCCTCCTGATCCGAGGAGAGCGCAATGAACGACCACCGTAGGCTCGGCCGCGAGCTCGGCATCTTCGACACCGATCCGCTGATGGGCGCCGGTCTGCCCTATTGGCTGCCGGACGGCGCGGTGATCCGGCACGAGCTCGAGGAATACGTGCGCGGACTCGAGCGGCGCGCCGGATATCGGCACGTCTATTCGCCGGTGCTCGGCAAGCGCGAACTGTACGAGATCTCAGGGCACTGGTCCCACTACAGCCAGGACATGTACCCGCCGATGGAGGTCGGCGGGGAGCAGGTGCTGCTGCGGCCGAGCCTGTGTCCGCACCACGCGCTGATCTACCGGTCCCGCGCGCACAGCTACCGCGAGCTGCCGCTGCGGCTCGCCGAGCTCGGCGGCATGTTCCGGCTCGAACTGTCCGGAGTGCTCGGTGGGCTCAACCGCGTGCGCGCGATCCAGCTCAACGACGCGCACATCTTCTGCACCGTCGAGCAGGTGGCCGAGGAGGCGCGCGCCGCGCTCGCGCTGATCCGCGAGGCCCACGAGAAGCTGGGGATCGAGGGCGCGCGGTACCGGCTGTCGTTGCCGGGGAAGGGGGGAAAGTACGTCGACGATCCCGAGATGTGGAGCCGCTCGACCGCCGTGCTGCGCGAGATCCTGGACGCCTCAGGGCTCGACTACGCGGAGGCGGAGGGCGAGGCCGCGTTCTACGGGCCGAAGATCGACGTCCAGGTGGACGACAGCGCGGGACGCGAGTTCAGCCTGTCGACCGTGCAGGTGGACTTCCATCAGCCCGAGCAGTTCGACCTGCACTACATCGGCGCGGACGGCGCCAGGCATCGGCCGGTCATGGTGCACCGCAGCGTGATCGGCAGCATCGAGCGCGTCGTCTCGCACCTGATCGAGGTGCACGCCGGGAGGTTCCCGGCCTGGCTCGCGCCGGTCCAGGTGGTCGTGCTGCCGCTGACCGATGCGGAGGTTCCGCAGGCGTCGGACGTCGTGAAGCGGTGCGCGGAACGAGGGCTGCGGGTCGAGCTGCGCGCGCCCGAGTTCGGCAGCCTCGGCGCGCGGATCCGGGAGGCCAGGCTCGTGCCGTACCAGGCCGTCGTCGGGCCTCAGGAGGCTGCGAAGGGCGAGGTCTCGGTGCGCCTTCGGGACGGGCGGCGCCGGGATCCGCTGCCCGTCGAGGAGGCGCTCGCCGGGATCGCCGAGGAGATCGCGGCGGCGCTTCAGTAGCCCGGAGCCAGCCTCGGCCAGGGCCGCGCGGCCTCCAGTTGCGCGGCCAGGCTGAGCAGGGTGCCCTCGTTGCCGGGACGGGCCACGAGCTGGACGCCGATCGGCAGGCCGCGGGTGTCGACGCCCGCGGGGACGCTCATCGCGGGCCAGCCGGCGATGTTCCACGGCGCGAACAGGCTCGCCACCTTCAGGCTGGTCACGGTGTTCGGCAACGCGCCGCGCCGCCCCCAGCGCACGGCCGGGGCCGGGGGCTGCGAGAGGGCGGGCAGCAGCAGGACGTCGATGTCCCCGAAGAAGGCGTCGGCCGCGCCGTCGCGCCACTTGGCTCGGGCTCCCTCGCCGCCGAGGCCGAGGGCGTCGAGGCCGCGGCCGATCGCGGCCATCTGCTTCGTGCGGCGGTCCATCCTCGCGCGGTCGAGCGGCTGCGCGGTCTTCGCGGCGAAGCTGAACCAGCTGCGGACGGCGCCGTTGCCGAGCCACGCGGGGTAGCCGGCCTTGTGCGGGGTGACACCGTGTCCGAGGTCTGCGAACGCGCTTGCGACGGCCTTGGCGGCGGCCAGGAACTGCGGGTCGATCGGGAGGCCGACCTGGGCCTGGCGCACGGAGAGGCCGATGCGCAGCGCGCCGGGGTCGGCGAGCGTGGCCAGGTCGGGCTTCGCCGCCATGACGGAGAGGGCGAGCGCGGCGTCCTGCACGGTCGTGGCCAGCGGGCCGTTCTCCGACAGGCCGTCCCAGACCGGCGTGCCGTCGATGCTCACCGGGACGACGCCGCTGCCCGGCTTGATGCCGACCAGTCCGCAGCAGGCGGCGGGGATGCGGATCGAGCCGAGGCCGTCGTTGCCGTGGGCGAGGGGCACCAGGCCCGCGGCGACGGCCGCCGCGCTGCCGCCGGAGGAGCCGCCCGGGGTCCGGCCGCGGTCCCAGGGGTTGTGCGCGATGCCGTAGACGCTGTCGGTCATCGGCGGCAGGCACAGCTCGGGCACGTTCGTCAGCCCGACCACGACGGCTCCGGCCGCCCGCAGCCGCTCGGTGACCGGGTGGTCCCGCGGGCTCGGCGCCTCGTCGGTGCCGGCCGAGCCGTTGCGCATCTGCTCGCCGGCCACCTCGATGTTGTCCTTGATGGCGACCGGGACGCCCGCGAGCGGCAGTTCCGCGAGGTCCTCGCGCGCCCCGAGTCCGGTCGCCTCGGCCAGGGCCCGGTCGGCGCGGACGGTGCGGAAGGCGCCGATCTCCGGATCGAGCCGCGTGATCCGCTCCAGGTACTCGCGCACGACGTCGAGGGGACGCACTTCACCGGCGCGCACGGCGCTCGCGATACCGCTGGCGGTCGAGGTCATGCAGTGATTATGCCCGGGCCCCGCAAGGGGACCCGGGCACGATCACGCGCGGACCGGACTAGGACATCTGGTAGAAGTCGCTGTAGTGGTCCGGGCTGTAGTACCAGGTGTCGGTGTCGATGTCGTGCACGATGCGGTACGCGTCGCGGTGGGCCCCGCAGGCGCGCTCGTACACGTCGTACTCGTAGTAGGTGTCGCCGTTCGGCAGCTGGCCGTCGTTGTTGTAGTACTCGCCGCCGGCGTAGTCGCAGTTGCCGTCGGACAGGTCGTACCAGCCGCGGCTGGTGGGCAGGCCCAGGGAGTCCCAGGTCTGGACCGCGGTGGCGGCGTCGTCGCAGCCGGAGATCGTGCAGGAGCTGTAGACGGCGGCCGAGGCCGGGCCCGCGCTCAGGGTCACGCCGATGCCCGCGGCCAGCGCGACGGCGAGCACCGCGGCGGTCCGCTTGGGCAGGGCGGGGTGCTTCATCATGTGGGTAGACACAGTATTTCCTTGTTGCAGTGTGTGGGTAGAGCATCAATGTTCTGATGCGCTGCTTGCGTGATCCAACGTAACGTCGGGCAACCTGCACGTACAGGCCCCCGCGCGTTAACGCGCGTTTAACAGAAATCGGCGATCCTGGTCTGCTACGGTCCGGCGGGCAAAGTATCCGTAAAGCCGCGCGCGGCAGGGGCGCGGGGCCGAACCCTCACCCGACCACGGCCGGCGTCCAGTCCGCCGGCGCCGGATTCGACCAGGTCACGGACTGGGCGAAGGAGGCCAGGCCGAGCTCGCCGCCGATATACCCGTACTCCTGGCCCGAGGCTTCGAACATGATGTACTCGTCGCCGCCCTGGAGGGTCAGGGTCGCGCCGTCGGCGTTGCTCGACACCGCCTCCTCGATGCGCGCACCCCGCGAAAAGGTTGCCCGGAACTTCGCAATCCGCGCAACGGTCTCGCGCCTGTGCACGTCTTAACGCTCCGAGGGAAGAATTCAGGAGGGGTCTCCACCGTGAGCTTTGAGAATCCCGGCAACGCGCCGGACGCCTGGCACAACGGTCAGCCGCCGCAGGGGCAGGTCGGCGGCGAGGGCCAGGTGCAGGGGCAGGGCCAGCAGCCGCAGGCGGACGCGCAGCCCACGCAGCAGATGCAGCCCATGCAGACGCAGCCCGTGCAGCCTCAGCAGTTTCAGCAGCCCGTGAACGCCGCCGGCAACGGCTACGGCTGGCAGCCGCAGCAGCCCCAACCCCAGCAGTTCCCGCCCGCCGGCGATCTGTTCAACGCGCTGCCCGGGGCGCCGGACCCCGGCCCGTTCAGTGCCGCCGCCGAGCCGCAGCGGCGGCCGCGGACGAAGGTGGCCGTGGCCACCGGGATCGGCGTGGTGGGGATCATCGGCCTCGCCACGGTGCTGATCATGAGCCAGTCCAGCAGCGCGTCGCCCCACGCCACGGTCAACGGCGCGGCCGGCAGCAGTTCGGCGGCCATCGCCTCGCCGACGCCGAGCGGGTTCCAGCCGACCGCGACGACCGCCGCGGGCGCCGCGGCGCAGACGGCGCAGGTGTTCCTGGCCGCGTGGCAGAGCGGGAACGTCAAGCAGGCCGCGGCGTACACCGACGACGCGACCGAGGCGCAGAGCGTGCTCAGCGGTTACGCCACCGGGCTGAACCTGAGCGGCCTGAAGATCACGCCGGGGGCCTCGACGGCCGCGGGCGTCGTCTCCTTCTCGGTGGCCGCCGATGCGAGCAGCGGCGGTTCGAGCACGGACAAGTCGACCTATGCGAGCGGCACGTGGAGCTACGCGTCGCAGCTGACCGCGTACAAGAAGGACGGCGGCTGGTGGATCAAGTGGGATCCTAGCCTCGTCGCCGCGGGCATGACGTCCACCACGCATCCGGTCGCGCTGGCGGTCAAGCCGGGGGCCGCCAAGGTGACCGACGCGTCCGGCGCCGATCTGGCCGCGAGCTCGCAGAGCGCGCTGCAGAACGTGGCGGCGTCGATCAAGTCGAACACGAAGGCGACGCAGGGCACCGCGGGCCTCGAGGTCGTGCTCGAGGACGCGTCCGGGAACGTGGTCTCCGGCTCCAAGCAGGTGCTCTCGAAGGCCGTGAGCACGGCCACCGTCAAGACCACCATCGATCCGACGCTGGAGGCCCTGGCCACCAGCGCGGTCGGCGAGCTGCCGCGCAGCTCGATGGTCGTGCTGCGGCCGTCCACGGGCGCGATCCTGGCCGTGGCCAACAGCGCGGGGATCGGCGACACCGCGCTCACCGGCACGCTGGCGCCCGGCTCCTCGTTCAAGGTGGTCAGCACGACCGGCCTGATGGTCAACGGTCTGCTCGGCCAGGGCATCGACACCCACGTCGGCTGCCCGCTGGTCGAGGACGTGCAGGGGGTCAAGATCCACAACAGCACCTCCAGCGCGAACAGCTCCGCGGGCACCGAGGACTTCGAGCCGGACAACACGCCGTTCAGCACGGACTTCGCGCAGTCCTGCAACAACGCCTTCACCCGGTGGTGGCAGCAGATGGCCGGCGGCAAGCTGGCCGGCGCCGCGCAGACCTACTACGGGCTGAACGAGGAGTGGGACATCGGCCTCGGCGGCAAGGGCTCGTACTTCTCCATGCCCGGCCACCAGAGCGGTTCCGAGCTGGCCGAGGAGCTCTACGGCCAGGGCCAGATCGAGGCGAACCCGCTGACCATGGCCTCCGTCGCGGCGACCGTGGACACCGGCAGCTTCCACCAGCCATACCTGGTCTCCGGCCTCGGCGACATGGCGACGGCGACCCCGCTGCCGTCCGCGGTGAAGTCGCAGCTGTGGACCGTGATGCGCGAGGTGGTCACCAGCGGCACGGCCGAAGCGGTCGGCTTCGGCTCGGGCGTCTACGGCAAGACCGGCACCGCCGAGGCGGACGCGAATAAGGACCACTATCCCAATGGCTGGATGATCGTGTTCGATCCCAGCAAGGACCTGGCGATCGCCGCGGTGGTCGTGGACTCCAACTTCGGCGCGAAGACCGCCGGGCCGGAAGTGAACTACGTGCTCCAGCACTCGTAGGCCGAGGCGCGCAAGCACAGGCCGCGCGGCCCGTCACGACGGGCCGCGCGGCTTTTTTCGTTGCCCGGGACAACGAAGGACTTCGGTCGTCCCCGGCATTGACAGCGGGTGGGGGAGCGGCCATGCTCACTCGGGACAACGTTGTCCCGCCTCTGCTGCGAGGTCGTGTATGAAGAAGCGAACATTGGCGTCGGTGCTCGGGGTGGCCATCGCCCTGCTGATGCCCGGCGGTGCGAGTGCCGCGAGCCTGTACCACGAGCAGTACCGGCCGCAGTACCACTTCAGTCCGGCCGAGAACTGGATGAACGATCCCAATGGCCTGATCTACGCCGACGGTGTGTACAACCTCTACTACCAGTACAACCCGACCGGGAACACCTGGGGCGACATGTCCTGGGGCCACGCGACGAGCACGGACCTGGTGCACTGGACGCAGCAGCCGCTGGCCATCGCGGGCACCCCGGCCGAGGCGATCTTCTCGGGCAGCGCGGTACTGGACTCGACGAACAGCAGCGGGTTCGGCACGGCCGCCAACCCCCCGCTCGTGGCCGTGTACACCAGCGCGTACAGCAACGGGATCCAGGCGCAGTCCCTCGCCTACAGCCTCGATGGCGGCGAGACATGGACCAAGTACGCCGACAATCCGGTACTCAACCTCGACTCGCAGAACTTCCGCGACCCGAAGGTCTTCTGGTACGCGCCGACGAAGAGCTGGCGCATGGTCGTCTCGCTGGCCGCGCAGGACCAGATCCAGATCTACTCCTCGCCCGATCTGAAGGCGTGGACGCTGCTGAGCACCTTCGGGCCGGACAACGCCTCCGACGGCGTGTGGGAGATGCCCGACCTGTTCCCGCTGGCCCTCGACGGCGATCCCGGCAACGTCAAATGGGTGATGGTCGTCGGCGTGGACAACAAGGAGCAGTACTTCGTCGGCTCCTTCGACGGCACGACCTTCACCCCGGACGAGCCCGCGACCTACACCCCGCCGGCCGGAACCGCGTATGAGGGCTTTGACAGCGGGACGTACGACGGATGGACGGCCACCGGGACGGCGTTCGGCTCGGCGCCGGCCGCGGGGACGCTGCCCGGCCAGCAGACCGTGTCGGGGTACCAGGGTTCCGGCTTGGTCAACAGCTTCACCGGGGGCGACGCGCCGATCGGCACGCTCACCTCGCCGAGTTTCACGGTCAACGCGCCTTATCTGAACTTCCTGGTCGGCGGCGGCGATCAGCCGTATGTGCCGGGCACGGCGTACGACGGCTCGGCGCCCGCCGGGAGCACGGTGTTCGACGACTTCTCCGGCCCGGGCTGGGGTGCCGGCTGGACGGCCACCGGCTCGTTCGCCGACGCGGGTCCGACCGCCGAGACCCTCAACGGCCAGAAGGACCCGCGGGTGCTCGACACCTGCGTCAACGGCTGCGATCCGGCCACCGGCACCATCACCTCCCCGGCGTTCACGATCTCGAGCGACTACATCGACTTCCTCGTCGCGGGCGGCGACCATCCGCTCGGCCAGCCGGGTCCGACCGCCGTCGAACTGCTGGTCGGCGGGAAGGTCGTGGCCTCGGCCACGGGAGACGACAGCCCCGACATGAACTGGGTCGCCTGGCAGGTCGCGAAGTACCGCGGCCAGCAGGCGCAGATCGAGGTCGTCGACCAGAACGACGGCAGCGGCAACGTCCCGTGGGCGCACATCATGGTCGACGACATCGTCTTCGCGAACCAGCCCGTCGCGCCCTACGACCGGCAGGCCGCGGTGGACCTGGTCGTCGGCGGGAAGGTCGTCGCGTCGGCGACCGGCGACAACAGCGAACATCTCGACTGGGCCGGCTTCGACCTCGGCGCATACCAGGGGCAGCAGGCGCAGATCGAGATCGTGGACCACGCGACCGAGGGCTGGGGCCACATCCTCGCCGACCAGTTCAGCTTCGCGGACCAGCCGGCGAACGGCGCGCTCGCGCGCAGCAGGTGGGTCGACGACGGCGCGGACTTCTACGCGGCCGGGACGTTCAACGACGCGCCGGGCGGACAGCGGATCATGATCGGCTGGATGAACGACTGGACGTACGGGCAGTCGATCCCGACCTCGCCGTGGCGCAGCGCCGACTCGATCCCGCGCGTGCTCAGCCTGAAGACCGTGGGCGGTGTGCCGACGCTGGAGCAGGCGCCGATCGCGAGTGTCGATTCGCTCGCAGCCGGAGCGCCGACCGCGGTGCACGGCACGGCGGTCCGGGGCACGACCGTGCTTCCCGTCAGCGGGAACGAGCTCGACATCAACGCGACCCTGAACGCCGGGAGCGCCACGGACTTCGGGCTCGAAGTGGATACGGGCACGTATTCGACCGGGGCTCCGCAGTACACGAAGATCGGCTACGACAAGTCGACCGGCGAGGTCTACATCGACCGGACGAACTCCGGCTACACGACCTTCGGGCTGGGCTTCGAGGGCGTGCAGAGCGCGAAGCTGCCGCTCGACGGCAATTCCGTGACGCTGCGGATCCTGGTCGACGCCTCCTCGGTCGAGGTCTTCGCGAACGGCGGCCAGGTCGCGCTGACCGACCAGATCTACCCCGACCAGGGCAGCACCGGCGTCGCGGCCTACGCGAACGGCGGCACCGCCGTGGTCACCGGCCTGAGCGCGACCCGGCTCGGGAGCGGCTGGCCGCAGTGAGCGGGGGCGGCTAGAGGTACATCCCCGGCAGCGGTCCGCGGTCCGCGTCCAGCGCGTCGGGGAGGTCCTCGACCGTCAGCAGGCTGACATCGCCGTCGAAGCCGGGTTCTGTGATGCGCAGGGCCTGGCGGGCGACGGTGCGTTCCAGGGTGTTGCGGATCAGCCGCGCGTTGCCGAACGAGGAGTCGCGGGCGACGGGGCGGAGCAGGGCGAGCAGGCCCGGGTGCAGCCGCTCGTCCAGGGTGAGGCCGGCCTGCTCCGCCATCGCCGCGAAGATGTCCGTCAGCTCGCGCTCGTCGTAGTCGGGGAAACCGAGATGCAGCGGGAAACGCGAGGCCAGGCCGGGGTTGCTGGCCAGGAAGCCGGCCATCTCGGCCTCGTATCCGGCCACGATGACGATCAGGTCGCCGCGGTTGTCCTCCATCAGCTTCAGCAGCGTGGCCACGGCCTCCTGGCCGAAGTCCCAGGGCGCGGCGGGCGTCAGCGCGTACGCCTCGTCGATGAACAGGACCCCGCCGAGCGCCTGCCGGACCACGCCCGCGACCTTCGCCGCCGTCTGGCCCACGTATCCGGCCACCAGGTCGGCGCGGGAGGCCTCGACGAGGTGGCCCGAGGAGAGCAGCCCGAGCTGCGCGTAGACCTCGGCGATCACCCGCGCGACGACGGTCTTGCCGGTGCCGGGGTTGCCGGTGAAGACCATGTGCCGGGCCGGGGCCGTCACCGGCAGCCCGGCCTCGCGGCGCAGCGTTTCGGCCTGGACGCCCGCGGCCAGCATCCGGACCTCGCGCTTGACGTCCGCGAGCCCGACCATCGCCTCGAGCTCCTTGAGCGGATCGCCCGGCGGATTCGTGCGGATCCGGCCGGTGAGCGTCTCCGGGAAGTCCTCGGCGAGCAGCCGCTCCGCCGCGGGCGTGGGCGCGGATTCGAGCAGGGAGAGCCGCCGCACCTGCCGCGCCATCGCGCGGTCGAGCACGTTGCGCATCAGCCGCGCGTTGCCGAAGGACCGGCCGCGCGACTGCTTGAGCAGCAGGCCGCCGACCTTCTCGCGCACGCCGGGGCCGAGCTCGAGCCCCGCGGTCCGGGCCTGCGCGCCGAGGATCTCCAGGAGCTGGTCGTCGGTGTAGTCCGGCAGCCGCAGCGTCGTCGGGAAGCGCGAGGCCAGGCCCGGGTTCGCCGCGAGGAACTGGTGCATCTCGGATTCGTACCCCGCGACGATCACCAGCAGCTCCTCGCGCGAGTCCTCCATGTGCCGGATCAGCTCGCTGATGGCCTCGGGGCCGTAGTCGTTGCCGATGTCGCCGACGAGCGCGTAGGCCTCGTCGATGAACAGCACACCGCCGATCGCCTCGTTGATCTTGCGGCGGGTCTTCGCGGCGGTCTGGCCTACGTAGTCGGCGACCAGGTCCACCCGGGAGACCTCGACGAGATGGCCGGAGGACAGCACGCCGAGGTTCTTGCAGATCTGCGCGATCAGCCGGGCGACCTGCGTCTTCCCGGTGCCGGGATTGCCGGTCAGCACGAGGTGGCGCGAAGGCTCCGGCACCGCGACGCCGTTCTCGCGCCGACGCTTCGCGGCCGCCGCCTGCGCGAGCCAGAGATCGACCTCCTCCTTGACCTCCTCGACGCCGACCATCGCGCGCAGTTCGGCCAGCGGGTCGCCCGAGTTCGCGTCGGCGAGGAAGGCGCCGGGCGCGGGGATGTCCGTCTTGCGCACGCCGCGGGCCTCGCCGCCGACCCCGGCCAGCAGGGTCTCCGCGAGCCGGTGCGCGAGCCGCGCGTTGCGCAGGTTCCGGTACGGCGCCGTGCGCGCCAGCAGGCTGCCCGCGGCGACGGCGGCCGGCCTGGTCACCGTGCCGCCGCGCTCCTCGACGGCGCGCGTGAACAGCTCCGCGTACCCGTGCTCGTCGAAGGCCCGGGTGCGGATGAGCTCGAAGCGCTGCAGCAGCGCCGGGTTCACGTGGCGGATCCGCTCTTCGCCGTGCTGCTCGGTGAGCGCGACGACGTGCAGCCGCGGGTAGACGTCGATCAGGCGGTGCAGCTCCTCGGCGAGGCTGCCGCCGTTCTGCGGATCGATCGCGATCTGGTCCAGGTTCTCGATCACGACCAGCCGCTCGCCGGTGCAGTCGCGCACCAGCTTGTGGAAGGTCGAGACCGCGTCGGCCTGCCGGGCGAAGATCGCGTCCGAGAGCCACAGCGGGTCCTCCTTGAGCCCGCGGGAGCGCATCATCCGCGCGAGCTCGAGGGTCAGGTCGTGCTTGCCGGTGCCGTCGGGTCCTGAGATCAGAACCTTGAGCTGCCCCTCCGGCCGCGCGGCCAGCGAGCGCAGTGCCGCGACCGCCTCCTGCTGGCCGATGAGCGCGGATTCGAGCTCGTCCTCGCCGCCCGGTTCCGGCTCCTCCGGCTTCGCGTCGCGCCGGGCGAACCGGGCCGCGATCGGGTTCTCGGTCGCGCGCCGCGGCTGGGTGAGCCGGATGCGGTCGAAGGTGAAGCCGCCGACCTGCACGATGTAGTCGTCCACGTCCACGGGGTCGTTCGGCAGGCCCTTCACCGCGCACACCAGGCGCACCGCCATGTCCACCCACGTGCGCGCCGCCTCCACCTGGCCCGCGGCGACGGCCCGCGCCAGCCAGGAGCGCGTCTGCTTGGTCCACTGCGCGGCGCTGCCGATGTCGCACGGCGCGAGCACCTGCGACGCGCGGTCGCCGAGCACGGCCGTCAGCTCGGCCGGAGGCGCGTCCTGGCCGAGCGCCTGCAGCAGGCCGGAGAGGCCGGCGATCGACGACTCCGGCGCCTGCGGCATCGCGGCACGCAGGTATTCGTACGCCGCGACGAAGCCGTCGGCGACCCAGCCGAGGTGGCTGATCGGCCCGGCCAGCTCGGGGAGCAGCTGCACGGCCCGGTCGTCGGCCGCCTCGGCCCAGAGCCTGCGCTGCTCCTCGGGGAACTCCGTGTGGTCCGCCGGGGCCTTCGCGTAGAGGCCGAGCAGCGCCTTGGACCGGTCGCGCAGCGGCACCAGCGGATCGAAGACGCGTATGCACTCCTCGGCCAGCATGATCGCGTCCTGCCGGTGCTCGAGGTACCAGTCCGGCGAGTGCAGGTCGAAGTTGTGCGGCGGACGCCACTCCGTGCAGGCCACGCCCCACGTCGCCGGCTCGCGCTTCGGCGGGCACGGCGGATCGTAGAACGAGCCGAGGATCTCCTTCTCGATGTCCACCCGCGAGCCGCTGCGCACCGCGCCGATGCCGAGCAGGTAGTCGAGGATCCGGGAGAGCTCGTTGCGCACGACCTCGGGCTGCCCGTCGGCGCGCGGATCGTCCATCAGAGCCTTGGCGCGCCGCGTGACCTTCTCGAGCGTGCCGTTCGGGACACGCCACGGCTCGGGGTACGCGTAGACGTCGAGGACCGGCTCTTCCATCAGACGGCTCCCCACGGCGCGCGGTTGAAGACACTGTCGGCGTTCGCCGGATCGAGCAGCCGCTGCACGGCCTCGGCCTTGCGGCGATGCCGCAGCGGCCAGGTCTCCGGCGCATCGGGGTCGAGGTTCTGCCACAGCCGACGGCCGGCGAAGTAGTCGGCGGCGAAGGCCGGCCAGGAGTCGTAGGAGGTCAGGGTCACCGCGGTGATCCTATCCAAGAGAAGCCAGGCCTCTGATTCACCGAGCCAGCCGACCGTGACGCCGTCGCGCACGTTGTTGACGTATCGGGCGACGTCCCAGGCCAGGGGCTCGTGCCCGAGCTCGGCGGCGAGACGGCCCCGCTGCCCGGCGGTCTCCAGGGTCGTGAGGGAGCCCAGCAGTTGCGCGCGCGAGTCGATGCCCCACCAGCTCCGCATCGAGTTCGCGGTGTTGTGGCCGTCGAGCCAGCGGCTCGAATACAGCGTGTCGAGGGTGGACCCCTGGTCCTCGACCTCGGCGGACACCACGGCCCCGAGCGCGACCTGCCACAGCCGGCGCCCGGTGAGCACCGGCCGGTGCCGCCAGGCCTCGGGTATCGGTCCGCTCAGGTCGGCGCCGAGCGTGCTGCGGATCCGGTTGTCCACCGGCAGGTTCCGCTCGGCGAGGGCGAGGACCGCGCGGTACTCCGCAAGGGCCTGATCCGCCTCGCCGAGGCCGTCGCGGCAGCGGGCCAACGACCACTGGATGTCCAGGGTGTCGCCGTCCTCGGCGCCCTGATTGCGCTTGAAGTTCTCGTGGACCTGCAGGAACAGCGGTATCGCCGCACGGAAGCGCCCGGCCCACATGTGCCGGAACGCGAGGCAGCGGCGCGCCTCGACGGTGTCGGCGTGCTCGGGGCCGAGCGCGCGTTCCCCGGCCGCCAGCGCACGCGCGTACGCAGCGACGGCCTCGGGGCAGCGAAAGGCGTCCTTCTCCGCGTAGCCGAGGTGGAGCAGGGCCTTGATGGTCTCGGCGGCGTCCGGTCCGTGCGTCCGCTCGAGCGACGCGACGTTCTCCCGGCGCCGATCCGCGCGCTCGTCGTCCCGATCGGCGCCGTCGAGCGCCTTGGCCAGCACCGAGCGCGTCTTGACGGTGTCCGCGTGGTCGGCCCCGAGCAGCTTCACGCGGTCCGTGAGCGCGCGCTCCAGCAGCGGGATCGCCTCGTCGTACTCGCCGCGGGCCTGGTAGAAGTCGCCGACGTCGTGCCGGGCGGTGAGAGTGTCCCTGTGCTGGGCGCCGAGGATGCGCTCCCGGTCGGCCAGGCAGGCGCGCAGCGAGTCGATCGCCGGACCGTAGCGCCGTCCGTGGTACTGCGACCAGCCCAGCCAGTGCAGATACGTGGCCCGTTCCCGGTCGTCCGCGCCGCCGAGCTTCTCCCGCAACCCGACCAGCCGGCCGAAATACGTCTCAGCCTCGTGATACCGCTGCAGGTTGTAGAGGCAGACTGCGAGCCGGTCCAGGGTGTCGAGCGTATCCTCGTGCTCGGCGCCGAGCAGCCGCAGCCGCCGCTCGTACAGCGGCTCGAAGTACCGTACCGCCGTAGCGCGGTCGCCGAGCGCCGCGTGGCAGATGCCGAGATTGCCGCGTGAGAGCAGGGTCTCCGCATGCTCCGGCCCGAGCACTCGCTCGCGTACTTCGAGGGTCTTCTGATAGAGAGGCAGAGCTTTGCGTTGCTGACCGGATTTCGCGTAGTAGACGGCGAATTGATTGAGCTCGCGCAAAGTCTGCGGATCGTCCGGCCCCGAACTCTGCTCCTGCGTCTTCACGATCAGCCGCCAGAGCGCCTCGCCCTTCGCGCGCGCCTGCTCGGCCCCCGGGCCGGTCACCCGGCGGTAGAGCTCCGTCAGCGTCACGCGCGCGCCGCGCAGCGCCTTCGCGTCGACCACCGTCAGATCGCGCTGCTCGTCGGTGATCTCCTCCAGCACCGCGATCGCGTCGCCGCCGCGGCCGGCCGCCTCGTACACGGTCGAGAGATTGCGGCACAGGAAGAACAGCGCGGCGCCGTGCGGTTTCACGAAAGGCGCGATATCCCGCCGCGCGCGCTCGAGGTACGGGACGGCCTCCTCGGCCCGGTCGTTGCGATAAAGACAGAACCCGTAGTTGTGCGAGGCGACCGCCGTGTCGTTGTCCTCGGCGCCGTTGCGCGCCATCAGCTCGGCCAGCACCCGCTCCCGCTCGGGCAGCTCCTCGGCGTACCGGCCGGCCGCGTTCAGCGCCTCGGCGATCTTGGTCCGCAGCTTCACCGCGTGCGGATGGTCGGGCCCGAACACCCCTTCGGCCTCGGCGAGCGCGGCCCGCGCCGCCGCCACCGGGTCCGGTCGTACCTCAGCCATATGCGAGTCGTCCCCCGTCACGCATCATCGGCGGCCGGGGCCGCCAGGATCGGGCCAGCATAGCGGAGCGCCCGCTGCGCCCGCGGCCCGCGCGCGCAGCCGTTCAATGTCTGAGATTAAGCCAAGAATCATTTCCCGAGGCCCGCACTCATCCGCTTCTCATTTCGCGTTAACACCGCCCGAAGGCATCGGGTCCAGATTCCTAGGTCGTAATGGCATGTCCTCGACCTACTCATCAGGGGCCATAGAGATGTTCTTCACCTACCTGGGCCGGGAGCTGCGCAGACGCAGTCGACAAGCCCTTGTCATCGCGCTCGGCCTGGCGCTCGGCATCGGCCTGACCATCGCGGTCAGCGCCGCGTCGTCGGGCGTCAAGGTGGCGCAGAACGACGTGCTGAAGTCGCTGTACGGCGTGGGCACGGACATCACCGTGACGCAGACCGCCACCCGCGGCTCCGGCGGCGGCGGGAACTTCAACTTCAGGGGCCAGTCGCAGAGCACGACCGGCACCAAGACCACGCAGGCAGCGCAGGACACCGCCTCGGTGGCGCCCGGCTCCGGCACGCTCGCCACGACCACCCTGACGAAGATCAAGGCCCTGTCCGGCGTCTCCGGCGCGGTGGGCAGCATCTCGCTGGTCGACTTCAACATCAGCGGCTCGCTGACCCAGTCCTTCACCCAGCGGCCGGACACCTCGTCCACCGGCGGCACCGGCGGGTTCTCCCGGAGCGGCAGTGGCTCGGGCGGCGGCGGCTTCTCGGCCGGCCCGCCGTCGGGCAGCTTCAACTTCAACCAGACCACCATGCAGGGCGTGGACGTCTCCGACCTGTCCATGGGCCCGATGTCCTCGGTGACCCTCAAGTCCGGC